>NZ_JBWPJO010000002.1:0-296968 GCF_056583835.1 Pauljensenia sp. C0254C2
TCACCCACTACATCGCTCGGTCGCTGCTCGAAGCCGGAGGGTTTAGACCCGCGCTACACCCTCGTTCGTGAAGAGCCCGTTAAAAGCAAAGTTCGACGCTCTAGGGGTCGCGATCCGTGCAGGAGTCTCCCCAGAATCGGCGGCAACAAGCTTGGGTCTGGATGGCGTCGAGTTTACAGGGGCGGTTCCGGTGAGTTTGCGTATGCCTGAATCGGAAGCAACGGATTTGGAAGAAAAATAGATAGAGCAGGGAGGTCCAGTTGGAGATTCCCAGTAATTTACAGCAGGAACTCGACCGGCTCTGGGCAAACTACCAGCAGGACCTCGACGCGATCACAGAGTACGCGTGCGGCCTCGTCGAGGAGGTTGCCGGCAACGCTGATGACACGCTAGAAGTGATCAAGGACTACACATCCGTAGCGTCACAGGCAGCTAATGAGTATTACGACGCTGTGCGAACCGTGTGGGAAAAAGCAGGCGTTGACCTGCCTGCATTCGAGCACGACAATCTGATCGACCTGAGGCGGGCTCTGCGGCAGGTTCAAGGCGGCTTCTCAAACACCGACTTTAATGGCCTGACCTACAAGCAGGTTATTAGTGGCGAGGTGCACTCGGGGATGACGATTTGGGATCTGCTTCCCGACATTACGAATGTAGATACTGCGCAGCAGCTTGTAGCCGACATGATTCATTCAGCTGCGCGCCTGACGACTCAGCGGAACATGCGCCTGGATCCGACCAGCCCGAGATGGGCGAGGGTACCGAGGGGCGAGACGTGCGAGTTCTGCCTGATGCTCGCGTCGAGAGGGTTCGCGTATACCAGTGAGAAAACGGCTGGACGGGAAATGCAGTATCACTCGGATTGTGATTGCAGGATCGTTCCATCGTGGGGAAAACAGACTTTAGCCGGATATGATCCTGACGGCTTGTATGCGCGGTATAAAGCGTGCGCGGACACTGTTGCGCCTATGACGACGCGCGAACGGTACGACGCGTATAAGAAGACGCTGGCCGCCAGGGGCGGTGAGGAGCTTCGTGACTATGAGTCGTGGAAATGCAGTATCGAGCTTGCTGAGATGCGTTGGCGTGATCGGCACTGGCTCAACACCGGTGAGCTACCAGAAATCACGTTCGCGTCACCGGGGGTCGAGCAGGAGATTCTTAAAGAACGTCCGCATGAGCTACGAACAGCCCAACGATTAAGGCTATGTGGCGTTCAGTGTCACTTCATCGAGGACGAACTGCATATTCGACGTGGAAATGAAACAGTAACTGTTGGATTATCTGATCTTGCTGGCGGTATCGAGCTAAAAACCTTACTTAAAGCGGGTTCCGCGAACACGATTGAATCCCACTTGCGTTCACTGAGAACGAAGAGCGATTGCCGGCGTGTCATATTTGATAACCACGAAAATGACCAAATGGACGATGCTTCTCTCATCGACATACTCACGCGGTCAAAACGATTTGGCAGAGGAAGCGTTTATGTCCTTACCGGGACAGAAAGGCTCATGAAAGTACGATAGGCGTTCAACATGTCACCCTACAGTGTCACACTGAACGCCTAACACCTCGATTATATCACTTGATCGCTCGACTACGCCACCCCCCCTTCAGGCTGGGTGGTTTTTTATGCCCCGCAACCCGCACTCCCATAGTGATTGGAGGAACATGTTCACGAGATTAGAAATGAACAGGCATCGGAACCTGGTATTTGCACTGCCGGACTCGTTGCAAAGCGTAAGGGTGTAGCCAGTTTTTGGGCGAATGCAGTTACGCGGGGTACATGTCCACTTACAAGTCGAGTCCTTTTGGCAACGTGGTTCTAGGATGCCGCGCGAATGCTTGTCGGAGAAGCGCAGGGGCGGTGGCTTTGCCCATCTCAGCGAGCATGTCGATCGCAGTTCCAAGATTGTCGGCGTCGGGGACGAGCGAATACATGTCGGCTAGTGCGTCTTCGAGTGTCATAACGGGCATCCCGTCAATGCGCTCGATGTTCAGGTGTGCGATGTTACGTTGACAGTAGTAGATATGGCGGGCGCGGGTACGGTGCCGGTGGGTTGTGACAAGGCAAGTTTTAGGGTAGGCGTAGTAGGTGAGTCCGTGGAGTTCGAGGGCGCTTTGGGCTGCGACGACGGCTTCGTTTGGGTAGAGCGTGTTTTCGCGCTTCCATGCTTCGACTGCGGGTATAGCTGCGAGCCATGCGGCGTAGGTGTCCTCATACACGATGGGTGGTGTGCCGGCGAATTTATAGACGCCTGATGCAATTCTCTCCAGTCTGCCCAACCTGACTCCGCGAGCGAGTCGGTTGCCAGTGGCGCCTAGGCACGTGGCTTGCACGGCTGTGAACATGCCGTTTTGGTAAGCGGCGAGTTCGGCCAGCTTGGTGCGCATCTCACGCATGGACATGCCGCAATATTACCTATTACGGCATTTTTGCGCCGTATTTCATGATGCTCGGGGTGCCTTGGCGCCCCCTGCAACACGCGCCATGACAGTTGACCGCATGGCACCTTTCGCAACATTTGGTGCTCACGATATGGAAGAGCTTTATCAAAAGATTGGCGAGATTCACGATCACAAAGGGTATATCGCGGCTTCGTTGAAGCCCGGCGGCGTGCAAGTCGGGAGTAAGCCACGGTTCCTGATTCGGCTACTTCTCCCGAAAGGAACCAACGCCGCCGCTATCAGCAAGTTCTCCGTTATTCTCAGCGAGGAAGAGATCCTGATCATACGCGGTGGTAAACCGAAATTGAATAGGATTGTGGATGAGGGCGACAAGAAGGTTGTTCTTGTAAAGTATCTTGGAGGTGAGCAGTAATGATAAGAAAATACGCGTCTCCTTTGCAGGATCCTTGCACATTCCAATGGAATAACCCGCGTCAAATGACGGATGCTGAAATCAAAGCTGAAGAGGAAGAAATGGGTATTTGTATTCCTCGGCCGGGCCCTGAGAAGGACTGGGTAGGGAATAGGGTTTCTGAATGCCTAGATCGTGGTCTGCCTTTCGATACTTCAGATTTGACCAGGGAGTATCGTCGTTTGAAATCTGAAGGTAAGCTCTAAGCGCCTCTTGTTTTAATTTTTGCCCCGCATCGGTGTTGGTGCGGGGTTTTGTTATGCCCACCCTTGTGGCGCTCCGTAAACAGCCCGGAGACCATTGGCTGGACCAACAAGGCTGACGAGCCATAAACGGGAAGAAAGGAACAGACCATGTCTGATTCAACCGCGCCCAGCGAGGGCAACACCGATGTTTCGGAAGAAAACACAGGCGGATTCAAACCGGTCACCATTCAAGAAGACCTCGACCGGATCATCGAAAACCGCCTGGTGAGAGAACGCAAAAAATTGGCTGGTTAACTTAGACTCAGATATTTGTGGCGCGACCGAATGCCTGTCGTTACAACAGAACTTGCAGCGAACCCAGAGCGTGGAACGTGGCCTTCAAAGATCGCATTTCGTCATACATACAAAAGCCATCGCGGTGATGAGCGTGCCAACGTCGCTGAATCTTGGGGAGAGTTCTCGCTCCGTGCGCGGTATCAGTGTTTGCCGAAGGTTGCTACCTTATTGGTTTGTCATCTCGAAGAGTTGTTTCCCGTATGTCGCGTGATACGGGAGCTGTTGGATGTTCGATGCCGCATGCGACCTGCCCAACGCAAGGAGGCAGGTCAAAGTCGATTAACTCTCGTGAGTTTCAGTTGAGGAGGTCGAGCAATTTACGTCCGCTTGACTCCATCGAGGTTCACCACCGGATGATTGATTGCCTCTGAGGCAAAAGTCCGTGGGAGTCTGTCCCAATGTGCGAGTAACAATCTCTTGCGGATCTAGTTTCAGCTCGTGAAAACAAGTGGGGAGAAGCGCGGCAGGTGGTCGAAGCATGGTCCTCCGATCGAGTGTGCCGTCAACGGGTCAAGGTCGATGAGGGGCTTTTGAGTCAACGGGTCAAGGTAAGAGCGCTGAATGCACGTCTCGTGTAGAAGGAAGACCCCGACTTTTTGGCACCATCATGCGGTTCTCACATGATGAGACTCTTAGCGAGGTCTCTCTTACCTCGACCGGTTGATCGCCAGCCCTCCGGCTACTTTGACCGGTTGATCTCTACCTTGACCGGTTGATCGCAAACCATCAGGCTACCTTGAGTGGCTGATCGGGAGCCCTCCGGCTGTCTCGACCAGCGGCTCCAACCTCGACTGCAAGCTTCAGCCTGTGACTACTGTGTGTCTAAAAAAGCCTTCAAGGTGGCCCGAAACCGGGCGTAATTTGCAGTCACACGCGTAGGCACGAGCTACAGCGAAACCCTGTCATGCCAACGAAAAACCCCGCCGTTCCAACGAAACAGCGGGGCATTTGCGGAGACGGCGGGATTTGAACCCGCGAGGGGCGTGAACCCCTACCTCCTTAGCAGGGAGGCGCACTCGACCGGACTATGCGACGTCTCCAAGTACCGCTTGAGTCTACCGGGCTTGCGCCCGTGCCACAAATACGCAGACTCACGATCCGGGCAAACTTCCCGGCGCGGCGGCACGTAGCTGGAAAAAATCCCGAAAACAGTGATCACCGAGGTGAAGCGCCATTTTCGGGAAATCCCGCGGAGGGCAAGGGATTCGAACCCCTGGTGCCATTGCTGACACAACGGTTTTCAAGACCGTCACCTTCGGCCGCTCGGTCAGCCCTCCCAGCCCGCCTAGTGTACCTGTTCGGGCGCGCAGATGAAAATCTGAAACAGCAGTGAAACACGTAACGATGTCAACACCACGGCACCACTAACGCGCTGGTCCCCTCGTCAATGATGATGACGAACGAGGGTGACCCACCCGCATCACGCGCCGCGCGCGAAAGTCGAACTGGCCTACCAGCGATGCTTGAAAATGTTCCACGAACGCCGATCCGTAGGTGCTTCCTCCGGATGATCCAGAAGACCGCGCGAAATTGCCGAGGCAAACGGCGGCCACAGCGGCACGCGTGACATCAACAATGTCTGGATTGCGTGGTACACATCCAGGCGTGAGGCGATCGGCTCGGAAGCCGGTTCGTTGTTCTCATCCAGCGCGCGAATCCACCTGCCAGGAGACAAGATCAGGTAGTCGTTGATGAAGTCGAGCCAGGAACGGTGACAGTGCTCGTAGCTCTCCACCTCAGCAGGGTTGACACCGTCATCGAGCATTGCGCGGCGAATCGCCAGCGCAGCGCACACACCTTCGCACACGACCCACTGCAGGTGGTGCGTATCCACAGGCTCGCCATCTGCGGACACGGTCAGTGCGAAACCGGGCTTTCCGTTGCGCCGCCATCCATCAACGCGGGCGCGGTGGAAAAGCTCCTGTGCCATTTCGAACAGGTAATCCGGCTGCTGGCGACCCATCGAGCGCAGTGCGGCGCGAATATGGACAGCCAGGCGCGCCCACTGCATCGAGTGGCCGATGACGTAGCCGGTGTACACGCGCCGACCGTCGTCAAAACCGGAGGGGACATGATCCAGCGGTTTCCATTGCGCGTCGTAGTATTCGGGCAGGCGCCAGTTGTGAGACGACGCCTGCTCGTTGACGAACTGCGCGATCACTTCGGCGCGTTCAATCCACAGTGGATCGGTTGTGGCCTCAGCCGCTGAAAGGTAAGCCTCGGCGGTGTGCAGCAGGCAATCCATCGCATGCAGACGGTCGGTCGGCTTATGGTCAGCGGTCAGCGAATCGTGCACCAACCCGTTCTTGTCCAGCCAGAACCGCTCCTGATCGTGCAGCGCAGCGTTGAGAAGTTCAAGCGCGCCGGGCCTGTTGGCGACTGTGGCCGCGGAAGCCGCCAGAATCAGGAACGCGTGGTGGAACTGCGACTTCATATCGGCGTAGGGGCCTTCCCACGGGACCGCGTTGCCCTCAGCATCCAGGTCGTGTGTGAGGCCGGTGAACCAGCCGCCCTGAGCCTCATCCACAAAATGTGTCGACAGGCAGTGGATCCCGTGGTCTGCGAAGCGACGGCAACCGGGGATTCCCATCAGGACACCCAACGAGTACACGTAGGTCATGCGCGAGGTGACCGCGAGCTCCACTGGTCGGGTCGTGTCAGCGTCCCCCTCCGTGGTCAGGTGAGCAAACCCGGTGGATGCCATCGTGCATTTCGCCTCTTCCAGGAGGGCGCGCATTTGTGCCGATAGCCAGTTATTGTGTTCAACTGAACCAATCCAACCCATTGTCTTCGTTAACCTCCAATGGCACTGATGAGCCTCTATCGCGTCATTGCCTTTTCGTCGTAGAGTGGTTGTTATCAGTACTCAGCCTACCGTCTCAGTGGAGTTCAGATGCCTACTGTCATCAATACGTTCAACGCGTCGTCACCTTTGGCCAACACCGGCGCAACTGTACTGCCGTACGTTCTGATTGGCCTCCTGCTGGTTGTCCTCGCCATCGCCGCGTTGCTGTGGGCGCGCAATTCGCGTCGCCAGCAGGCTGAGCAGGCTGCCGCAGCCAAGCCGGTCGTTCCGCCGGCACACACTGACGAGGCAGGCTCCACCGCCGCTGATGCAACCGATGCTGCAGGCGGAGCAGTTGCTGCTGATGAGAACCTTGATTCAGGTGAATCCTCCCTGGAAACGCCTATTAATCCCACTGATGGAGATGATCCGGCAACCAAGTAGGCACGTGCCGAAAGCTGAAATAGGGCGACAGGTGGCACCGATCAGTGACACACTGGAGTCATGCATGAAAGAGCTGGCACAGTTGCCCTACCAGAAGACCTGATCGACGTTCAAGAACTTCTTTCCGCGTATTACGACATTGAGCCGGATGTCAGCAATCCGGACCAACGCGTCGTGTTCGGAACTTCCGGGCACCGTGGATCCTCACTCGATGGCGCATTCAATGAGGCGCACATCGTCGCGATCACCGCGGCCATCGTGGAGTATCGCGAAAGCCAGGGATATAACGGCCCGCTGTTCATTGCGCGCGATACTCACGCGCTGTCCGAGCCTGCATGGAAAACCGCCGTTGAGGTGCTTGCCGCTGCAGGCGTGCAGATCAAGGTTGACGAGCGTCATTCCTACACGCCGACCCCCGCGTTGTCCCTGGCCGTGCTCAATGCGAACGGTGCGCCCGAAAATCTACGCACCAGTGGTGACGGACTGGCTGACGGCATCGTCATCACCCCATCCCACAATCCGCCGCGCGACGGTGGCTTCAAGTACAACCCGCCTCACGGTGGCCCGGCTGACACGGATGCCACCTCGTGGATCGCGCAGCGAGCCAACGAGCTCCTTGAAAAAGGATGGCGCTCCATCCCGCGCGTCCTCGACACTGACCTGTACAGCCACGAATGTGTGGGCACATTCGACTTCCTGGCGAACTACGTGCGCCAGCTCGACACGATCATCGACATGGATGCAATCCGCGAAGCGAAGATCCGCATCGGAGCAGACCCGCTGGGTGGCGCCTCGGTGGACTACTGGGCGGCAATCGCTGAACAGTACGATCTGGACCTGACGGTGGTCAACCCGAAAGTCGACCCGGCCTGGTCGTTCATGACGCTGGACTGGGACGGCAAGATCCGCATGGACTGTTCATCTCCCTACGCGATGGCTTCCCTGCGTGATCAGATGACGCCCGATGCCAACGGGCACACCCCCTACGACATCGCCACCGGCAATGATGCAGATTCAGACCGTCACGGCATTGTGACCGCTGACGGCCTGATGAACCCGAACCACTACCTGGCGGTCGCCATCGAATACCTGCTGACGCACCGCCCCGGATGGTCAGAGTCCACAGCGATCGGTAAGACCCTGGTGTCCTCCTCCCTTATTGACCGTGTTGTCCAATCACTGGATCGCACGCTGATCGAGGTACCCGTGGGCTTCAAGTATTTCGTGCCCGGACTGTTGGACGGGTCAGTGGGCTTCGGCGGTGAGGAATCGGCCGGAGCTTCGTTCCTGCGTAAAGACGGCACCGTGTGGACCACCGACAAGGACGGCATCATCCTGGCGTTGCTCGCCTCGGAAATCATGGCGGTGACAGGCAAGTCGCCCTCGCACATTCACGTTGAGCAGGTGGAACGCTTCGGCGCCTCGTCGTACGCGCGTGTCGATGCGCCCGCGAACCGGGAGCAGAAAGACAAGCTGAAGAACCTGGCTGCTGACGATGTGAGCGCAACGGAGCTGGCGGGCGACCCGATTACCGCGAAACTGGTGCGCGCACCGGGCAACGATGCGGCAATCGGCGGCCTGAAGGTGACCACTGACTACGCGTGGTTTGCTGCCCGCCCGTCAGGAACCGAGGATGTGTACAAGATTTACGCCGAATCGTTCAAGGGCGATGACCACCTTGCGAAGGTTCAGGACGCTGCGCGTGACGTGGTGAGCGAAGCACTCACGTAAGGCTTGATGCGGCGCTGCTGCACGCTGCCGGAAGATTGGAATGAAGGTGAGGCGGGCCCGGCCTGCAAACTTGCCGGCAGAGCAGTGATTCTATACCCGTCTGGGTGACGAATCTGGCCAAAAATGGTGGTGCTGACCCGCCTGCAGACGGTTAGGATAGTGAATCGTGCTCTCGAATTACGCTGATTTGCTGCGCATCCGAGGGGCATGGAAATTCTCACTGGCTGGTATGGTGCTGCGCGCACCCATGTCATTGATGGGAATCTCAACGATTCTGCTGGTCAAAGGCATGTACGGCAACTACACGCTTGCGGGCGCGGTCAGTGCAATCTCCGTCGTCTCCTTGTCGATCTGCGCCCCGATACTTGCCCGCCTGGTCGATCAACGCGGCCAGGCTGTGATTATGGTGCCGTCCCTGGTGGTGTCGGCACTTGCGACCATCGGACTGTTTGGTGCCGCCGTCCTGCACGCCCCTTCGTGGGTGTTGTTCATCTTCGCCGGGCTGTCCGGCGCAACGTGGGGTTCACCCGGTGCACTGGTACGTGCCCGCTGGGCAAAAGTGGTGCGCACGCCGAAACAGCTCACCACCGCGTACGCATTTGAAGCTGCAGTTGACGAGGTTGTCTTTGTCATCGGACCGATCGTTGCCACGCTGCTGGGAACAGCGCTCCATCCGGGGACGGGTCTGATTTTGTCGGTGTTCTTCATCATCGTCGGCTCAATCGGGTTCTTTCCGCAGCGCGCCAGCGAGCCGACCCCGACTCCGAAAATCAAGGGCGTGCGCCAGCCGACCGTCCTTCTCAACCCTGTCATCATCATCCTGGTGCTCACCTTCATCGGTGCGGGCGTCATGTTCGGTGCGAACGATGTGGCAGTGGTGGCCTTCACCGAAGAGCACGCTCACCCTGAGCTTGCCGGTGTGCTGCTCGGCTTCTTCGCAATGGGGTCGTTCACGGCTGCACTGTTCTACGGTGCACGTCACTGGACCACTGCGCTGTGGAAACTCTTTGCCATCGGAATCTTGGCACTCGCCATCGGTGTGTCAACATTCCTGCTGGCGCACTCCCTGCTTGCCCTTGGCGTGGCAATGCTCGTGACGGGACTGGCAATCGCGCCGACCATGACGAACGTCAATGCGATTGTGTCGAAAGTCGTAGCCTCCTCACAGCTCACTGAGGGATTGACGTGGATGTCCACGGCAATGAATATCGGTGTGTCGGTGGGGGCGACGCTGGGTGGCCGCGTGATCGATGCGTCCGGCGCTCACGGCGGCTTCCTCGTTACCGTGTCCTTTGGGTGGGTGATGGTCGCGGTCATGCTGATCGGACTGCCCAGGTTGCGTCGCGACGTGCTGCGCGCTGAAGCCGAACCACTGATCGCAGACTCGTCAAAAGACGAAGGCGCAGACTCAGACACGGCCTCGAGCTCACCCGAGGAGCCAGCCTCCCAAGAACCAGCGTCCAACGGGCAGACGCCTGACGATCACACTTCCAACGATTCTCACAGTGAGGGTGACCCACATTAAAGTGTGCGCCATGAGCGCACGTGGATAAGCTAGTGACAGATCCTGTTGATCCTGTTGACCTGTGAAAGGGACCTGACATGGCTGTCACTCCAACACCGTCCGCACCCACGCTGCGCATCCCGTCCGAGGGAATCACCGTCGATATCGATGATCCCGACGGCCAGATGTTCATGCTGGACCGCTCCCTTCAAGGCTGTGTCTCACTGGCATTCAGCACGCAGATCGACAAGGAACATCCGGGCGATGTTTTCCTGGACGGCTCCCCAACCCCGTACGTGCTGGCTGACGTTCTGGCTATCCGGGGCGTGACCCACCTGGGGATCACAGTATTCGGCGTGCTCACCCAGCGAGGAACGTGCCACCGCGTCACGGTCCGGGGATTTCGCGACCTGAACGGCACGGTGATGGAACCGACCAGCTTCACGCTGACCACCCTGCCCGACACTGCCCCCGATCCAGCGTTCGCACACCACGACGCCATCGCCCTGCGCGCCGCCGAAGAAGGAATCGTCTTGCTGGAAAACCGGCGCAACACGTTGCCGCTGCCTTCGGGCACACTCAACCTGTTCGGAGCAGGCGTGCACGCCTTCCGCACCGCCATCGTCGGGGCAGGCAGGATCAACCCGCGTTACACGGTGCGGCTGCGTGATGCCATCGAAGCATCCGACACGTTCACTCTCAACGAGGAACTGGCCTGTTTCTACCGCACCGGAACCAACGATCTGCCACCACGTGACCTGCGTGATCGCGCCCGCGCACTGTCCGACACCGGCATTATCGTGCTCACCCGCCCCTGCGGAGAAAACACGGACAACAGCTCAGATGAGGCAGAATTCAGACTTGACAGCGCCGAGGACACGCTCGTGCGCACTGTATGCGACCTGTTCGACCGCAACGTCGTCATCTTGAACACTCCGTACCCCATTGACGTGTCCTTCATGGACACCTACCCGGTCGATGCGCTCATCCTTGCAGGAGTGGGAGGTATGCTGGCCGGCCCCGCCATCGAACGCGTCCTGTCGGGCGCAGTGAACCCCTCTGGCCGCCTGTCAGATTCGTGGCCACGGGCACTCGCGGACCTGCCCGCCGACGTCAACTTCTACGACTGTGCAGGTGGAAAGACGCGCTACAACGCCGAACACCGCACATGGATCGACACGGCGTACGAAGAAGGCATCTATGTGGGCTACCGCTTCTATTCCACATTCGACGCCGAGCCGGCCTACCCATTTGGCTACGGACTCAGCTACACCACATTCGACCTGACGCCCTCGGCAACGATCAACAGTGACGAGGGGGGCCACCCGCATGCGCAAATCGATGTGACAGTGACGAATACGGGGGAGCGTGCCGGCCGGGACGTCGTCCAGGCCTACGTGCGCAAGCCACATGAGCGGATCGAAACACCTGAACGTGAACTCGTGGCATTTGCGAAAACGCCACTCCTTGAGCCAGGTGAATCACATGTCGTGCACCTGGACGTTGGCGCTGACCGCCTGAGTGTGTGGGATGAAGAGGTGTCCAGCTGGATCGTGACGGAAGGTGAGTACACCCTGTTTGTCGGACACGACGCGGCCGATGCCGGCCAGACCTGCCAGTTCCGTCTTGACGCTGACCGGGTTCTTGCCCACGGGCACCCAGTAATGCGCGCACCTGAGCCGGTCACTGCGCTTTCACGGCGCGATCCGTCCCACACCTGGCCTCAGGGCACGCGCAGCGGAATCAGGGATACTCCCGGTTTTATCCCCGTGCGCCATGTCCCCTCGCGTGACGGACTGGAGGAAGCCCTGCCTTCTGACACCCCAGTCACATTTGACGACGTGGCGGCAGGGCGGGCCACGGCAGCTGACCTGGCCAGACAGCTCGACGTGGATCAGTGTGTGCGGCTGCTGGTGTGTTCGCGAGACGACTGGGGGATGGAAGGGACAGGCGCTGCCGGCATCATGGCCACCGTCGCGGGCGTTGACCTGCCTGAATTCGTAGTGGCTGACGGCAATTCCGGTGTCAACATCAGGAAACCGAACATCGGGATGCCGACGACGGTCGTCCTCGCCTCCACATTTGACGTGGATCTTGCTGAGGAAGTCGGTCGGGTGATCGGCCAGGAAGCCCACGCCAACCGGATTGACGTGATCCTGGCACCGGCCATGAATCTGCATCGCCACCCCCTGTGCGGGCGCCACCCTGAATACTTTTCGGAAGATCCGTATCTGACTGGCATGATGGCGGGGCATTTTGCGAAGGGCCTGGAAAGCGGGGGAGTGGGTGCCTGCTACAAGCACTTCCTGGCGAACAACGCTGAAGCCTCCCGCAAACGCAACCAGTCGCTGATTCCGGAGCGTGCGCTGCGTGAACTGTACTTGAAATCCTTCGAAGTCGCGATCGGCGTGCACCCGGCCGCAACGCTGATGACCAGTTACAACGGCGTCAACGGGTGTCACACCGCTGCAGATACCGAACTGCTGGAGACGATTATCCGAGGCGAGTGGGGCTGGCGCGGCATGATCATGACCGATTGGACCTCCTACGACACGTGCCCGGTTGACATGATGGTGCCTGCAGGCACCAACTGGATCACTCCGGCCTCCCCGGATGACACTTTCACGGCTCCGATTGTGCGCGCGGTGCGCGAAGGACGAGTGGGCGAATCAGTCGTTCGGAGGGCAACCGCGGAACTCATTGGTACGCTGGTAACCGTTCGCGCCCTCGCCTCGCAGGCTGATTCGCGTCTCAGTGAGCACAACACGAAAGGTGAATCCGACGATTAAACCGGACACAGGGGATCAACCCGACAGCCTGCACACAGGGGATGCCCGCCGCGAGAACCAGGGTGCCCGCGCCACATTCGCGCCTTTGTTGCGCGCAGTGAATACGGTGAGCGAATTCGCCTCCACCGGCTTGGCGCATGCACTGGCCTTCGGAGGTTTCTATCCCTCCGTCGTCGGATTCGGAGGGTACGGCTCTGCAACGCAGGTGCGCATCCTGGCGCGCGCCCTCATGAGCCGCACAGATGATCAGCGTCGATGGCTGGCCGAAAGGCGCGGCTGGCGACAGTTCTTCGACGCGCAGGTGCCACGCCAACCCGCCCTGATCACCGTGGGAAAGGCGCGCGTCATCTGCTTCGCAAACGCGGAAGGCTACATCGACCTGACACTGAGCGACCATGGACTTGCGCCCGGCTGGCATGACGCGTGGATTCAGGTTCTGCACGCCGGCGACGTGGCACACCTGGGAATTGTCGAGGGCGACGCTCCGATTCTGCATCACGTGCGCAACGAACATACGCACACCGATGTCACGCCCACTGCGGAGCGCCGCCGACTGCGCACTCAGCTTTCACGCGAACAACGGGCAGTTCTTCAGCGCATCAATGCCATCCCCACCATGCCGTCAGGCCAGCAGGTGTTCGTCACTGCAGGTAAGGAACTGTACCAGCTGGTGCCGGAGAATCTTTCCTCAACGGCTGGCGGCCACCTGTCCTACATTGAGCATCTTGTCTTGACGGCAAGTGAGCCCGACAGGAAAGACACGCCTGAGCGTGAGAAGCGTTCGGGCAGAATTCGTGCTGGCCAGCCCGTCGCCGTTAAAGTCCGCATCATCGGTGATGATGAGCGGGTCGGGGTCGTCTCTGACCTGGATGACACGGTGCTGGTGTCGATGCTGCCACGTATGGCAATAGCGCTGCGGCACGCCCTCGTCGATCGTTTTTCGTCACGTCAGTCGGTGCCGGGAATGATGCGCCTGCTCAACGAACTGGCTGAAGGTGACCAGCACGCTGAGGCGATTAACCGGCCGCACGCTCCCGTTATCTACCTGTCGACCGGTGCGTGGAACGTGTTGCCCGCAATGCGGGACTTCCTGGGGCGGATGGGCTTCCCTGAGGGAGCATTTTTGATGACTGACTGGGGGCCGTCCGCCAATACATGGTTCCGTTCGGGCCGTGAACACAAACGGCGCGAACTGCAGCGCGTGGTCACTGAACTTCCGAACGTTCGATGGTTCCTGGTGGGAGACGACGGGCAACACGACCCGGAAATCTATGCGGACTTTGCCCGCAAATATCCGGAACGTGTTGCCGGGATCGCCATCCGATCACTGACTCAGTTTGAGCAAATGCTTTCGCACGGCACGTTGACGCCGCTTCGGCCCGAAGCACTCCATGACATCCCGGAAGATATCGACGTGTGGTACGGGCCGAACGGCTTCAACCTCCTTGCTCAAATGCGTCGCGATCAGCGTTAGTGTCGCCGCCGCGATGCTGCCAGCCCTGCAGCTCCGGCCACGCCGAACGCTGCGAGCATGATGAGTGCGCTACCTGACGCGCCGGTTCGTGCGACGCCACCTGGTCGGCCGGCTGCGTTCGGATCGCCCTGATCGGCGTCGCCGCCACGCTGCCCATCCTGATCGCCGGGCTTCTTGTCGGTATCCGGCTTGGGTGTGGGCGTGTCACCGGCCTTCTTTGCCACTATCGGGTAGGCCCACGCGTTGACAGTGTCACCGTTGCGGTAGGACACCAGCAGGTGAACGTCGGTACCCAGTGCTGCGCGAATCTCATCGGTCAGCTCGATCGTCATGTCGGTGCTCCCCACGTCGGCCTGAGCGCTGGCCAGGAGCCTGCCACCCATATTCGGCTGCCACGGCATCGCTGCCCCGTCATCAGGTGAACATGCGTCGAAGTTGTGCGCGGAGTTCGCGCAGCTGGACGTCCACACCGGAATGAAGGACGGATCCCCTTTCCACAGGAAGGCGCGCGCCGTGCCGGCCTGAGTTCCCGACAGCGGAACGCGGATGGCCTCGGCATCGATACTCGGAGCCACGGTGACATCGGCGGCGGGCATCAGACCTGCAATCGGCACGCCTCGTGTAGCGGACTGGAACACCGTTTGAGGTGAATCAATACTGTCCAGCGCGCTGTCAGGAATGATGGGATCGCCAGCTTCATGGGAACGGTCCGTCGGAGGCTCGTACCCGTCCAGGTAGGCGTGACCCCACCGGTACGGCTCAGACTGCTGAGATCCGAAAGCCGACCAGGCCAGACGGGTCTGGCCAACGAAGTCAGGCGTATCGGAATCGTACGGCGTGATGTTGAAGCCCAGGTAGGTCGGGTTGACAGCATTGCTGGCCTGATCTCCGGTCGGTGCAGTGGACGTGGGGCCAATTGCTGCCGGCAGGTTTGCCAACGGCAGTTTGACTTCCAGCTTGTAGTGTCCATCCGTGTAGGCACCCGAATCGTCACGTGGGGCAAATGCCTTGACTTCAACGTCGGGAGCGTTCAGGCCACCCTCGATAGTTTCCGCCAAAGGTCCTGTGGAGAATCCTTGATGATGGTCAGCGTCACGCGACCAGCATGGGCCGTTCGCGCCGTTGCCGTTCCGGCCGTCAGGGTCGTCAGTGAATGGGAAAACACCGAGCTTGAACGTGGTGGACGTGTCGTTGGACGGTGCGAGCGGGTCGAGCAGGAATTCGACGGAGTCAACCAGCCAGTGACCGAAGCAGCGGTCAGGTGTTGCCGCCGCTGAGGCCTGCTCGTCGACCACATCGACCAGAGCGTACAGCGCATCGTCGTACCATCCCAGCCATGCCTGTGACGTGCCGCCGCAGTCAGCCTCGGAGGAGCACTCCTCGCCTTCCCACCGTGCGGCAACGCTGATCGGCGTGCTGCCGTAGGCTGACGCGTCACCATCCAGAGCAGGGGCCTTCGCCAACTTGGGGATCACCGTTGTCGGCACGACATTCAGTTCGAGCTTCTCGGTCGAAACCGATGTTCCAGCGGTTGTGGTGGCTGTGACCTCGTCAATCGTGTTGCCGACGGCAGCAGGATCAGTGTGAGTGAGAATGAACTCCACCGTCACCGTCTTACCCGGTGCGACCGCATCGAATGATTGTGACGGCTGGTTGAGTGCATATCCTTCCGGAACCGTTAGCTCCACCGTGCCACTTTGCGCTTCACTGGAACGGTTTGTGACGGTCACGGGAACCGTGATCGATTCACCTGCACCGATAGCGCGCCGCGCCGGTGACTGGCCGTAGACAAAGACGTTGTAATCTTCGGTCCACTGATCGTAGTAGGCGGCGTTGCCGGCACGCGTGAAGCGGCCGTTGACCGGGGCCACCACGTCAACATGGGTTTCGTTGTAGCCCGTCATCTCGGCTGAATCTGAGGCGAAACGGATCGGCAGACGCATCGTGCCGAGGGCACTGGAGTCAGGGGCGGTCACAGTGAACGTGACATCGGTTGAGTCACCGGACGCCAGTTCACCTGTTGCCTGTTTGTCGCTGACGGTCCACCCCTCGGGGACGTCAATCGAGACGGTGCCGGCCGGAATTGCTTGCTCGCCAGCCACGAGCGTGACAGTGACGTCGACCGATTCACCGGGAGCTACCATCTGGGCTTCCGGTGATCCATACATCAGTGTGCCCAGTGGCATGCCGCTGGGGTCGGGCAGGGATGCGCCGAAGAGGATGGAACGATCATCGCCGCCACCTTCGGTGCCGTTTTCCTGCATCGGTACCCACGACCTACCCACCAGGAAGCGTGTACATCGATTGTCGACAACGGTCTTTTCCATCAGGCGGGCCTGAGTGGCGTGAGCCTTGGCGTTTTCACCGCCAACCTGCGCCCAGGTCTTGGGTGTTCCGGCAGGCTGTCCCTGCACGTTGCCTTCCACCCACGTGTACTCAGATTCGTATCCTGTCCACGTTCCGGCCACGGTGTAGGGACGTCCCTCGATTCCGGCGTAGCCAGCCAGACAGTTGGCCTGATCAGGCAGCTTGGTGGTGTTGCCAAAGTCAAAGACGTATTCGGTGACTTTCTTGACCTGCCAGGGCTGAACCGCGTTGGGTCCGCTGAGCTGTTCAGGGAAACGGTTGGGATCAGCAGCTGCCTGCGCCACTTCCCATGCCAACATCGAGGCGGCCTGATGGTTGCCGTGACCTGCGTCGAAGGAGGCGGGCCATGTCACCAGGATCTCGGGTCGGGTCTCACGCACAACCTGTGTGGCCCGGCGCAACGTTTCGTCATGGTTCCACAGCTGGTGAGTCAGCGGCGCGGACGTGTTGTAGAAGAAGTCCACCCGGTCAAGGAAGTACACATCAACTGTGCCGTCACGTACGTGCGCCGCACGGTCTTCGTTTTCACGTCGCAGGCCCAGGTCCGGCCCGGCTTCGGAGCCGACTGAATTGGAGCCGCCCTCGCCGCGCGTGGTCAGCATAATGCCGCAGCGTACATCGGCAAGATCACCCCACACGCCACACGGTGCACTGAAGGACGCGTCATCATCGGGGTGCGCCCACACGCCCAGGACATCGAGTTTTGTTGGATCACTGGTTGAGGAGGTTTGGGCGTGGCCGAATGCCCATTCAGGTGCCTCAGACGAGGGTGCCGCGAGGGACGGCGTCGCATACATCATTCCTGGGACCAGAAGCGCACACGCCCCTGCGAGCGCGACCGATCTGAGTAGGTGCTTCATTGCAAATTCTCCAGTTCTTTTCAACAATCACGGTCAAATATCAGCCTTTAACTGCTCCTTCGGTCATTCCGGAAATGAAGCTGCGCTGCAGGGCGAGGAAGAGGATCACCATAGGCAATGCAACAAGAACCGCTCCGGCTGCCAGGAGCGTGGATCCGGTGGTGTACTGGCCCTGGAAGAATGCCAGACTCAACGGGGCGGTGCGCATCCTGCCGGTCGGTGACATGACCAGCGGGATCAGGAAGTCGTTCCACGTCCACATGAACGTCAGCACAATCTGAGTCACGATTGCGGGACGTGCCAGTGGAAGCAGGATCGACCACAGGATTCGGATGTCACCGGCGCCGTCAAGCCGGGCAGCCTCCAGGATGGATGGGTTAACTGAGCGGAAAAACGCGCGCATCCAGAATGTGCCGAATGCCAGTGACTGCGCAATCTGTGGCAGCGCCACCGCCCAGAGCGTGTCGGTGAGTCCGAGGGTGCGAAGATCGTAGAACAACGGCAGGATGATCGCTTCGGACGGCACCATGATGCCCAGGAGGAACACGTAGAACAGAACGTTGGAGCCAGGCGGGCGCAAAATGCCGAGCACGTAGCCGCTCATCAGTGAGAGCACCAGTGCCGACGTCACGACAACCACGGCGATCATCGCCGAGTTCTTCATGTACAGCGAGAACTTACCCTGGCTCCACGCCTTCGCGAAGTTCTCGATGTGTCCCCACGACGAGTCGTTGATTTTCTCTGAACTCAACGACAGGAACAGGACATACAGAATGGGGATCAGGGACTGCAGCGCAAAGAAGATCAACACGATGTAGCTGACAACTTTTTCAGCGGGAGAAGTTTTCATTGGTCCTTTTCCCCCCACAGGTTGATGGTCAGATTGATCAGGAAGATCACCAGTGTTAGTACGACCGCCAGTGACGAGGCCGTTCCCACCTGTCCGAGTCGGAACGCCTGGTTGTAGACCTCGTAGGACGGCACGGTTGTGGATGTGCCGGGGCCGCCCGATGTCGTCATGTAGACCAGATCGAATGTCTTCAGCGCTGCGATCACCGTCAGGGTCAGTGAGACGAGGATTTCACCACGCACGCTTGGAATAGTGACGGACCAGAAGCGGCGAAACCACCCAGCGCCGTCAAGCATGGCTGCCTCGTAGTATTCGCGCGGGATGCGCGCAATTCCGGACATGAGCAGGACGGTTACCAGGCCGGTGGACACCCATGTGCCGATCAGGCCCACGGCGATCAGCGCCGTCGAGTAGTCACCGAGCCACGGCCTGGCAAGTCCGCCCAGACCGATCGCCCGGAGCACACGGTTGAGCAGCCCGTCGGGCGCGTAAATTTCACGCCACGAAATGGCCAGCACCACCATGGCGATGACCTGTGGCAGGAAGACGACGGTTCGGAAAAATCCGAGCCCGCGCACGCTTGAGCGTGTCAGCAGTGTCGCCAGGACGAGGCCGATGATCAGTGGGAACACCGCGTAGAAAATGATGAGGACAAGAGCATGCCAAAAGGCGTCCAACAGCCTGGGGTCGGTGAATGTTGTGACGTAGTTGTTGAACCCTGCCCATGTTCCTACGCCCAGGCCATCCCACTTGTAGAACGACAGGGTGATGACGCGACCGATGGGGTACAGCATGAATGCGCCGTACACCAGCACTGGCAGTGCCAGCAGAGCAATCGACATGGCCCACCGTGACTGTGCGCGTGACCTGTTGCGTCCACGTGCGGGGCGTGAACTAGTGGCGGTCGCTGTCTGTGCACCGCCGGTGTGGTTGGTCATCGAAGCCTCCTCAATGTACACGCGAACGGATATAAAAAGCGGATGGGTCGCCCTCGTTGATCATGAAAGACGAACGAGGGCGACCGGCTGCATTATTGGTTGGTGAATTCGGTGTACGCCGTCTCCAGAGTGTCGACGAACTGGTCAGGGGTGATCTTCGAATCAAGCAGTCCCTGCAGTGCGTCACCAAGAACCTGATCGAAGGTCGGGGTGGCGTAGTCGAGGTACGGCAGAACGTTGCCGGAGTTCGTCAACGTGTCGAAGGCGTTCATGACATCGGCCACGACGCCCTTCTCGTTGGCGGCGTAGGTAGCCGTATCGTTGACGGGCACGTTTCCGGTTTCAGCCAGAACCTTCATCGCATCGGCGTTCGTCAGGAAGTCGATGTAGGCCGCAGCGACGTTGACATCCTTGGCGGCTGACGTGATGGCGAACGGCAATCCGGTGCCGCCGGTGGTCTGCGGCGCATCCATTCCTTCGGCCATTGGCGGCAGCATGAAGCCGACATCTTCACCCATTGCTTCGAGCAGGTCAGGTGCGAGCCATGAACCGGCAATCAGGTACACGCCCTTGCCGCCAGCGAAATCCTGCCAGGTGCTGTCGTAGTCAGCGCCGTTGAAGCCGTCGTTGAAGAAACCGTTCTTGGCCCATTCCTGGATCTGCGTGGCGGCAGCAACGTTTTCCGGTGTCTTCCACGAAGCACCTGCGTTACCGAAGCCGAGCGAACGCACGGTATCTGCGTCCACATGTGCGCCCTGCACGACGCCGAAGACGTGCAGTCCCGGCCACTTCTCGACGTTACCGAGCATCAGCGGTGTTTCACCGGCTTCCTTGATGGTCGGCAGCTGGTCGGCCAGTTCCTGCCAGGTTGTGGGCTCCTTCAGACCGAGGTCAGCGAGCTTGGCCTTCGAGTAGTAGATCCCCACTGATTCGCCGACCTGCGGCAGACCGTAGACGCAGCCTTCACCGAACTTGGTGGCATCAGAGGAGTACGAAGAGTTCGCCAGGATGCCTTCAGCGAAGGTTTCGTTCCACTTGTAGGCCTCCACATAGGGGTCGAGGCACTGGATCTGTCCAGCTTGGACGAACTGGCCCATCATGGAACGCGAGTTGTTGGCCTGCACAACGTCAGGCGCATCCGCGCCGGTCAGAGCCAGACGCAGTGTGGTCTGCAGATCGTCAAAGGACTGGGAGTTGCGCTCGATGGTGATGTTCGGGTACTTCTCCATGAACGCTTTGTTGAGGCGCTCGATCTGTTCATTCTGGCCGCCGCGCACTTCCTGGTCCCACACCACAAGTGTCTGTTCGGGGGCGTTCGAAATATCGGTTGATACTTCGGATGCTGCCGTCGACTGGGAGCCGGAGTCGCCACTGGTCTGGCCTCCGTTTCCGCCGCTGGGAGCACACCCCGCCATCAGTGCCAGGCACGCCAGTCCGGCAACCATTGCCGAGCCGTGAGAAGAATACTTCATCGTGTTACATCCTTTCGGTCGTGTCATTTAAACGTTGAGTACATCAAGAAAAGTCAGGTCAAGTCCCTTGGTGAGGTCTCGCGAAAGGCTCGTGACCCAGTGGTGCAGGTCGGAGCCGGTCGGCGCGCTGGATGAGCCGCCGGGGAAGCGAACGGTGTAGTTACTGGCAGCGATTGCCAGGGAAACTGCGGCGCGCGGTGCGAGCCCCGCATGGTGAGCGAAGGTCAGGCCCGCTGAGAACACGTCTCCGGCTCCCGTCGGGTCAACAACAGGGATATCCAGGGCCGGGACCGTGAACAGCTCCGTCCCATCGCAGGCGACAGCTCCCCTCGGCCCGCAGGTGACAACCACCAGCGGCACCTTCTTCGACAGTGCCCGGGCTGCCTCCTCGACGCTGTCGGTGCGTGTGTAACGCATCGCTTCAGTCTCGTTGGGAGTGAACACATCGGTGACGTCAAGGCCGCGCAGATTGTTGATATCCCACTGCCCGCTTGGGTCCCAACCAACATCGCCCAGCACCCACACATCACCCCACTGAGCAATGCTGTCGTGGTTGGCGTTAATCGCATTCATGTCAGCGACGAGGGCGGCCGGGTGATCCCCCTGGATGACATCTGCCAACAGTGAGACGCTCTCCGAGCCATAGGTCACCATTGCCCGGTCACCGTTGAATGCCAGCGACGTCGTGACATTCTGGCGGTCACATCTGCTCGCCCACCTCAGGTCAATACCTTCACTGGTCAGGATGTCGGCCACCAGATGACCTGCTCGATCCTGGCCGATAGTGGTGACCAGGCGTGGACGGGAGGAATCGTCTGTGTCAGGCGCCTGAAGTAAACGCGCAATAGCGATGGCCTGGTTTGCTGCTCCACCTGCAGTGATGGCGCATCCTGATACCCATTGTTCTTCACCTGGGCGCGGGGGGCCTGCAAGTCCCGACATGACAACGTCAAGGAAGACAGGGCCAATGACGCAGGTTGATCCATCTGACGACACAGTGCCCACGGATGCCTCCTTGCCAATGTGGAACTGAACGTGATCTTGTTCTCATCACACTGTAGCGATATTTCGGCGCATTGTGCTTGCAAATGACCAATATTGCTCACAATTGAAAGAATTTCGTTATAATTGGCACTATGTTGGCTTATCAGCGTCGTGCCAGAATCCTTGACTTGGTACATGACCGCGGCAGTATGTCAGTATCCGATCTGGCACAGCACTTCGGCACCTCCGAGTCAACGATTCGGCGCGACCTGAACCGTCTGGATGAGCAAGGCGCACTGACGCGCGTGCGCGGCGGCGGAATTCACGGCGGTGTACCCAGCTTTAGAGCCCTGAGCGAATCCCCTCACGATACACAGGACCTGCCTTTTGCCACGGTTGCTATGCGATCAGCCGAAGAGAAGGATCGTATCGGCAGGTCAGCTGCAGCCCTCGTACCCGATCAGTCGGTCGTCCTCATCGACATCGGCACCACCGGCGTGATGGTGGCCCGCCATCTCAGGCATCGCGACGTGACCGTTGTCACTGCCTCCCTGGCTGTCGCAGACGAACTGCGAGGCGAATGTGAAGCAACGCTTGTCGTACTGGGTGGTGTGTTGCGAACAAACTACCTGTCACTGGTCGGCAGCCTCACTGAACATGCACTGGAGGCAATCAGAGCTGACATCGCATTCGTTGGCACCTCGGGTGTCCGCCATTCCGGCGCTTTGATGGATTCGACCGGAATGGAAGTGCCCATCAAGAAATCAATCATCGCGCATTCTGAACAAACCTTCGCCGTCGCGTCATCGGACAAGTTTCCGGGATCAGGCCTGCTGACCGTGTGCCATCTCAGTGACTTGACGGGTGTTGTGACGACCGCCGAAATATCCACCACCCCCTCACTGGCAGAGCTTGAGGGAACAAACACGAAAGTGATCAGCGCATGAAACTTGTAATTGCAGGCGGAGGCGGATTCCGCGTCCCGCAGATCATCGAAGTTCTTTCAGCAGCACGCGAGGGCAAGGGGCCTCATAGCGGCCTGAACGTCGACGAAGTGGCCCTCTATGACATCGATCAGCGCAGGCTCGACGTCATGATGGCGGTCATCCGCGGAATGGATTTCGCCCATCCACCGACACTGACCGCCTCCACCGACCTGCGCCAGGCCCTCACGGGAGCCAACTTCGTCTTCTCAGCCATACGAGTGGGCGGCACAGCCGGACGTGTCACTGACGAGCGTGTTGCGCTGGCCGAAGGAATCCTCGGACAGGAAACGGTCGGGGTGGGTGGCTATGCCTATGCGTTCCGTACACTGCCCATCGCGATG
Source organism: Pauljensenia sp. C0254C2 (assembly GCF_056583835.1). Taxonomy (NCBI): domain Bacteria; kingdom Bacillati; phylum Actinomycetota; class Actinomycetes; order Actinomycetales; family Actinomycetaceae; genus Pauljensenia; species Pauljensenia sp. C0254C2. The sequence goes on from NZ_JBWPJO010000002.1 coordinate 22,928, forward strand.
GAACTGGCTCGTGCAGTGCGCGAGGTGGCTCCCGATGCGTGGGTCATCAACTTTACGAATCCTGCCGGAATCATTACTCAGGCGATGCGGCGCGAACTGGGCTCCCGTGTGATTGGTATTTGCGATACGCCGATCGGACTGGTGCGCCGTGTCAGCGCGGCGGCAGGCATCGATCATCACTGGGTTGACCAGGACGATCCTCGTCTCACATTCGACTACGTGGGCCTGAACCACCTAGGGTGGCTGCGGTCGCTGGAACTGGACGGCACAGATCGTCTGCCTGACCTGTTGGCCGACGATGCCGCGTTGGATCACATCGAAGAGGCACGCACAATCGGTTTTGAGTGGGTGCGCGCACTGGGAATGTTGCCCAACGAATACCTCTTCTACTACTACCTCAACCGCGAATCAGTCGCCCGGATCAGGCAGGAAAAGGCTACACGCGGCGAATTCCTCGACAAGCAGCAAAGCGCTTTCTATGACGAAGCTGCCGGAGCGAGCGACCACGATGCCGCAGCCGCATGGACCAGGGTCCATGACGAGCGCGAAGCGACCTACATGGCCGAATCCCGTGATGAGGAAGACCGCGCCAACCGTCGTGACGAAGACATCGCCGCAGGTGGCTACCAGCAGGTCGCCTTCGATTTGATGAACTCGCTGACCACCGGCACACGCGCACGCATGATCCTGGGTGTGGGCAACTCGGATGCGGACGGTGATCTGATCGTGCCGCAATTGCGCGAAGACGCGGTGATTGAAGTGCCCTGTCGCGTCGACGCTGACGGAGTTCATCCGCAGCACGTGCGGCCTGTGACCGGTCCCGAACTCGGACTCATCACCACCGTCAAGGGGTGTGAGGAACTCGTGATCGAAGCGGCAACGCAGGGGGACAGCACCCTTGCATGGCGCGCAATGGCCAACCACCCATTGGTCGATTCCGTTGCCGTGGCACGCCGCGTGCTGGAGGGTTACATCGACCAAAGTCCCCAGATCGCGAAGGTTTTCGAATAAAGGAAAGAAGGCTCACACACCGGTAGACCTACACGTTAGGCAGTGTTTACCGGGTGGTTGAACTGCGTCATTAGCGTCAGTGAAGTCATAGTGATTTTTGCTGACTGATGGAGTACATACACATGTTTTCAGTTCGACCTCGTGCCCTCATTATGGGAGTGGCGGCAGCTCTGATGATGACGAGCGTGTGGAGCGGTGGCCCGGCACAGGCTGAGACCATCGCTCCGCCGCTCATGATCACGGAGATTGCGCCCGACAATACCGGCTCTGACGAATACGAATACTTCGAAATCCACAACACGACGGATGCGGCGATCAACCTTGCTGAACAGAAGTACTCTTTCGCTTACACTTACGCCGATTCCGATGACCGATCCCAGGACAAACAACTGACGGTTGACGACGCCAACCTGACCCTCAGCCCAGGCGAAACAATCATCATGTGGCTGTCCTACACGGCGAAGAACCTCGATTCCTTTGCTCGCACGGACGCAGATTTTCGCACCAACTGGTCCATGAGCAACACAGCCAGGATTGTGCGCATCACCGGCCAGGCAGGTATGGCCAATAAAGGTGAGCGCGGAATCCGGGTCCTCAAAGACGGGCAAATCGAATCGTGGTCGTACTACCCGGCCGGATCCGTTGGAGCCAACAAAGTCGCAGAATTCGCCGTATCAGACACCCAGTCGATGACGTTGCTGGCGTCGCAGGCCACTGCAACACCTGGCACTGTCCGCGACGAACAGTTCGTCCGCACCTCTCAGCCAGATCCGGGCGACCAGTCAGGTCAGCCAGACCCCGATGACCCCACGTCGGCACAGGACGCACCTGACACGGCAGCACCTCTGATGATCACCGAACTCGTACCCGACACAGATAACGTGTCCGGCTCAGATGGCTATGAGTTCATTGAGATTGCCAACACCACCGACCAGCCCATCGATTTCTCCAACTACACGCTCAGCTACCTGTACCCCGATTCGAAGAGCTCGGCACTGTGGCCCTCCACCCCTGACAACGTCGTGATCCAACCCGGAAAAACCCTGGTGTTCTGGATCAGGAACGGCAACAACAATGATCTGGGCGCAGCCGATTTCAACAAGCAGTGGGGTACGTCGCTGACTATGGGCCAGGACCTGGTGGAAATCTACTCAGGTGGCATGGCCAATGGTGGCGCTCGCGGCATGCAGATCCAGACGAATACCGGCACGGTCATTAACCGGGCCTACTACAACATGAACGGCAAAGAGGTCGAATACAACAAGGGATTCCATTTCTGCGTGAACACGGACGACCTCACCACACAGGGCCGCATTGGCACTCACCCGGCATCGCCGGGCACACTGATGGCTGCCCAGCTCCCCAGGCCCCTGGTCGCGCTGGCCGCAGACACGCAGGAACCGGCGCTGACAGATGCCACCCCATCCACAGTTCGCGCCGACCAGCCACTGACATTCGACTTCACCATCACGGACAACACCAGCGTCAAGACGGTGACACTGAACATGAAGTCAAGCGCCGATCAAGATTCGCGCGCGATCAACTTGACACATGACAGCGAAGACGTCACGCACTTCACCTTCGAGGTGCCTGCCGCTGACATGACCGGCAAACGCTGGTTCGACTACACGCTGACCTACACGGACGGAACCTTCACCAAAACCACCGCTCCCGTACGAGTTGCCATCCAGGGAGCAGCCACTGACCCCTTGCGTATCAACCACGCCGACAATGACTGGGTGTCCGGCACCACCGACCTGATTGCGGCGACCGATGCCCCCTCGTCAATCACGATGACGATCGATGGCACGAACGTGCTGACGGAAGCCTCACTGGAAGGTGAGCCGGTCTTCGCCTTCGAAGCCACGCAGACTGACACGTTCTTCCGCAACGGCGTGCTGGCCCCCAATGGCGACATCCTGACGATTTTCGATGAGGGTACCTACAGCGAGATCACGACCATTTCAACGCCCGTGCCCCTGGTCTACATGGACGGACAGACCGTAACCGCCTCGATCTACGCGGGTACCAAAGCCAAACCCGGGATCGACGAGAACGAAAACAACGACGATTTCGATGTGCGTGCATTGCGACTGATCCTGCCGGACGGACGCACGCTCACCCCACGCGGATACTCCGATGCCACACAATGGCTGCGCATGGGCGATTCCACAGGCAAGCACGATTTCTTTGACGCGACGTTCGACATTCCTAACGACGCGTTCACCGGCGCTCGCCACGCGTGGGACACCACGACAGCAATAGACGGCACGCACACTATCACCGCGCAGGCAACAGTGGACGGCACCCAGCACAACGTCACACGCGTCCTGCGGGTCGACAACACGGCTCCGGTCATCGAGACACACATTGACGAGGGCGCCCTGCTCCAGGGTGACATCACCGTCAATCCCACCGCCACTGACAGTGGGATTGGACTGGATTCACTCAGCGCAACACTCGACGGCAAGGACATCACCCTTCCGCTGACCACCTCGTCGACGTCACTGCCGGCCGGCAACCATGAACTGACCGTCATTGCCGTCGACAAACTGGGGAACTCCGCAACTGTCACCACCCACTTCACGACGCCCGTGGAAGACCCCACGGTTGCAACCTTCACTCCTGGTGACGGTGCCCGTGTGGAAGCCGGCGATGTGGTACTGAGCGCCCACGTGGATGATGAAGCAGGCGACCAGGTCACCGCAAAATTCTACGAAGGCGATCGCGTGGACAACAGCACCATTCGCACCGCCTCCGGAACAGTGAATGACGCTGCCCAAGCTGAGCGTGAGTCAGCTCGTCCGCTCACCAGTGACGAGATCGAGCAGCTTGCCCAGGATGATGATGTGGTCAAACAGATCACCTCAGATGATGCCTTCCCGTATGAACTGTTCGAGATTCCTGTCAGCGACAGCGACGCTGGCGCCACGGTGCGTGTGCACTGGTCCGGACAGGCTGAACGGAACGCTCAGGTGTCGATGCGCGTGCGCGCCGCTGATGGATCCTGGGATGAGGTCGACCGCCACATCACTGGCACAGGCACGGATTCGGCCAACACGCGCGCCGCGTCTGCAGCAGATGGTGCGTACGAAAAATTTGACCTGGACGCCCTCGTCAAGACAGATACGTATGCTCATGATGGTGTGATTACCGTGCTGATCCAGCATTCCGACGGGTGGGCCGGGAAGAACCTGACGACGCGTGAGTCCACCGTGACTCCCGCGCACGCCGACGACGAGGCGCGCTCCACGTACGATTTCACGCTCGCCTGGGAATCGGACACGCAGTACTACAACGAGCGCGACGACTACTACCCACATCAGCTCGCCATCCACCAGTACCTGCTGGATCAGCGGGCCAACATGAATATCCAGTACCTGTTCCACACAGGTGACATTATCGACGACTTCGACCAGCAGCATCAGTGGGACCGTGCCAATCCGGCGTATCGCACGCTCGATGAGGCGGGATTCCCTTATGGCGTTCTGGCAGGAAATCACGATGTTGGCCACCTTGCCAACGACTACTCGGAGTATTCGAAGAACTTCGGTGAGGCACGCTTCGCTGCTAACCCGTGGTACGGCGGCTCATATGAGGACAACCGCGGACACTTCGATCTGTTCTCCGCCGGAGGCATCGACTTCATTGCCGTCTACCAGGGCTGGGGACCAGGGGACGCGGAAATTGAATGGATGAATCAGGTGCTGGCCGCTCACCCGGACCGCATCGCAATCATCGACTTGCACGAATTCATGCTGACGACCGGTGGGCTCGGTCCGATCCCGCAGCGCATCCTTGATGAGGTCCTTGCCACGAACCCGAATGTGCGGATGGTGATGTCGGGGCACTACCACGATGCGTTCACCCGCACGGACAGCTTCGATGACGATGGGGACGGCGTAGCGGAGCGCACCGTGACATCGATGCTCTTCGACTACCAGGCACTTCCCGAGGGTGGCCAGGGCTACCTGCGCTTGCTGCATTTCGACAACGAAGGCCAGCGCATGATGGTACGCACGTATTCACCTTCGCTGCAGCGCTACAATTCCGATGATCAGGGGCTGTTGGGCAGCGCTGACAATCCGTATGAGTACCAGCATTTCGATGTCTCATACGCACAGCTGGGAATTACGCCTTCACAGCGCGTGCTCAGCACGGACAACTTCTCCGCGGACGTGCTGTCCACTCGCCTCATTGGAACTGCCGGGGGTGTTACCACACCTGGCACTGCCAGTGCGACGTGGAAAGATGTGCCGGTGGGGACACATAGCTGGTACGTGGTGGTCAGCGATGTCAATGGTGGTGAAGTGATCTCACCGGTATTGACGTTCACAGCGGTGCCTGTCGGTGAGCCGACCGAGCCGGGAAATCAGCCGACCGAGCCGGGAACTCAGCCCGTCGAGCCGAGCACCGATCAGAACCATGGCCAGGGTCAATCAGCGCAACCAGGTGCATCGCCAAACGTATCTGCGGGAGGGCGTCACCTGTCAGCCACCGGCGCTGATGGCGGTCTGCTCGCAGCGGTCAGCGTGATCGGCATGGCGGGCGCCGTGATGGTGGCGACGCGACGACGCCGTCATACGCACTGACAGATAAGGATCTGGTCAGGCTCCCCACACTGCCATCTGGTGGCGTGGGGAGCCTGCTTATGACAGCAGTGGTGTCAGCCAGTCATCGATGAGTCGGTCGACCACCTGATTGAGGTCAGCGACCGTGCCCGTGTTCGCGATCCACACATCGCTCACCGCCCGTCGCTCAGCCTCACTTGCCTGAGAATCGATGCGCTCGCGGGCATCGTCAGCTGTCAGACCACGGCTCACGAGGCGTTCGACTCGGATCTGCACCGGAGCACCCACCATGATGACGACGTCAAAGGTGGATGCCAGGCCACCCTCGACCAGCAGAGGAACGTCGTAGACAGCGAAGGTGCCGGGCGGTGCGCTGGCGAGTATGCGCGCCGACTCGCGAGCAATACGCGGATGAGTAAATGCCTCCAGGCGGGTGCGCCGCGCCGGATCAGAAAAAACGAGCTGTGCCAGCGCCGGACGATTCAACGAGCCGTCAGCGTTGAGGATATCCGTGCCGAACGCCTGCGCAATGTCGTGCAGGGCGGGCGAACCGGGTGCGACGATCTCCCGGGCAATCTGGTCTGCATCTGCAACAGTGGCATGGCGGCGGGCAAAAACATCCGCCACCGCCGACTTACCGGAACCGATTCCGCCGCTGATGCCGATACGTAGTGCGTCAGGCGGTTGCGTGATGCGACGCTCCGGTGTGCGGAGTGCCGTCGCGTGTGCCTCTCCGCACGTGATGACGTGACCTGCAGCGCTGGGTTTCATGCACTCAAGGGTAGTCACAAATCAATTGGTGACGGTCCCATGGCGAAGTCTTGACCAAAGTGTGTGAAGTCAGACACAATTAGTTGAGGCAAAGATGAGGGTTTGTCTCAAAGTGACGCGACGACACCACGTGAGCTTTCGGCTTGTTTCCAATGATGAAGACGAGTTCTTGATCATTTCGTGATAATTCGTGACCAAATTGTAGCTTCCACATGGTGAACTCTCAACGCTTTGAGGCAGATTGATCGATAGTGTCTGTGACATCTGGCATCCGTGTCCTGTGTATGTGACACAGCGGCCCAGAAGCACCTGCATAAAAATCAGGAGGCATCCCATGAGGATTAAGAGAACATGGCTGGCGGTTCCGGCCGCCCTCGCCCTTGCACTGACCGCATGTGGCGGCGGCAGCGGCGACCAATCAGGAAACGGTGGTGAAAGCGGTGCCGCAGCATCAGGCGGCATTGTCGAGGTCAACGGATCTGAACCTCAGAACCCGCTGATCCCTGCGAACACGAACGAAACGGGCGGTGGCCGTCTTCTTGACGTGCTGTTCGCCGGACTGACTTACTACGATGAGACAGGCGCAAGCCACATGGAAATGGCCGAGTCCATCGAAACTGACGACCATCAGACCTACACCGTCAAACTGAAGGAAGGCCTGAAGTTCTCTGACGGCTCCGATCTGAAGGCCAAGAACTTCGTTGAGGCATGGAAGCTCGGTGCAAAAGAGGCCATGCTCTCCGCTTACTTCTTCGCACCCATCGAAGGTGCCGATGAGGAAGGCAACGGCGATCTGACCGGCCTCGAGGTCGTGGACGACACCACCTTCACCATCAAGCTCAAGCAGCCGGAAGCTGACTTCGAACAGCGTCTGGGCTACTCAGCTTTCTACCCGCTGCCCGACTCTACTCTGGCTGATCCTAAAGCCGGCGGCGAGAACCCGGTCGGCAACGGCCCCTACATGGCTGACGGCGAAGGCGCATGGGTTCACAACGAAGGCTTCTCACTGGTCCCGAACCCCGAGTACAAGGGTGAGCGCACTCCGCAGAACGGTGGACTCCACTTCACCTTCTACGCCAAGCAGGACGCGGCCTACCAGGACCTCGTGGGCAACAACCTCGACGTGCTGGACGCCATCCCTGAAAACGCATTCCAGACCTACGAAAGCGAGCTCAACGGGCGCTCGGTGAACCAGCCTGCTGCTATCTTCCAGGCATTCACCATTCCGAACGACCTTGAGCACTTCACCGGTGAAGAAGGCAAGCTGCGTCGCCAGGCGATCTCCTACGCGATCAATCGTGAAGAAGTCACCGAGAAGATCTTCTCCGGTACCCGCACCCCTGCCAAGGACTTCACCTCACCAGTCGTTGACGGCTTCAACGACTCGATCCCCGGCAGCGAGGTTCTGACCTACGATGCCGACAAGGCGAAGGAACTGTGGGCACAGGCTGAGGCCATCGCTCCGTTCGAAGGCAAGTTCACCATTGCCTACAACTCTGACGGCGGTCACCAGGGTTGGGTTGACGCAACGGTCAACTCCATCAAGAACACCCTCGGAATCGAAGCGGAAGGCAACCCCTACCCGGACTTCAAGTCACTGCGTGACGACGTCACCAACGGCGCCATCAAGGGAGCCATGCGAGCCGGATGGCAGGCTGACTACCCCGGTAAGTACAACTTCCTGGCACCGATTTACGCCACCGGCGCAAGTGCGAACGACGGCAATTATTCGAACCCTGCATTCGATGAACTGCTGACCAAGTCCTCGGGCGCAAGCTCGCTGGAAGAGTCCAACAAGCTGCTGGATCAGGCCCAGGAGATCCTCTTCCAGGATCTGCCGGCAATCCCGCTGTGGTACTCGAACGTGGTCGCCGGCTGGTCGGAGAACGTGGACAACGTGAAATTCGACTGGCACAGCGTTCCGATGTACTACCTGATCACCAAGCAGTGATCTGCTCCGTATAGATCAGCACTACATAGTTCTGTGGCGACCAGGAATGGCCTGTTCGCCACAGAACTATGTTCACGTCCAACCGAGTGACCTGCACAAACATGTCTCTGATGTGATGGGTCATACAGTGCAAAAGTGACGCGAATGCCGCTCAAGAGTCGACTCGGCTCCCAAGACTAAAAGAATTAGTGATACGCTCACCAAGCGAAGCTTGCATATTTTGGCGTGAAGTTTGCACGATGTTGAACATTCGACGTTGGCAGGTCTCACGGCAAAAGGTGAGTGGCCGAAACGATCGCGAGGCGTCAGCTCCGTGATCCTGTAGCACACATGCACGCGATTCTGAGCAATCAGAGGGGCGAGCATGTCCTGTCCACCCCGAAGGAAATACCCAATGTCCCGATATATCGGACGACGGCTCCTCCAGATCATCCCGGTCTTCTTCGGAGCCACGTTCCTGATTTTCGCAATGGTGTACCTGATGCCTGGTGATCCCGTTGCCGCCCTGGGAGGCGACCGTGGCCTCAACCCGGAAGTACAGGCGCGTATCCGTGCGGAATACAACCTCGACAAGCCTTTGTACATGCAGTACCTGCTGTACCTCAAGGGCGTCTTCACTCTCGATTTCGGAACCACCTTCTCGGGTCGTCCAGTTGCCGAAGTAATGGCGGGAGCCTTCCCCATCACCATCAAGCTTGCAGTGATGGCGCTGCTTTTCGAAGCGATCCTCGGTGTGGGTTTCGGTGTCATCGCCGGCATGCGCCGAGGCGGCTTCTTCGACTCAACGGTTCTGGTTCTGTCCCTCGTGGTCATCTCAGTACCGACCTTCGTTATCGGCTTCGTACTCCAGTTCCTGGTCGGCGTGAAATGGGGCATCCTGCCACCGACGGTGGGCAGTAAGACTACGATCACCAATCTTTTGATGCCGGCGATAGTACTGGGCGCCCAATCGCTGGCTTACGTCTTGCGACTGACGCGCCAGTCAGTGTCTGAACACACCGCGGCCGACTTCGTGCGCACTGCGCGGGCAAAAGGCCTGTCGAACGGACAGGTCATGCGCCGCCACATTCTGCGCAACTCACTGATCCCCGTCGTGACATTCCTCGGCGGTGACCTCGGCGCCCTCATGGGTGGCGCCATCATCACAGAAGGCATTTTCAACATCAACGGTGTAGGCGGCACGCTGTGGCAAGCAGTCATCAAGGGCGAGCCGGCAACGGTGGTGTCCTTCACGACTGTGCTCGTGCTTGTCTACATCATCGCGAACCTGATCGTTGACCTTCTGTACGCCTGGCTCGACCCGAGGATCCGCTATGAGTGAGAATCTGATTCCTTCCGCGTCCATTGAGCGCACTCGCCATGGACAACAGCACTACGTCTCTGAAATTGACGAGACCGGCCTGGGTGCCGTCGACGCCGTAGCTGACGATTCAGCACCCTCATCCATGTGGGGTGAAGCGTGGAAGCAGCTGCGCAAGCGCCCCATGTTCTGGGTGGCAGCCATCATCATCTTCATCGCGCTCCTCATGGCCTTCGTGCCGCAGCTGTTCACCTCACAGGACCCGCGTTTTTGCGAACTGGGCAATTCACTTGAACCAGCCGGTCCCGGGCACCCCTTCGGCTTCGAACGACAGGGCTGCGATATCTACGCGCGCGTCATCTACGGTGCTCGCGCCTCAGTGACGGTCGGTGTCTTCACGACCATCGCCGTCGTCCTGATCGGCGGATCGCTGGGCGCCCTCGCCGGATACCTCGGTGGCTGGGTTGACGCTGTGATCTCCCGCATTATCGACATCTTCTTCGCGGTTCCGCTGCTCCTTGCCGCAATCGTGTTCATGCAGATGTTCCGCGACAACCGCAATGTGTGGATGGTCGTCCTGGTGCTGGCATGCTTCGGGTGGACGCAGATTGCGCGCATCACCCGCGGCGCCGTCATGTCCACCAAGAACGAGGAATTCGTGACGGCAGCGCGCGCGACCGGCGCATCGAGCTGGCATATCGTGGTCAGCCACATCCTGCCGAACGCAATGGCACCGGTGATCGTCTACGCAACCGTGGCACTGGGAACATTCATCGTTGCCGAAGCCTCCCTGTCATTCATGGGTATCGGTCTGCCGTCGTCCGTGGTGTCCTGGGGTGGCGACATTTCGATGGCACAAGCATCCCTGCGCGTTCAGCCCATGGTTCTGTTCTACCCGGCTATCGCGCTGGCACTGACCGTTTTGAGCTTCATCATGATGGGCGACGCCGTGCGTGACGCCCTCGATCCGAAGGCGCGTAAGAAGTGACAACTCCACGTAATCCAGATCTGACACCTGACCCCGACGACCCCACGTTCGCCGCGTCGCGACCGGTCACACCCAACCCGGCCAGTTCCGACTCGGGTGACAACCGCTTTATGCCCGACGTTGACGAGGGTGACTCGACCGACGCTGAGCTGACAGACGAACGCCTCGAAAAGCTGGTCACCCGCACTGTCATGTCCGATGCGCCAGAAGTGGTCAATGAGCATTCACGAGACCAAGGCGACATCCACCCAGATGACGCTGAACCGCTGCTCAAGCTCAAAGACCTTGAAGTCACGTTCACCACGTCCACCGGCAAAGTTCCCGCCGTGCGCGGAGTCAACCTGACGATCTACCCCGGCCAGACCGTGGCAATTGTGGGTGAGTCCGGTTCCGGCAAGTCAACGACTGCCTCTGCGATCATCGGCCTGCTGCCCGGCACCGGTGAAGTCACAGGCGGAAGCATTGAATTTGACGGCAAGGACACCACGCATCTGTCCACCAAAGAGTGGGTGAAGCTGCGTGGATCCGGTATTGGTCTGGTCCCACAGGACCCGATGACGAACCTCAACCCTGTGACCCGTATCGGCAAGCAGGTCGGTGAGGCTCTGCGGGCCAACAACGTGGTCCCCACCTCGCAGGTGGGTCAGCGCGTGGCAGACCTGCTTGAAGAGGCCGGACTTGCCGGTGGCGGCAAGAGGACCAAGCAGTTCCCACACGAATTTTCCGGCGGTATGCGCCAGCGCGTCCTGATCGCGATCGGTCTGGCTGCCCGCCCGAAGCTGCTCATTGCCGACGAACCGACCTCCGCGTTGGATGTGACAGTTCAGCGCCGCATCCTTGACCACCTGGGCACAATGACTCGTGAGCTGGGCACAGCTGTCCTGTTCATTACTCACGACCTTGGCCTGGCGGCTGAACGCGCCGAGCAGCTGGTCGTCATGCACCGCGGACGTATCGTGGAATCCGGGCCCGCGCTGGAGATCCTGCAGCATCCGCAGCATCCGTACACGAAGCGACTGGTGTCGGCGGCCCCCTCGCTCGCATCGGCACGTATCGAGTCCGCCCACGCCCGCGGCGTGAAAGTGACGGACGAAGAACTCACCGGTACAGGAGCAGGTGCGTCCTCCACCGAGGAGATCGTGCGCGTCGAACATCTGACGAAAGTCTTTGACGTGCGCGGTGCGCGCGGCGAAGCCAAGGAACTGCGCGCCGTTGACGACGTCACGTTCGGATTGCGCAAGGGCACAACCCTGGCATTGGTGGGTGAATCCGGTTCCGGTAAGTCCACTGTGGCCAACATGGTGCTCAACTTGCTCACTCCCACCGAAGGCAAGGTGTTCTTCAAAGGGCAGGACACGTCGCAATTCTCATCCAAAGAGCTGTTTGAGTTGCGCCGCAAGCTCCAGGTTGTCTTCCAGAATCCCTATGGGTCACTGGATCCGATGTACTCGATCTTCCGCATTATCGAGGAACCACTGAAGGTTCATAAGATCGGAAACAAGAAGGAGCGCATCGCACGGGCCCAGGAACTGCTTGACCTGGTCGCTCTGCCGCGCTCGGTCATGCGGCGCTATCCGAACGAACTGTCCGGTGGGCAGCGTCAGCGCGTAGCCGTGGCCCGCGCCCTGGCACTGAAGCCCGAAGTGATTGTGCTGGACGAGGCTGTCTCTGCCCTCGACGTGCTGGTGCAGAACCAGATTCTGCACCTGCTTAATGACCTGCAGGCACAGTTCTCGCTGTCCTACCTGTTCATCACGCACGACCTGGCGGTGGTGCGTCAGATCGCTGATGACGTGGTGGTGATGGAGCACGGCAAGCTCGTCGAGGCGGCACCGTCCGACGAACTGTTCGATCACCCCAAGCAGGACTACACGCGCGAGCTGATCGACGCAGTGCCGGGACGAGCCATCCAGCTCAACCTGTAGGAACCCCTCAGCGACAAACTCTGTCGGCAAGTGCCAGGGCCGCATAGCGACGCCTGGACCGGATCATCACTGCCGGAGGAAGCTAGGGCGGCGGCCTCACAATTGCAGCGACCGCACTGAACCACCGGGTTTCGCAGCCATGCCGGACGTACCGTTCCTGTGCCACTTGGAACGCGCCGTGGGCATGACGGGACAGGAACCCTACGAGGAAATCTCCCGCTACCTGTCGATCATGCGCCACAAGGTGGCCACGGTGTTCACCACGCTGTCCTACTTCGACGCAGTGAACCTGGCGAAGCGAGTCACTGCCGACACGCCGGCTCTGTTTTCAACAGAGGAGATGGATATGACCTGCCCACCTTCGACCGTGTTTGCGGCGCGAAACTGGTGGGGCAGGACTGATGCATCGCAGACCGGGGACGCCCCCGAAATCGTCGTCTACCCCTTCAATCAGCACGAAGGTGGCCAGATAGTGAAGGGAGCAAGCAGCTCACGTGGCTGCGCGCACTGCTCGACGAGTCATCGTCACCGAGCTCGCCACGCTAGCCGCCTACCGGCCCTCATCCAGCGGCGGATGGGGCTGAGTCAGGACGGCATGAACAGGTCGCCCAGTCACCAGGTCTCCCTCGTCAACAAACCCTTCCTCACGACCTTCGAGTTCGGCAATGAGGTAGCCGCGCGCTTTCTTCAACGCTGACTCGTAGTGCGGATCTGAAGCAAGGTTGTGAAGCTCGTGCGGGTCGTCGGCCAGATCGAAAAGCTGTTCGGTGCCCCACGATGAGTACCACACATACTTGAAATGCTCGTAGACAATCCATTGCAGTGACTGGCCGAATAACGTGTGCTCACCGTGGATGTAAGTGCGCCATGACGCGTCCTGTCCACGCAGGAACGGTGCCAGTGACCGCCCATCCACGCCCTCAGGCACGGGTACGCCAGCCAGATCCAACAAGGTGGGCATCAGATCGCGAAGTTCGGTCAGCTGGTCGACGCGCGCTCCTGCAGGGATGCCGGGACCTCTCACGAGGAATGGCACGTGAGCGGACCCTTCGTAGGGGTATCCCTTGCGCCACAGATGGTGGTCGCCCATCATGTCGCCGTGATCGGAAATAAAGACCACATACGTGTTGGAGTCAACGCCGAATTCAAACAGAGCCTGCAGGAATCGTGACACCTGAGTGTCGATATGGGTCATATGTCCGAAGTAACCGGCACGCGCGCGATGCACGGACCGCGGATGATAGACGGCTGCAAGTGCTGTCGGATCCCAGGCGCGCTGCTCATCTTCCATGAGCTCATCAGCCCAGTCGCCCACGGGAGGATCAGTCAGCTCGGCCGAATCGTACTGCTCGAACGCCCATGCAGGCGGGTCGAGGGGCGCGTGCGGGCGGTGGAAGGACAGGTACAGGAAGAATGGACAGTCAGGATCGCGCCGGTACATCCAGCGGATCGCCTCACTGACAACCCAGTTCGTCGGATGGAGACGTTCTGCCTTGTCCCACGGACGGGCAACGATGGAATTGCATTCCAGGCCGGAATCAATGTAATCCTCGACAGCGTTTGCGCCCTCCTGGTCGCGCAGCCACGGCAGATAGTCGTCGTACCACGCCACATCGCGTGTGCGATCGCGTGAGACATGAAGGTAGCCGTCGTGCAACTGGACGTCGTCAAATCCGATTCGCGTGCGTTCGGGCCAGTAGTGCATTTTCCCGATCGCCTGCGTCTGGTAACCGGCCTCTTTCAGACACTGCGGCAAGGTGGGAGCCACGTCGAATGTGACGCCGTCCTGGTAGCCGACGCGTCGGTGCGACTGAGGACTCATGCCCGTCATGAGTGACATGCGCGCCGGCACGCATGTTGGAGCCGCGGAATACGTACGCGACATCTGCGCGCCCATCCCAGCCAAACGGTCCAGGTAGGGGGTCTGAACATCCGGATGGCCCAGACTGGAGAGGCAGTCACCCCGCCACTGATCGACACAAATCAGGACGATATTGGGACGCGAATCCTTTTGATCAGTCATTTGATTCGTGCTGCGAGTGAGTGGAGAGTGCCCGGCCGGCTTCCTGCTGAACACTGATGGCCGCCTGGTAGCGGGTCAGGAAGCGCTCGAAACCTTCTTCATCGCGGGCGACAGGATCAATGACCGAGGATTCGGTGTCGGCAAAGACGCGTTCGGCAAGATAGTCCGGCAGGGACTGAGCATCCCCATTGGCACGGTCTGCGCGGAACTTCGCCAGGATTGCGATGCCCCATGCTCCACCTTCGGCGGCGCTCTTTCCAACCGCAACGGGCACACCCAAAGCGCCAGCCATCAACTGCTGCGCGACGATCGGTGTCTTGAACAGGCCACCGTGAGCGAACAAGCGGTCCACCTGGACACCCTCGTCCTCAGTCAGAATGTTCATGCCCAGGCGCAGCACGGCGAACGGCGTCATGAGCTGTGTGCGCATGAAGTTTGCCAGGTTGAATGTGGAGGCAGGCGGGTTGACGAACATGGGTCGACCGGTTTCCACGCCGACGATCGGTTCGCCGGACAGGAAGTTGAAGGCGACCAGGCCGCCGCCGTCGGGATCGCCGGTCAGGCCATGCTCGTACAGCAGGTCGTAAACGCGTGGCTTGGGAATATCGACGCCGGCAATTTCAGCGAACTCGCGGAAGATCTTCACCCACGCATCCAGCTCACTGGAACCGTTGTTGGAGTGCACCATCGCAACCGGGGAGCCGTCGGGCGTTGTGACAGGGTCAAGCTCAATGTGCACCTTCTTCAGGGCTTTCTCAAGGACGACCATCGCGAAGATGGACGTGCCGGCCGAAACGTTACCAGTGCGCGGCGCGACAGCGTTCGTTGCCACCATGCCGGTGCCTGCATCGCCTTCAGGAGGACACATCGCGATTCCTGCTTCGAGGTTACCGCTGGGGTCGAGGAAGCGTGCGCCCTCGGCGGTAAGTTCACCTGCATCGTCGCCCGCTGCCAGAACTGTGGGCAGCAGGTCTGCAACGTCCCACTGGAAGCCTTTTTCTGCGACGAGGTCGCGGAACTGCTGCAGTCGCTCCTGGTCATAGTCAACGGTGGTGGAATCGATGGGGAACATGCCCGAGGCGTCGCCCACGCCCAGCACGTGACGACCCGTGAGACGTTCGTGGACGTAGCACGCGAGGGTCTGAATCTTCGCTACGTCCGTGACGTGCGGTTCCTCGTTGAGAATCGACTGGTACAGATGAGCAATCGACCAGCGCAGCGGAATGTTGAAGTCGAACAGTTCAGTGAGCTTTTCGCTGGCAGGCCCCGTGTTTGTGTTGCGCCACGTCCGGAACGGCACCAGCTGTTTGCCATCGGCATCGAAGGCCAGGTAGCCATGCATCATGGCGGAAATGCCGATCGCGCCGACGCGAGTCAGCGTGACGTCGAATTCCTTCTTCACGGTGTCGGCTAGCGCGCGGTAGGCGGTCTGCACGCCTCGTTCCACGTCGGCCAGCCCATAGGACCACAATCCGTCAACCAGCTTGTTTTCCCATTCGAATCCACCCTGGGCAATCACCTGGAAGTGTGAGTCGATAAGAACAGCTTTAATGCGGGTGGAACCCAGTTCAATTCCCAGCGCCGTGTGTGCAGCGTCAATATCTGCGCGTTGTTGTTCGTGCGAAGATTGTGCTTCCTGATCTGTCAAAGTCACGTCATACTCCCAGTTCCGACAGTCGTCATCGTGTCGAATCTTCATTAGTCGTCAGGGTCATCCCTGTGCGAATTCCTCACCAGTGTACGTTATTGCGCGAACATTGAAAGTCTGATTGACCACTTGGTGTTAACGTGATCATCGCGGCAGTGGTTCGCAGATGCACACGCAGTGGGCCATACTGAAGACGAACAAACTGCTCAGAGCGGGAAAAGAATGAAGGCAGTCCAATGGTGAACACGCACATATCAGAAACTCCTATCGCACCACAGCAGATCGATCGCCCGTGGGCACCGGACCCTGACCGATACAGTGGGCCAGGTGCGCACTACCGGCGCTGCGGTGCATCTGGACTGGACTTGCCTGCCATCTCACTGGGTCTGTGGCATAACTTCGGTGATGACCACCCCATCAGTGTGCAGCGGGAGATTATTCGCACGGCCTTCGATCTGGGGATCACCCACTTCGACCTCGCCAATAACTACGGCGTACCGTATGGCTCTGCCGAAAAGAATTTCGGATACCACATGGACCACGACCTGCGCCCCTACCGCGACGAACTGGTCATCTCCACCAAGGCCGGCTACGACATGTGGGACGGTCCCTACGGGAAAGGCGGCGGTGGTCGCAAATACGTTCTCGCCTCCCTGGATCAGTCACTGCGCCGCATGCGTCTGGACTACGTGGACATCTTCTACTCACACTGCTTCGATCCGACCACGCCGCTGGAGGAAACGATCGGCGCCCTTGATCAGGCTGTGCGCTCGGGTAAGGCTCTGTACGCCGGCATCTCGTCGTATTCCCCGGCCGACACCGAACGCGCCGTTGCCCTGGCAGCGGAGGTACACCTGCCGCTGATCGTCCATCAGCCCCGCTATTCCATGCTGGATCGCTCGGTCGAATCCGGCCTCATGGACACCTGCGGTGAAAAGGGACTGGGCATGGCCGTCTTTTCGCCCCTTGCTCAGGGCCTCCTGACCGACAAGTATTTGGGTGACGAGGGTGTCCCTGTCGGATCGCGTATGCGTGAACAACGCTTCCTCCACACCGATGTACTGACCGAGGATCGAGTCAGCCATCTGCGGGCTTTGAATGAGCTGGCTTCCCAACGTGGACAGTCACTGGCGCAGATGGCACTCGCATGGTTGCTCAAAGATGAGCGCATCACCACGGTTCTGGTCGGTGCCTCATCGGCTGCTCAGTTGGCTGATTCGGTGAGCGCCCTCGACAATGCGGCATTCAGTGAGGACGAACTGGCACTCATTGACGAACACTCGCGCCAGGCATCGCTGGACAACTAGGAGCAGGATCGCCATGACAACGCAGCAGGTGGGTCGCGTCATCCACACCGGTCAGGTCGTCGTCGACCTGACCATGAATATCGACCACATTCCACAACCGTCCACGGAGATCTTTGCTGACGGATACGGGCTTGAAGTGGGCGGCGGTTTCAACGTCATGTACGCCGTGCGTCAGATGGGCATCATCGCTGAATACGCCGGCGGACTGGGAGTCGGGCCGTTGGCCGATATTGCGCGCGAACGTTTGGTACGCGAAAAAATCGTTGCCAGCGGGTATCGCGACACGACGATGGACACCGGAATCTGTGTGGCGATGACGGATCGCAACGCTGAACGCACCTTTGTTTCGACCCGCGGCGCTGAACTCAACACTCCACTGGACGCTTACGACGATATTCGACTGGGTGTGGGGGACGTTGTCTATATGACGGGGTATTCGCTGGTTGATGAAGCTCCTAAGGCCGCGCTGCTGCGGCTGATTGAACGGCTGCGCACGCACACGGTTAAGCAGTCGGCTGATTCCGATGAGAAACCCACGATCGTGTTCGACCCCTCCACGATGGTGGCTGACATCGACCGCGACACGTTGGAAACTGTGGCATCTGTGCATCCGATCTGGTCACTCAATGCCCGCGAATCACGCATTGTTGCGGGCACGCTCGGTGTCGAGATTGACGAAACGGACGATGCCTCACAGCGTGCGCTGTCTTTGTCTGAAACAGTGGACGCGCCCGTCATTGTGCGTCAAGGCGGCAAGGGGGCGTTCGTTGCGGCGGGCGGCCGAGTCGAGACCATCGCGCCGCATGCGGTTGATGCCATTGACACGAACGGTGCGGGGGACACGCATTGCGGCGTGGTCTGCGCGATGCTGGCACGCGGAAGCGAGCTTAATGAAGCGGTGCGCGTCGCGAACGTGGCGGCGGCACTGTCAGTGACGCGGCGCGGCCCGGCAACATGCCCGAGCCTGGCCGAACTTACCGCCGCACTGTCGTCTTAACGGTGTCGCTCACCCATGCCCACGCTAGGTTACAGGAGCTGGGAACGCAGCTCCTCGGCGCTCAGCGGTGAATAGTAGGCGGGCGCAATATCGAAGACGGTCATTGCACCAGTGCGTCCCTCGCGGGCCAGTCGGGCAACCGCGCGGGCAGTTGCCGTCGCGAAAGCACCCGTGAACTGCGGGTTTGATTCAAGCGTCAGGCCGAAGGAGACAACCTGGCGCGCACCACCGGCCGTGTGACCGCTGCGAATCACCTCTCCGCCGTGCGGCATGCCAGTGTGATCACGGTCGAACTCTTCACGGCTGATGAAGTGGACCGTGGTGTCGTAGTCAGCAAAGTAGTTCGGCATCGTGACGATCTCGCGTTCGATGCGTTCGCGGTCAGCCCCATCGGCCGCTACAACGAAACACTCGCGGGTGTGCTGCTCACGCGTGGTCAGCTCGAGTTCCTCTCCGGCACGAATCCGCTGGCTGTTTTCTTCGACCGGCACCGTGTACTGGATAGCGGTTTCGACACCCTCGATCCGCCGGATAGCATCGGAGTGGCCCTGCGAAACGCCACGACCCCAGAACGTGTAGGTCTTCCCATCTGGCAGAGCGGACTGGGCGATAATGCGGGCCAGTGAGAACAAACCGGGATCCCAGCCGGTTGAAATCACGCTGAGGTGCCCCTCGGCATCAGCGGCAGCGTCAACGGCAGCGAAATACTCGGGAATCTTCGCATGAGTGTCGAAAGAATCAACCGTATTGAACAGTGCGGCAAACTCTGGACCCTGATCTGCCAGATCCGTAGCGGATCCGCCACACAGCACACACACGTCAACTTTGTCACGCCATTGAAGCGCATCACTCACAGCGACAGCTTCGCAGAATTGTGGCTTGATCGTCGCGGGATCGCGTCGTGTAAACACTGCGACCAGCTCCATATCCTCAGCGGCCTGAACTGCCTGCTCAACGGCCTTGCCAAGGTTGCCATACCCGTTAATTGCTACGCGAATTGGTGAATGCCCGTGTGTCATGGGTTGATGGTAGCCCGCACCACCCGCCGACGCACCAGTGGTGTCCACACTGTGAATGTGGCGACGTTGACACCAATTCGATTTGAAGATCAGGCGCCTGACGGTCTAAAGTTAAGTTCAGCCAAACGGCACTGCGCTCGTAGCTCAATGGATAGAGCATCTGACTACGGATCAGAAGGTTGGGGGTTCGAGTCCCTTCGAGCGCGCAGCGGCCCCGCTCGGTGCGATCCACCGGTCGGGGCTTTGCTTTACCCCGTGACTATGGTCAGTCACCAAATCTTGAACCGTTAGGTTGAATAGGTCGGCAACGCCTTCTAGTTCATCCAATTGCCACGGCCTAGCGCCCTTCCACCTCGTTGTGATCTGGTTCTGACTCATTCCAAGCGCCCGTCCTAGTGCTACTTGGGTAAACCCCGCGCGCGCTGCCTCAGCCCTAATGTTCTCCGCCACGACATCGGTTAGCGTTCGTTGTTCATATGCGATTGCTATGTTCATGTCAGATAGTTTAGTTCTTTTTCAACTATTTTCACTACTCATGCAACGAGACACGCCGGAGGAAATAGAGCAAATCTAGTGGTATAACCACTAGAACAGATGCATGAGCAATTTACAGTTGTCGCTATCTCAGACAGCCATCAACAGGCAGGTTAAGCGCTTCATGACTTCCGAGCACCTTAATCAAACGCAGTTAGGCGCGCTTATCGGACTTCAGCAGACCAACGTGTCATCACGGCTAAGAGGCAAGACACGCTGGCAACTAGATGAGCTAGACAAGCTGGCAGCTATGGGAGTGCCGATTACGCTACACGTTCCATACGCCGCGCCACTGAAAGAGGCAACGCGCGCATGAGTGATCAATATTTGGCAGATATTGCTGAGGATATTAGCGGTATTGGTATCACGCTTGCCGCTCTAATCGAGCACTTCGATATATCAGCAGATGAAGTATCCGAGATTGGAAGTATTGAGGCCTTATTAAGGCTTTGTGAGTACCGCTTACGTGAAATAGCGCGCTCTAGTCCATCGCTTCATCTTCGAAGCTCACGCGCGCCGCGTTCACATCGTCAATCTCGCAGATCGCTATACCGCCCGATTCGTCCCACTCCAAGTACAAAACAAGGACATCTATCGGCTTTGTCGGCTCAGGCCAAAAGTCCTGACCGTGTAGATGCCACCGGCGCAAGCCGTGAATGTTCAACACGTCAAAGTCGTTTTCGTCGTAAGAGCGGATTACTACAGGGTCAGGGTTTGTTGACAGCGCGTAAAGGACTTGATCAGGCGCATCGAACGGAAACCACAAAGCGAACTTTTGATTATCAAAAGAAATGTATGTGCCCATGCACACATGCTAGCGACGACGTAGCAGAAAAGAGGGAAAGTCATGAGTAATGAGCTATTCACAGTTAGTCATCTTGAGCGCATCAGGCTTGAGGCCTATCTCAGTGACGCAGCAGAGGATCTAGCCGACGCACGTGCCCACCTTGAGCGCGCTAAGAAAACTCTCAGGGAGTTTGGCCGCGGCCTGCCGCCCGGGTCTTGCATTGCCAGCGGAGCGCGTGAAATCAGAGTTGGCAGCGGCGGTGTGATTGAGGAATTGAGAGCCGTGCAGAACAAGCTAATGGTGTTTGACTTGGGGAAGTTCGATGCCTGGGACGAGTGAGAATAACCGCGCCGCGCGCGTGCTCGCCGGCCTCAACATGTTAGTGGCCGCGTTTGTTATGGCGAGCTTGCCACCGTTCTACCGTGTCGATCTAGCCCTATGGGCTTGCGTGTGGGCATGGCTAATTACAGCTACCGCCCTTGCCGTGCAGGTATCGAGGCGCACACGTGACTAGATACAGGCGTGATTCTTGTTTTATGAGGCACCCTGACCGCGCGTGCTTATGCACCTTGCCAGCGGGGCATCAAGGAGAGCACCACAGTAGGGTGACCGGCGCGTCATGGGGAGCCCGCGTTAATTGCGGTGCCATGCACCCCTTTAAGCGTGGCGTGGTGTGTGGCCGTCAGGACGATCACGAGGGTTGTCACATCTCAACTGACGGCCTCGTCAGGTGGTCAAACGTGAAAGGAATTGAGCAATGACAATTGAAGAAATACTGAAATGCCCGTGTGTTTACGCATCACGGCCAAGGCTTGACGATGAATATCCGGTATTGATCTTTGACTGCCCGTGTCCCGTGTGTGGCTTTCCTGATGCCACCGTGACGGTGAGAGCCGGCGCTTTCGTGGTGTCACCGTGTGCGAACTGTGATTACAAGCGTGTTGAATGTGAGTGGCCAGAATGAGTATGACTATCACAGCGCGCGCGCCCGTTGAGACCTTGGTCTATCAGCTTTCAAGCGTGGAATGGAGCGCGCTTAACGCCCCGTGCTTTAGAGGCGCGCGCGCAATACTGCAAGCCCTCGCCCGCGCTATGACCGTGCGCAAGCAAAGCCTCAAAGCGGAAACCGACATGACAGCCGAACAGCTAGCGCGTCAGTCTGGATACGGCCTCAGGTGGACGAGGAACGCCTTACATGACCTAGAAGATGCCGGCGTGATCAAGTGGCAGCGCGGGGGTATCAGGGACGGTAAGCCAGAGGCCGGAATTATCCGCATCGTGAAAAGCGTTTTAGCCCGGTGGATCAGGGACGCTTTACCGACAGCAACGAGGCGTGAGCGTAAGCGCCGTGAGCGCACAGCGCGCCGCCTTGAAAAGATCCATGTTCAAAACTTGTACCCGCGTTTGTGCAGGTCAGCCCATGAGGCAGTGAGTGCAGATCTTTCCCCTTATAGGGGAGATAAAGCGCGCTCACCAAGGAGCCGCGCGCGCTTTCCACGTCGCCCAGAGGATAAATCAATGAAGAAATATCGAAAGCTCAACACCGATTATCTACCTAAAGAGTGCAGGCACGGCATAGGCAGGCCGGTAACATGCCCGAAATGTAGACGCATTGCCATAGCGTGCCAGTACGCAGGCAAGGACACCAAGGAACAACAGCCAGCCCTAACAGCACCAGTCCCAGCGCCTATGCCTATGAAGCCACGCGCACAGGAGTACAGGGAGCCGACACCTTTCGAGGACTACATGAGCGGCGCATACCCGGACGCCTCGCCGCGTGAGTGGGCACGCCTCGCACTCCACGACCAGACCGCCCGGCTACTAGCACAGGAGCAATAAGCAATGGAGCCAGAAGCAACGGAGATCTACGAGTACGCCAAAGCGATCTTAGACACGGCACATGACATTGAAGATCTACTGCCCGTCTCGCCGTACTCAATGAGTAAGGAGCAAATGAGGATCAGCGTCTATAAGCGTCAGATAGTGCTAGGCGCGCTTGGTATCAGAGCAGTGATCAGGCAGGAAGCGAGGAAGCAATGACAGGACGCCTACTGACTACGAGCGAGGTAGCTGAGCTACTGCAAATGACACCGGACGCGATCAGAGTAATGAGACAGCGCCCCGGCGGTATCAGATATATCAAGCTAGGCACGCGCGTCAGGTACGCACCAGCAGATGTAGCAGCATGGGTAAGCGAGGGCAGGAGCAGTGGAAAGCAAAACAGCGTGGCAGCGTATGGCACCGCGCCGGCGCGCCGCTCTCGCCCGTGAGATAGCAGACCGGGACGGCTGGATATGCGCACTGTGTGGCCTACCGATCTACGAGCAGGAGACGCGCCGCGCGCTCAGATTGAGTATCGATCACATCGTGCCGCAATCACTAGGTGGAACCAACGAGGTAGAGAACTTGAGGCCGGCTCACTGTGGTTGCAACAGCTCACGTGGCAACCGGATTAAGCGACCTATTAAGCGCTTTGACAATCTCAGAGCGATCCTCGAAAGGAGAGACGCGAAATGACCGCCGGTGTTTTTTCTGGCCTATGTGCTGGCCACTCTACGCCCGCCCCCGATACTTTCTCTCCCCACACCCAAAAAACGGCGGAATCATGCGGAAAAGTGCACGTCTTGAGGAGCCCGAATGACCCAAAATAGCCCTGAAATGCTGTTCAATATGACCCCAAATAGAAGCAAATCGACGCAGAACTACGACGCAGCCATGAAAACTATCGCAGCCCTTAAACAAGATGACGCGATAGCTGCCAGTGATGCCGCCCTCGTCGAGCTAGTACTGTCAACAGCGCGTGACGTAGACGCAATCAGCGACGAGGACGCAGCATCAGGCAGATCTACCCTACGCAAGACCTACCTATTGGTTTTAGAGACGCTAGAAAGACGCGCCGCAATGAACAGTGGCCGCTCACTCAGTCCCGCTGATAACGTGCTGGCCGTCATTCAAGGCCAAGCCTCATGACTGACTGGCTGAAGTCCGAGCGGTGGACGCATGACCCCGCGCCGCGCTACATGCCAGAGCCAACGCCCGGCGCGCTCAACGAGCTTGCAGAGATAGCCGCCGTCGCTAAACTCATGCAGTGGGATCTACAGCCGTGGCAAAGGCGAGTTCTGCAGGTCGCTACCGAGTACGAGGCCGCGCCCAATGGTGAGCGCGCCTATAAGTACCGAGAGGTCTTAATTACCGTGCCTAGGCAGTCCGGCAAAACAACGCTTATTAGCCCGCTAGGCATTTTCAGGGCATTATTACGCCCTAGGTCTGAGATCTATTTTTCAGCACAGACCGGACAGTATGCCGGCGACTACATGAAGAAGCTAGGCCAAGCGTTCAATAAATCGTGGCACCCCGCCTTACGTGTGGCTTTCGAGTTCATGAGGTCAAACGGTAGTGAGGGCTTTAGGTGCGCTAACGGTAGTATCTTTCAGCGCTTTACCCGTGGAGCCGAAGCCATGCACTCCAAAACGCCCCAGCTAGTAATCAATGATGAAATCTGGAGCCTCAGCAGGGACGAGGGAGCAGACCTCGTGGGAGCAGTCAGGCCGGCACAGTCCACGCTAGGACGCAGCGCGCAGATGTGGAACCTCTCAACTATGGGAACCATTCAAAGCGAATATATGAACGATCTAGTAGAAGTAGGCAGGTCAGGCCAGCGAGCGGACTTGTGCTATGTCGAATACGCGCTACCACCAGACGCAGACCCGACAGACGCGGAATTGTGGCCGACGTTTCACCCCGCGTTAGGCAACACCCAGACAATAGAAACGCTCATGACTGACTTTCAGGCATTGTGGCCAGAAGTCCCTAACGAGTGGATACGCGGTTATTGCAACCGGCTCACCGTGGCCAAAGATGCCGAACTGATCCCAGACTGGAGCGATCTAGACGAGGCCGGCGAAATCACTAGCCCCGCGTTCGGTGTCGAGCTATCGGCAAGGTCTTACGGCGCGTGTATTGTAGCCGCGTGGCTAGAAGACGAGCGCCCATGTATAGCGCTCGTTAAGCAGAGTGCCGGTCTTAATTGGGTGATACCTGCCCTCGTGCAGCTCAAACAGGTCTACCCAGATGCCGCGATCTGGCTAGACAAGGCCGGCGCAAACATGCGCATTATCGATCTGATCGAGCGCACCGAAGCAGTAGAAATCAATACCGCCGGCCTTAACGAGCGTCAGATAGGCGATGCCGCGCTACTCGAAGCAGCGAAAGACCTCAAAACCCTACGACATGACCACTCACAGGCGTTCACTGATGCAGTCGCCGGCCTACATCTGAAAACCGTCAATGGCAGGAGCAGGATCGACCGCGACAAGTCCGAGACCGACCCCATGCCGTTTATCGCTGCATCGGTCGCACTGTATGGCGCAACACACGTAGCAGAGAGGCGCGCGCCCATGATCTTTGCCTAGGTGTTCCACCGTGTGCCCGAGGGTGCCACATTCCTAGGTGATAGAGCAAGGCCGCGCGCATTATGTGCGGTATGAGAATCAGGGACGCATGGGACACACTCATAGGCCGCGCGCAAGCGGTGCCGGTACGCAAATCACCAACCGGCACAGTCCCGCCCGCCCGTACAGACGCGCCGGGCGTGGCAAGCCGTGAAGCCGTCTCCCTCGCAGCCGTCTACCGTGCCGTCTCCATCATCTCCAACACCGTTGCGTCGATGCCGTACTACGTGGAGCGAGACGGTAAGCGCATTGAAGAATCTGCCACACCGTCAGTTATCAGAGCGCCTAGCCTCGAATACTCCCGCGGCGACTTCGTGGAAGCACTGACAACAAGCCTTGCACTAACCGGCAACGCCTATTTTCTCGCAGAGGGCGAATACCGAGGCGCGCCCGCCCAGCTCACCCCTTTAGATCCGCATCTCGTCCAACCCATCTACGACCCCGCCAAGCGGCGCACACTTTACGCAGTTGAGGGCAAGACATACGGGCGCGATCGTGTGGGACACTGCAAATTATTCACGATGCCCGGCACTGTCAGCGGACTTGGGCCGATACAAGCCGCCGCAACCGACATTAGAGGCGCGATCAACACGCGCGATTACGCTAGCAAGTATTTTGACGCGACAGGTCAGCCCTCAGGCATCATCACCACCGATCAGGACATGACCCGCGACGAAGCCCGCGACATCATCGCCGCCTACAACAACCGAGACCCGGAAACAGGGCAAGAGCTCAACCGCGCGTATAACCCCGCGCGCGTCAAGGCGCTACCAAAAGGCATGAAATACCAACCACTGAGCGTTGCGCCGCGCGAAGCGCAATGGATCGAGGCCAGACAGTTTGACACCACGAGCATTGCCCGCCTTTTCGGTGTGCCCGCGTCTTTGCTACTGGCAGCAGTTGAGGGCAACTCACAGACGTACGCAAATGTGGAACAAGAGTGGATATCATTTGCCCGTTTCACGCTCACACAGTACACGCGCACCATCGAGGACGAACTCACCCGCATGACTGTTCGAGGCCAGCGCGTCAAGTTCAACTACTCAGGTCTTTTGCGTTCGGATACTCTCACGCGCTATCAGGCCTATCAAATCGCCCTAGCGTGCGGATTCCAAACCATTAACGAGGTCAGGGCGCTAGAGGACTTGCCACCACTCACCCAGCCAGCAGGGAGCATTACTAATGATTGATCTAAACAAGCGTCAGGAGCGATCTTTAGAGATCAGGAGCGTTGATCATGAGGCGCGCGAAATAACCGGGATAGGCGTGCCATACGGCACCGAGATTAACCTATGGGACGATTACCGCGAGCAGTTCGCACCCGGAAGCGTTGACGCGACCGGCGCGATCTTGCGCTATGCACACCGCGAGCCTATCGGACGCATCACGAGCACCACGGACACTGAGGCCGGTCTAGAGATTACCGGCGTTATCAGTCAGACCGAGAGGGGCAACGAGGTCTGGCAGTTGATCAAAGACGGCGTACTGACCCGTATGAGTATCGGCTTTGACCCCATTAGTAAAGAAGTCACCGAGGACGAAGACGGGACTGTTCATGTCAAGTGGCTTGAAGTCAAAGCCCGCGAGTTTTCCGTAGTGGAATTCCCCGCATACGACACAGCGGAAATCACTAATCACAGAGACGAACAAGGAGCACATGAAATGACCGACACCACTAGCCGCGCCGAAATCGACGAGGCCGCAATCAACGACCGACTGGCAACCTTGGAGCGCTCAGTTGCCGTGATGAGTGAAAATCGTGAAGCGCCCGCCGCGCCCGCTTTCAACTCTTTAGGCGAGTACGTGGCAGCATACAAGAGGCACGATGAAAAGGCGCTGCAGCTCAGGGCAGCAGTCACTTCTAAGCAGTTCGAGGCCATTAACCGCCCCGTGTGGCTTGGTGATCTTTCTAAGCGCATGGAAGCCAAACAGAGGATTAAGAACACGTTTACCGTCGTGCCGCTGCCCGATAAGGGCATGACGATGGAATACGCTCGGCGCGACGATACCAGCACCCTTAAGGTTGGCAAGCAGACCACCGAGGGCGCAAAGCTGCCACAGGGCAAGCCCGCCACGTGGACAGTTGGCAGCGCCACAGTCAACACGTACGGCGGTGTCACTGACGAGGTGACCCGGCAGGTGATCGAGCGCACCACTAGCCCTGTCATTCTTAACGAGATCTTCACTGATCTTGCGTTCCAGTACGCTACCGCGATTGAGACCGACGCGCGCGCCACGTTCGAGGATCTGGCCACGCAAGCTGAAAAGAAGCCGGCAATAACATTGACTGGTGGCGTGGCCGGTCTCACCGTCAACGCGCTAATGGACGTTCTGGTAGAACTTGATGACATTTACGACACGACGCCTTACATTATGGACGGTATTTTAGTGTCGCCCGATGTCTTTAAGGCGCTCACCCATCTTGATTATCAGCCTAAAGCGCTGCAGCTTGTCGGAGCACCAGACCGCCAGCAGGGCACATTGACCCTTGGAGCCGTTGGCAGTGCCGACATTGGCGCCGTCACCGTGACCCGCGTTCCGAACTGGCAGGGCGCACACATGGCCGCATATTCCAAAGAGGCCATGACCACGGCGGAAAGCTCAGGCGCACCGCTCAGGCTTGAGGACGAGGACATTACCACGCTCACCAAGCAGTTTGCCGTGTACGGGTACGCCGCGATGTATAGCGCGCACCCGGATCTGATCAAGGCCATCAAGCTAGGAGAGTAAACATGATTGGGTGGGACGATCTGCAAAAGTACGTGGCCGCGCCCGCTAGTGATCAGGCGTTCCTCGAACTGTGTGTAACACAGGCGGAAAGCATGGTCAGCCGACTATGTAGAAAACGCGAAGTGCCAGAGGCCGCCCGCAACGCAGCACAGCTAGAAGTGGCCGCAAATCTGTATCAGAGGCGCACATCTCGCCGCGACATCACTAATTTTTCAGACGGCACGGCTATGCCGATGCAGATCCGCCCCGCCCTTGACCCGCTCACCCCGGCGCGCCCGATTCTCGCCCCCTACCTTGGGGTAGGTATCGCATGATCACACAGGCGATTAGTGAGCAAGCCGGCACTCTGCAGGAGCTACTGGCCGGCACGTGCGAGGTCTACACTGACCCGCCCCAAGCGCTCAAAGCGCTAGCAGCAGCCGAACCCGTAGCGATCCTCGCAGACCCGGACATCTCACTAGACGGCTACTCACAGGCCGAAATGGAGTTCACGGTCTGGCTGGCCGCGCCCGGCACTGACACCGATCAGGCGCGCACATTCTTTGACACGGCTTTAGAGGCGCTGGCCGCTATCGGCTTTGATACGGCGCGCGCCGAAATGATGCAATCACCAGCCCGAAGCTATATCGCTTACCGGATCACATACACGACCACCTACACGCTATAAGGAGCAGACACCATGGCAGTACAAGCAATGAAGCTAGGAAAAGGCTCCCTAGACTTCACTATTAACGAGGCTAAGACGAGTTTTTCAGGTCAGGCCACCAAGGTCACCTACTCACCCGACTACAAGACTGAGGATCCCACGCCGGTCTTGTCAGGCGAGGAATATCAAGAACCCGGCACGCTCACAGGCAAGATTAGCGGTGACATTCTGCAGGACTACGGCGCGAAGTCGCTACCCGTGTGGTGCTTTGATCACGCCGGCGAAATTGCGAAATT
Organism: Pauljensenia sp. C0254C2; assembly: GCF_056583835.1. Lineage (NCBI taxonomy): Bacteria > Bacillati > Actinomycetota > Actinomycetes > Actinomycetales > Actinomycetaceae > Pauljensenia > Pauljensenia sp. C0254C2. The sequence continues at coordinate 51,883 of NZ_JBWPJO010000002.1, forward strand.
TGAGTTTATCCCGAACGAGGAAGCCAAGCTGGCTATTACAGGCGAGTGTATGATCACGCCGGTAGAAATTGGCGGCGACGTAGCGAAAACTAACTCCACGTCGTTTGAGTTCCCGGTAGTGGGCAAGCCAGAGTTTAAGCAGACCGGCGCGAGCACGGGAAGCCGCTAGCAATGACCAAGAAACGCGGCACGAGCGTCTTTCAAGTCGAGGGCGCGGCAGAATCGCGCCGAAAATTACGCAAGGCCGGCGGCGATCTTCACGAGCTGAGAGACATTCACCGTGAAATCGCTAAGGAAATCGCAGCAGCGAGCCGCGCTAAAGCACCAGTAGGCGCTAAAGGCTGGCTCCGGCGCTCAGTGCGAGGCTCAGGCACGAAAACCAAGGCCGAAGTATCCATGGGATCAAAGCGCGTGCCATATGCCAACGCGATCCATTGGGGCAGATCGTGGTGGCCGAACATCGCGACTGACGAGACCCCATCAGGGCGCCGCCCGTTCCCCGCGCCTATCCCGCGCCGCGCGTTCATTTTCGAGACCGCGCACGAAATGGAACCGCAAATATTAAGCAAATACGAGACATACATCAAGAAAGTTCTAGACGAATAGGAGCCACGATCATGGCCGTTTCCACGATCCATGTCACACACCCAGACGGTGAGCACACCTACCCGCTCAGGCCAGCAGCCATTGTGAAAGCAGAAGAGTACCTTGCGGCGCGTGGCAAGAGCCTCAAGGACGCTCAGTACACCGGCACCGCTTTTGCCGCGTACACCGAGGCACGCCATGCCGGCGACACGCAGGCCGCTTTCACAGACTGGCTAGACACGGTAGACGAACTCACTACCGACACGCCAGAAGAGGACGCGCCGTTTCGAGAATGACCAGTACCCAGCCAGCCGCGCGCTAGCCGCCCTATGCATACGCACAGCGACAGCGCCCGGCGACTGGCTAGACCACCCCACCGTGCTTGACCAAGCACTAGACCTACTGCAAGAAGACGCCGACTACTAGGAGCGCGCATCATGGGCAGCCCAGCGATCATGAAAATCAAGATCCTAGGCGACAGTAAGCCCGCCCAAAAAGCCATGAGCGGAGCAGAGCGCGCAATAGGCAAGTTCTCAAGCAAGTTCGGAGCCGCCGCCCCCTTGGTGCAGGCCGGCATGGTCGCAGCCGTCGCCGCCGTACCCGCCCTAGCAGCAGCAGCCGTCAAAGGCCTATACGACATAGGCGCTTGTTTCGACGAAATGAGCGACACCATCAGGGTAGGCACCGGAGCCACCGGCGACGCACTAGACGGACTGATCGACGATGCTAAAGCGGTAGGCGCGCAAGTGCCCGCAGACTTTGACAAAATTGGCACCACAATTGCCGACCTCAACACGCGCACAGGCCTCACCGGCGAAACACTGCAGAAACTGGCAGGGCAGGTGCTAGAGGCAGGCCGTATGCTAGGCGAAGACGTGGACATTAGCCGCGCTACCGGCGCTTTCAACGCTTTCAACATCGAGGGCGACGACACGACGAAAGCAATGGACACGCTGTTTAGAGTGGCGCAGTCTACCGGCATCGGAATGAATGACCTCAGCGATAAGGTCAGCAAGGCCGCGCCCGCCTTGCAGGGATTAGGCTTTAATTTTGACCAGTCAGCCGCCCTTGCCGGCGCGCTAGACAAGGCCGGCTTAGACGCAGGCAAGACGCTCAACTCAATGAGTAAAGGCCTAGTCGAACTAGCTAAAGACGGTGAAGCGCCCGCCGATGCATTCAACCGCGTGACCGGCGAAATCAGCGGAATGATCGACAAGGGCGACGAGGCCGGCGCGCTAGATCTTGCCGGTAAACTGTTCGGCACGCGCGGCGCGCCTCAGTTCGTGGAAGCTATTAAACAGGGCGCGCTGAACATGGACAATCTCAGCGCTATTGCCCAAGGCTCAGGCGACAGCATCATAGATCTAGGCAAGGAAACCATGGACGCCGCCGAATACTGGGATCTACTCAAAAACAACGCGAAACTTGCTTTAGAGCCGCTAGGCAGCGCCGTTTTTAAGGCCGTAGGCGACGCATTAGGCTACATCGTCGATGTCATTCAGCATTTTGACGCAGGCGCGCTGGCCAGCGCGTTCGACAGTCCCGCGCTAGAGGCCGCGCAAGGCGCAATCAAAGGCATTTTCGACGCGTTCGTGAGCTTTGGGCAGCAGGTCTGGCCAATGATTCAGACCATCGCCCAAGCACTGCAGCCAGTTTTCGCGACAGTGTTCAATACCGTGTCAGGCGCACTGCAGGCGATCTGGCAAGTGATCAGCGGTGCCCTCAACGTCATCAAAGGCATTATTCAAGTTGTCACCAGCGTGATCACCGGCGACTGGCAAGGCGCGTGGGACGGGATCAAGACCATCGTGTCAGGCGCGTGGCAAGCCATTCAAGGCGCAATAGGGTACGCGCTCAACATGGTGAAAGGCATCATCAGCGGTGCAATGTCATTGATCAGCGCACTGTTTGGCAATGCATGGAACGCGATCTGCAATCTAGTAGTAAGCGCGTGGAATTGGATCACCGGCGCGATCAGCAGCGGTGTGACCCGCGCGGTTGGCTTTGTGCGTGAGCTGCCCGGTAAGGCGGTAGGCGCGCTGGCCGGCATCGGCAGCAGGCTATATTCTGCAGGCCGTGATCTGATTCAAGGCTTTATCAATGGTATTACCGGCATGGCCGGGCGCGTGTGGGATTCCGTCACTAGCATTGCCAGCAGCGCGGTAGATAAGGTGAAAGGCTTTCTTGGCATCGCTAGCCCGTCGAAAGTGTTTACCGAGATAGGCAGGTTCACCGGTCTAGGCTTGGTCAAAGGCCTTGATTCAACGCGCGCAGCAGTCACACGCAGCGCCGAAAACCTCATGAGCATACCCGCCGCCCAGCCCATGAGTTTTAACGCGCCGCGCACGAAAGGCCAGCAGGCCGCGCCCGTCATCAATATCACCGTGAACGGCGCGCTTGACCCAGCTAGTGTTGCCCGGCAGATTAGCGACATATTGAGAGAGCAGCAGTACCGCATGGGCACTATCAAGCTAGGCGGTGCAGCATGACACCCCAGATCACATGTGAGCTAGCAATTAATGGTCAGCGTGTGGCCGATAGTGCAGCCAGCCTTGCCGCCCACGGCGTCACCGCGCTGGCAGGCCTCAGCGTGCAGTGGGGACGCAGGAGCCGCCTTGACCAGCCAGAGCCGGCGACCATGCACGCAGTACTGGCATTACCAGACGGCACCGGCGCGCCGCGCGCGCTAGAGGATCTGCAGGCCGGTATGCCCGTCAGCGTGACCGCCTCATACACCGCGCCCGCTCAGACCACGACCGTTATCACAGCCAGCCCGGAAACACTCACCGCTGGCAGCCCCGCCCGCCGCGTCACCCGCATTTACCCGCCCGCAACGTTCGCACCAGAGGGACACAGCCCCGCCGCGTGGGACACCATTCCCAAAACCGCTGCAGGCACTGTGCTACACGCAACCGTCACGCTCACTATCCCCGATCAGGCGCGCGCAAGCGTGGCACCCGTGTACTTCACCGCGCCTTGGGCACGCTCAGCGCAAATAGGCGACCCCATCATCACAGTGAGCACTTCAGGCACCTATCAGCAGGACTTCACACCCCGCCCCGGCGTGTGGGTAGGACTGGCCGTCATTTTCGACCCCATCGCCCCGCTATGGCGCACCATGCAGCGCCGCTGGCCAGCATACGAGCAGCGCTGGCAGGACTACACGCGCATCACGATCAGCGCGGCGCGCCTCACCCGCACAGACACGCCCATCTACACAGCGACAGTGTTCACTGGCAGGATCACTGACATTCCAGTGACGTATGACGCGCGCTTGCAGTGCCCGATAGCCACTATCACCGCCGCCGAATTCCCCGCCGAAATGGCGAATATCCGCATTGGCAGCAAGCCGTGGCCGCGAGAAACAGCGCGTGAGCGTATCGAGCGGATTATCAGCGAAGCCGGCATTAAGATCACAGCGATCACTGACAGCGCGCCCGGCGCGCTCACTCTCGCCCCGCTTGACGTAGACCGCCGCGAACCATGGGCACTACTGCAGGACATCGCACACAGTACCGGCGCTATTTTGTGGCCAGCCACGCACGCAGTAACCGGCGACTACGTGCGCCTAGAGGATCTAGACCAGCGAAAAGCGCTATACGCCCTCACCGTGCCGCCTAGTGGTCAGGTCACCATCGACCCCGCCGCCGATCAGGCCATGAGTATCCCCGCGGCCGTCGTTCAGCGCTCAGGCATCACAATCAGGCGAGATACTACAGACCTTGCCACAACCGTCGAAGTGCGCTGGAAAGAAACAACCACCGACCAGCAGGGCGAACAAACACTGACCGACCGCGTAGTGAACGAGAACGACACGCAGCGCCTAGCAGCATACGGATACAGGTTAATGAGCGTGCAAACCGACCTAACCAGCGAGCAGGACGCGCGCCGCCTTGCCGCGCGCACACTCGACCGGACAGCGCCCGGCGGCTGGCAAATACCCGCCGCCACGTGGGACACCGATTATCCCGGCACCGACCCGCTCAGTGTGATAGCTGCCCTTGATTCAACCCGCCGCATTGGCTTGCCCCTCATGCTTACCGGCGTTGCCTCATGGGTGCCCGGAGCGCCGAATATTCCCGTGTATTTAGACGGTGGGACATTCACTTTTGATCAGGGCAGATGGCTAATGTCACTCACACTGACGAGGGCGGCAACCCGCGCCGATTCCGTCCACTGGCAGCAAGTCCCGCGCCCCGTGACTTTCGACCGCCTCGCCCGCCTCACATGGGCACAACTCTCAGCCGCCACAATCTAAAGGAGACTAACTATGCCAGCTACCACAGATAACCTTAATATCCCGTATCCGATTGCCGGCGACCGTGTGGCCGATTACCCCGCCGTTGCCAAGCAAGCCGCCGACAAAATCGACACGCTTTCTTACGCCGGCACGCTCACAGCCCGCCCCGGATGGACTTTTACAAGCGTGAATAATCCATCTGCCCTCGTGTGCCGCGTTAACGGCGGTATCGCAACACTTTTCGGCGCAATCAAGCGAGTGTCAAGCGGCTTTAACTTGAGTGCATGGAGAAATTACGATATTGCGAACGTCACCCCGCGCCCGAAGTACGGAGCCGCGCAAATCGCCATGTGTAATTTCAACAACGGCAGTATTTACGTGTCGATCAATTCCGAGGGCGTTATCAATATTCAGACCTACTCTAATTCGTCGATCCATCAGGGCGGGTGGATCATGCTCGACGGAATTCAGTACGTGGTGGACTAGCCATGACCTACCGATACGAAACCCAGCACACAGCCCGCTCCTACACGGTAGGCAGGGACGGCGCGCGCCCGCGCTACATCGTGATCCACCATTGGGGAGCCGACGGACAAACCCACAGCGGGGTTGTAGACTTTTTCGCCACGCGCGCCGAAACCAGCGCGCACTATGTCGCAAGCGCTGGCCGCGTCACATGCCTAGTAGCGTGCAGCAACACGGCCTATCACGCTGGCACATGGCAAGCCAACATTGAGAGCATCGGCATTGAGTGCCGCCCGGAAATGAGCACCGGCGACCTTGAAACAGTAGCCGAACTGATAGCCGACATTAGGCGCACTTATGGCTATTTGCCGCTAAGGGGACACCGGGACATTGTGCCGACCGAGTGCCCCGGCCGCTACTACACCCGTTTAGCGTGGCTAGACCAGCGCGCCCGTCAGATCCAAGCAGGACAACCAATACCCATTGAAAGGACAGATGACATGACACCCGACCAAGACCGCAAACTCACAGCAATTCTTGACTTACTGACACCCGGTAAAGCCGGCGTCAAATATGCCGGCGACATCGTTCTCAGGCTTGACCGCATCGAGAAACAGGCCGCGCAAATCAGCGCACTATCAGCAGCCCTTAGCGCGCTTTCTCAAGCCAAAGGCCTAGACGGTGAGGCGATCACGCGCGCAATTACCGACGCCGTAGCCCAAGCCCTAGAAGACGTCAAGATCACACTCACCACAGGCAAGGAGAGCGAATAATGAGCGAGTACACGCCTCGGCATATGGCCGACGCGCCACCCGCGCCGCGCGCTGATCTGACCCCGCGCCGCGTTGAATGGCTCACGCCTCAGGCTAGAGCATGGCTTTACGGGATATGCCTCGCAGTCATTGCCCTATTAGGTGCCTACGGGATTATTACCGCCGAAGTAGTGCCTATGTGGATTAGCCTTGCGTCAGCCATTCTTGGCACCGCGACCGCCCTCGTACACACGCCTAAGACCTCATGAACGATCTGGCCATGATTATCACCGCGCTAGGCGGCCTAGGCGGCCTAGGCGCACTCATCGCGAATCTGGCCACGCTTGCCAAGACCCGGCGCGTGAAAGAGGACACGGCGCAATTGCGACCCGATCACGGGAGCAGTATCGCTGATCAGGTGACCCGCATCGAAAAGCACTTGACCGGGGTTGCTGCGACCGTGACCGGCCTAGACGAGCGCACGCGCGCGGTAGGTCACCAGATAGGCGAAATCCGCCGCGATCTAGCAGATGCAGCAAGCGAGCACGCGCGCCGGCTTGATCATCATGATGAGCGGATTAATCAGCTAGAGCAGCGCCGCTAGACTGCTGCAGCAGCCACAGCAGAACGCAGCCGCCCGGCATCTATTGCCACGTAGCGTTGCGTCGTCGCTACTGAGGCGTGACCCAGTAGGCGTTGCACGGTAAGCAGGTCAGACGTAGTGGAATACACAGACGTGGCGAACCGGTGCCGCAAGGTGTGCAGCGTGTACGGCTCAGGCAGCACCCGTGATGCCAGTTTGCCGACCCAGCGAGGCGAGAGGTGCCCGCCGCGCTCAGAGGGCAGCAGCCAGCCAGAGGCGCTATCAGCCAGCACCCCGCGCACCTCACGCGCAAGAGAATCAGTCAAGGGCACCGCGCGCACTTTCTCGCCCTTGCCGTGTACTCTCAGCGAATAGCCCATGAGATCACGATAAAGATCCTTAGTGCTGATCTGTGCTATCTCAGCGCGCCTCAGACCCGCCTCACCAGCGAGACGCAAAATAACGTGAGTGCGAGGACTGGCCGCTGCCAGTGCCGCGCGGTAGGCGCTTTCATCAGCCGGCCGTGGAGCAGGAGCAGCAGCCCTTACCCGTGGCAGCGCGTCGGAAATGTCATCATTGACTGTGCCGCTTTCGAGTGCCCATCTGTAGAACGCTTTGATAGTCGCATACATTGACCGGCGTGTTTCACGCGCCCATGTGTGGCCGCCCGCCCATTCAATAAGGCGTGAGCGAGACAATAGAGCAGGAGAAAGCGCGCCCGTTTGCCGCGACATGCGCCGCATGTGCTCAAGGCGTGTCTCAATGGTCTGTGGTGTGCGACCGGCTGCAACCAGCGCCGCGCGCCACTCGGCTAAAGACTTTTGCCATGCCGGTGTGATCGTTCGCTGTTTCATGTTTGATCAGGCTATATGGCTAGATAGCGCGCCGGTAGTCATCGAGGTTGACCACATTATTGGACACCAAACAGAAGGTTGGGGGTTCGAGTCCCTTCGAGCGCGCAGCGGCCCCGCTCGGTGCGATCCACCGGTCGGGGTTTTGCTTTATTTGCGAGGGCGGCGTCACCATCCAGGGATCTCGCGGCAAGGCGCGAAGCGCCGACAGATCCAACGCGTCAGAAAGATCATTGATCGAACGTGCACCGCGAACCCCCAGTGATTCACCGATCCACTCAATGACGTCGCTAACCGTCCACCCCAGCTTGCGCAGATCCGACAGCGTCACCGCGCCATCGCGCTTCGCCAGGCGCTGACCGGTGCCTGCGGCGAGCGCCAACGGGACATGGACAAAATTCACCTGGTCGATTCCAAGCATGTCGGCCAGCGCTCCCTGCGCCGACGCCTGACTGAGCAGGTCGTCACCACGCGTCACCTGATCCACACCCTGCGCCGCATCGTCCAGTACGACCGCCAGGTTATAGGCGGGCGTACCGTCGGAGCGCTGAATGACAAAATGATCGACCGGAGCGCGCACCTCACCGTAGAGCTCATCGTGAATGGTCCACTCATCCATCGGGGCGCGCAGCCGCAGCGCCGGACGCCTGCCAGATTCAGCCAGGGCCGCTCGGCGTCGCCCTCGTTCCGCATCACTGAGGTTCAGACACGTGCCGGGATAGTGGCCCGGCGGGCGGTGGGGAGCCGACGCAGCCTCACGAATATCGCGGCGCGAACAGTAGCACTCGAAAACCAGTCCCTGCTCCACCAGGTAGTCGATCGCGCGGCGGTGCACATCCAGGCGGGTTGACTGATACATGACTGGCGCATCCCACATCAGACCCAGCGCCGTCAGGTCAGCGATCTGCGAGTCAGCTGCTCCTGAGCGCACCCGGTCCAGATCCTCGATGCGTAACTTGAAACGCCGGCCCGTTGCCTTCGCCCACAGCCACGCCAGCACCGCGGTGCGCAGATTACCCACATGCAGATCCCCCGACGGAGAAGGCGCGAAACGTCCGGCTCCTAGGGCTTTCACCTCACTCATGCGTCCCTCCTTTCATTGTCGAGGGCGCCTAGCGGCCACTTTGATGCAACGTGATGGATGCCCATACGAACAGGAAGACCGCGACCAGGGCCAGCAGGTGTAACACCACGGTGAGCCAGTTCATCGGATGGACGAATGTGCGATACGTGGCCCAGCCGTCCAGAACGAGAGCCGTCATCAGGTAGTACCAGCGGGCAGTGCGCAGGGGATTCGATGTCACTTCCGGGCGTGACGTCAAACGCGCGGCATACTCCTCAGGCGTGCCGAAATACTCCCACGGATCCAGGTCGTCGGCCTCACCCGGTTCAGTCAGGTGCGACTGGGCGTGTTGCAGGTCGGCACGTGCCAGACGCACCTGCGCCTCGGCTTCCTCCGGGGTCCAGAAGTGGGCGGCTCGCAGAACCCGCGAGGTGCGGACGTACCAGTTGTTTTGTCTGTGATCATTGTGCTCGTGGAGGGCGTCAGTCTCGCGCCACAACCCGATGCATACGATGATGACGCCGACGGCGAGGATACCGAGACGCGGAACCAGGACGCTGAGTTCATTGGGCACGCGCTGATCCACGATGTGAGCCAGTGCGATGATCATGCCGATTGTGGCGATGGCGCCGACAGACCACGCCACCATGTGGTGCCACAGACCCCGTACATATGACAGGGAAATGCCGTGCGCACAGGTCGCCACGAAGAAGACGGCGACGGCGATGAACAGGTGCCGGGTTTCAAATATGGTGGGTGCCATGCGCAGGCGCCATGTTCCCTCGCCAAGAAGTGACAAGGCAATGATGACGATGCCGAGGATCAGGGTCGCGCCTTTCGCCACGCCCCAGTATCGCTTCGGTGGTGGAGCCATTTCGTCACCTTCTCATTCAGCATTCCACGACGTTGACGGCTAATCCGCCAGCTGACGTCTCTTTGTATTTCGACAACATGTCGTTACCGGTTTGGCGCATCGTTTCGATCACGGCATCGAGGCTCACTGTGTGCCTCCCGTCGCCCCATAGTGCCATACGGGCTGCGTTGATCGCTTTGACGGCGGCAATCGCGTTGCGTTCAATGCATGGAACCTGCACCAAACCTCCCACAGGATCGCACGTCAACCCTAAAGAATGCTCCATGGCGATCTCCGCTGCATTTTCCACCTGGAGTGGTGAACCACCCAGAGCCTGAGCCAGTCCGGCTGCAGCCATCGCAGATGCTGATCCCACTTCACCCTGGCATCCCACTTCGGCACCAGCGATTGACGCATTCGTCTTGATCAGCGCGCCGATGGCCGTGGCTGCGAGCAGGAATTGGCGTATGGCTCGGGTGCGGCGCATACCCGAGCCGCCCTCGTCATCACTGGCGAACAGAGATGAGTCGACGCTGGGCGTAAACGTGGTGGCCCCCGCCTCAGGGCAATACGACACAAGGTATCCGAGCACGGCGGGGATGACGCCGGCTGCTCCGTTCGTCGGAGCAGTGACGATCTGGTGACCTGACGCATTTTCCTCATTGACAGCCAGTGCAAACAGGTTGACCCAGTCGATTGCGCGCATCGGATCGTCAGGTCGCTCGGCCCACGATGGTGCTGCAGAATTGCCATGCTGAGGGCGGTTACCTTGGGCGCACAGTTGAGTGAACAATGTGTGGGCGCGTCGACGCACATCGAGTCCGCCCGGCAGGATCCCGGTCGCGCTGATTCCCGCTTCGATGCAGCTGAACATCGTCGCGGCGATGCGGTCAATGTACCCGTCGACCATTTCGGTTGGACGCATCGACCGCTCATTGGCGTAGACGAGATCTGCGATGGACAGCTGCCGGGATGCGCACTGATCCAGCAGCTCGCGACCAGATGCAAAGGGATAGGGAGCCTGGCAGCCGTGAATGTCGGCAGCATCGGGAGCTACGAGGGATGTCACCTCCGGATGGGCGGTGTCATCGTTGGTTTGCATCATGACGAAACCGCCGCCGATGGAGTAGAAGGTGCGCCTGCGCGCAATGCGCCGATACATCTGGTCTGCCCACGCCGTGATGGTCAGCGCGTTGACGTGGTACGGCAGGATCGTTTCAGGTTCGAAACGAATATCGCGCGCGATGTCGAAGAACACGGAGCGGTGGGCACCCACGGGCAAAATTCCTGTGCGGCTGACCGTGGGGAAGAGCGATTCGACGGTGGTGATGTTCACGGTTTCCGGGTCGTAGCCAGCCAGTCCCAACAACGTGGCTCGGTCGGTGTTGTGGCCTCGTCCAGTTGCTGCCAGCGACCCGTACAGGTCCACTGTGATTCGTTCGGGTGCAGTGTCGGTGTACTCCAGCTCGGTGGCAAAGGCCAGCCCCGCGCGCATCGGGCCAACCGTGTGGGACGAGGAAGGCCCAATCCCAATGCGAAATAGATCGAAGACCGACAGGGGGTGCGGCGCGTCCGCTGCACTGACGGCGCCGGCCAGGAGTGACGCAGGGGTAGGCTCTTCAGCCCCTCCCTGAGCAACAACTGCCTGCCCCCGGTTGAAATAATGGTCGTTAATCCTGTGCATAGGCCTATTGTGCCGCCTAATTGGACTTCAAGTTGCGTAAAGTAGTAGGTGATTATGTTTGTTGCTGCCACCGTTGCGGATGGTCGCTCAATAATCTAACGGAGGGGAAGATGAGAATCGGGACCAGTCTGGTAGAAGTTGGTCAATATAACGAAAAAGTTGTCCTAAATGCTTTAAGACGTCTGGGGCCTGCGAGCCAGCGTGATATTGCCGCAAGCACCCAGCTATCGGTTCAAACTGTGTCGGCAATCGTTCGCCACCTTCTGTCCATCGACGTCCTCAGGGAAATCGGTACGGACTTTCGTGGACGAGGGCGTCCCCACGTCATCGTTGATCTGGTCCCGGAAGCTGCCTACTCGATCGGCGTTCACGTCGATCCGGCGGTGACCAGCCTGGTTATGCTCGATATGAAAGGCCGTGTCGTTGCTTCCAGCGATTCCGATGAGCCAACCTTGGCTGATCCGGTTGAGGCGATGAAGCAGACTGCCGGAAGGATCCGGGAGCTGGCGGAACGAACCGGTGTTCCGGAAGACAGAATTGTCGGCGTGTGCATGGCAGTGCCTGGAGTTGTTGACGTGGCGAACGGATCGCTTAGGGAATCCGTCTGGCTTCCTGAATGGCAGGACGCACCGCTGGGTGCACTGCTGGCGGAAGGGCTGGGAGCTGAAAAGCCCATTCCGGTTGTCAAAGACACGATTTCGGCATCGATCGGTGAATGCTGGGTGCGCGGTGGCGACATCTTGGATTCAACGATGGTCTTCGTCTACCTCGGCGCCGGTATTGGCTTGGGACTGGCCGTTGACGGTGAGCCGCTTGCCGGAGCGTCCGGTAACTCCGGTGAAGTGGGCACAATCCTGAAGACGCTGGGCATGTTCGAAGAGGATAGCGACGGTGGCCTCGACAACGATCCTGCTCTGCTTGTAGAGCGGGCTCACGGAAAGGGTGCCATCGACGGTGATCTTCCGCCGCGCGCCGACCACCACGCTGTGCGCGAAGCTCTGCACCAGGTGTGTGACAAGGCCGAAAATGGCAACCAGGAAGCACGCGACATCCTCCAGGCAGCTGCGCAGCGTATCGCAACCCTGACGGTGGGGGCAGTAGAACTCATTGATGCTGACCTGATCGTGCTGGGCGGTCCGTATTTCAAGGAACTGCAGCCCTACTACCAGAAAGCTGTGGAGGATCTGCTGGCGGAGTCCGCAACTCAGCGTCACCGTGACGTGCAGATCATGGAGTCGATTATGGACGAGGATGCCGGCGCCATCGGCGCAGCAGCCGTCGTTCTGGACCGCAGGTACACGCCACGTTCGCGACGCACGCGCATGGAGGATATGCCGAACAGAGACTGAGCACACCATGTGCTGACGGCACGCGACGAGATGTTTCGGATGAATGTCGCATCCTGGTTGACAAGTAGGTGAGTGCGAATAAGACTGGGTGTGACTCGAAGAACAGCTCGCCGCGTGCCTGTTCTTTTGACGCGGCGGCCCCTTCGGATCAGACAGTGAACACCATCTGACAATCTGACAATCTGACAATCAGAATTTGTACCAATACAGCTCACGCGTAAAAGAGGTTTTCACATCATGAAGCGTCACAATCGTCTTGTTCACACAGCTTTGTTAACTGCAGCAACGTGTACTTTCATCACCGCATGTTCATCGGGTTCAGGCGGCGAAAGCGATCAGCCGGATGCGGGGCAATCCTCGGGCGAAGATGGGGGAGCCATTTCGCTGTCGATCACTGCCAACTCGATTGCCGGAGGCAAGGGAGCGGCTGAAGCCGAATGGATTCAGGACTGGGTTATTCCCGAATTCGAAAAAGCTCAGGCTCAGGCGGGTAAAGATGTGACGGTGACGTTCATCCCGCAGGGGGTTGGCGATGAAGACTACAAAACCAAGATTGCGCTCGACTTTGAATCAGGCAAGAGCGCTGACGTGGTCGGACTGGACGGAATCTGGATCGGGGAATTCGCGGAGGCAGGCTACATTAAGCCGCTGAAAGAGGTTGTAGGAGATGCGGTTAGCCAGTGGGATGGCTGGGAGCAGATCCCTGAAGCTGTTCAAAATGCCGCGTCCTTCAACGATGAGCTGTATGGTGTTCCGGTGGGCGCTGATGGCCGCGTCCTTTACTACAACAGGGAGCTCTTCGCTAAGGCTGGGCTTCCTGAACCGTGGGAACCGAAGTCGTGGAATGACGTTCTCGATGCGGCACGCCAACTGAAAAAACTGGATGGAATCACACCGATCCAGCTCAATGCCGGTACGGCAATGGGTGAAGCGACCACAATGCAGGGCTTCCTCCCAATGCTGGTGGGAACCGGGGAGCAGCTGTGGGAAAATGGCAAATGGCGCGGCGATACCCCTGGGATGCGCGCAGTTGTGAACCTTTACAAGACCATCTATGTTGATGAAGAACTTGGTGACCCGATCCTGCAGCAGGAGAGCGCTGGGCGTGATAATTCCTTCGCTGAATTTGCGGCCGGTAAGATCGGTATTCTTCTTGAAGGCGATTACCTGTGGCGGTCAGTGATCAACCCGGCTGAAGGCGTGGGAACAGCTCCGATTGAGAACCGTGAGGAAGTTGTCGGATACACGCTGATTCCGGCGATGCAGCCAGGAAAGGGCGTGCGCTCGCAGGACTTCGTTTCAATGTCAGGTGGTGTCGCCAGGGTTCTCAATCCTGCCAGTGCGCACCCTGAAGAAGCATGGGAATTATTGACGTTTATGAGCTCACCGGAGGCTTTCGAGGTGCGGGCAAAAGGCACGTTGTCAATCTCTCCGCGGCTCGATGTTAATGAAAAGCTCCTGCCCAACGAACCCATGCTCACCTATGTTTCGGAAAACGTTCTGCCGATTACGTCCTATCGTCCAGGCGTAGCTGAGTACCCGGAGGTTTCTGTCGCCATCCAGCAGCTCACTGAGGACGTTGTCGCAGGCGTGTCCATTGACGATGCCCTTGCCACGTATGTGTCCACGCTTGAAGGAATCGTCGGAGCCGAAGCGGTCGCGAGTGCGAACTGACACCATGAAACGTCGCCGCGTACGCGCCGATGACGTTGCGGGGCTCGGGAAAGCCCGAGCTAGCGCATTCGTCATTCCGGCGCTCGTGCTTATCGCGTTGTTCCTCCTGTTTCCGGCTGTCTGGACGATTGTGCTAGGCATGACGAACTTCAGGCTGACAGGCAGCGCCGCAGCGAACACACAGTTCGTTGCGCTGGATAACTATTTTCACGCACTGAAAGATCCCTCATTTTGGAACTCGGTGCGTCTCAGTGTTGTTTTTGTCGCTCTTTCGGGCGTGGTGGGGCAAACGGTAACCGGTTTCTTCCTCGCGTGGAGTACGCGGCGCATTGCAGGGTGGGCCCGCACACTCTTGGAATCCGTCGTCCTTGCCGCGTGGGTTATCCCAGGGTCAGTCGGCGCATTCGTGTGGCTCGCTCTGCTTGACCGGCGTGGCGGAACACTGAATGCGCTTGTGCACACCCCGAACACCGCTTGGCTCATTGACCATCCGCTCACCGTCATCATCATTTTCAACATCTGGTGTGGAACGGCGTTCTCGATGCAGCTTTTCTCGTCCGCTCTGTCATCGGTGGCTCCCTCGCTGCTGGAAAGTGCCAGGATGGCTGGTGCGTCACCCCTCCGTCAGCTCAATGACGTGGTGATTCCTACCATCCGTGGCCATATTCTCACGAATACCCTGATGATCACGTTGTGGACATTCAATACATTTACGCCCTTCCTCCTGACCGCCGGAGGCCCGGGTCGCAAGACGGAAATCCTTTCGGTATATATCTACAAAACAGCAATTCCGGGCGGAAAGCTGGGCTTGGGAGCAGCACTGTCAGTACTCATGCTGGGGATCAACCTCATCATTGCCCTGATCTATATGCGGGTGGGACGCGGAAAGAAGACTCCATGAGCACGACGTCCATAGGCGCACATGGTCGACATGTCCTGCACAGAATCGTTTTTTCAATTCTGCTTGGGTTCATTGGAGTGTTCTTTGCACTTCCACTGACGTGGCTTTTCATCGCACCTTTCGATGAGAACCCGACGATGGCGTTGAAGATGCCCGAATGGTCTTTGGCCAACTTTCATCGTCTGGCTGACAATCCGTATGCGTTTGCGTCAATCGTCAATTCCCTGATCATTGCCGGTGGGACGATGCTGCTGACAGTCGTTGGAGGCACCCTTGCGTCATACGCACTTTCACGGGTGCGCATTCCCATGCGAGACGGATTGCTCTACGGCATGCTTCTGCTTTCATCCATCGTGACGGGCACTGCCGCCATGGTTCCCACCTTTCAACTGATGAATGCCATTGGGCTGATCGATACACACACAGGTGTCATCCTGGTTCTCACCGGAGGCATGCTGCCTACCGTCATTTTCATTCTGAAAGACTTCATGGACTCTGTCCCTAAGTCTTATGAAGAATCCGCGCGATTGGCCGGCGCAGGTCCTGCACGTATCCTGTGGGACGTTGTGATCCCCATTGCCCGGCCCGGTATAGCATTCGTGGCAATCTGGACGGTTGTGCAGGTGTGGGGTAACTTCCTTGTTCCGTTCATCCTGTTGCGTGATCCCAGCAAGCAGCCAGCAGCAGTAGTGATGTACACCTTCTACACGGAGGCGGGGCAGGTGGATCTACGGCTCCTGTCTGTATTCGCACTGGTTTTCGCGTTGCCGGTGTTGCTGATCTATTTCTTTGTGAACCGTCGTTTCGGTTTTCGCTTCTACGGAGGAATCAAATCATGACTGAGACCGTTTCAATGCGCCAGCTGGTCAAAGAATTCCCGAACGGGGTGCGTGCCGTGAACTCAGTTTCCATGAACATTCATGAGGGTGAATTTTTCGCGCTGCTTGGCCCGTCGGGTTGCGGCAAGACCACTTTACTTCGCCTCATAGCAGGTCTCGAGCAACTTACCGGGGGCTCACTTGAAATCAACGGCGACGACATGACGGAGGTGGAGCCGGGTGATCGAGGCGTAGCGATGGTCTTCCAGGACTACGCACTGTTCCCGCATATGAATATTTCCGACAATATCTCCTACCCGCTTAAGGTCCGCCGGGCCTCACGAGAGGTTCGCCGCGAAGCGGCCGAAACAACTGGTAAACGACTTTCACTGGAGCATTTGCTTGAACGCAGACCCGCCCAGCTATCAGGCGGACAGCAGCAGCGTGTCGCTCTGGCCCGTGCGATCGCCACCCGTCCTGACGTCCTGCTGCTGGACGAACCGCTGTCAAACCTCGACGCTCGGTTACGTCTTGAGGCGCGATCCTTCCTGAAGGAGCTTCAGCGTGAGCTTGGTCTGACTTCGGTGTTCGTTACGCATGATCAGGCTGAAGCGCTCGCTTTGGCAGATCGTATTGCAGTGATGAAGGACGGGAAGATCCAACAGGTAGGAACGCCCCGCGAGGTGTTTCACTCGCCAGAGAATGCTTTTGTGGCGTCCTTTATTGGATCGCATCCGATGAACCTGAATGCTGGGACGCTCAAGGTTGAGAACGGAGTAACGATGCTGGATGCATTCGGGATCCATATTCCGCTGGCCGCATCGGTTATCAGCATTGACGTGCCCGGCAGCGACCCGCGACCCGTCATATGGGGAATCCGTCCCGAATACGTTACGTGGTCGCAAACGGAAACGCCCGGAGCGCTGCGCGCCAGGATTGCGACTGTGGAGAATCTAGGCGCCTCGGCCCTCCTGACCGCACGCTGCGGAGATGACCGATTCCAGGCAGTTGTGCCCGAGAGTCCGCTTCCCCATGTCGACCAGGAATGCTGGTTCGCATTCCCTGTCTCAAAGGTGCTTGTCTTCGATCCTCAAACAGGTCATCGAATTGGCGGAGGTGATCAGTGATGGCACCTGCTCAACGCACACTTGTTGAACGCACCTTCCACGTGACCCTGGCGGATCAGGCCGCCAACCGTTACCCGCGCGTCGAGTTCGAGGTTGATGGGTTCGACTCCATCGAAGCGACACTGAGTTTTTCGCGCGAAGGCGGCGCTGGTATCGACATGGGCTGCGAATCACCGCAAGGTTGGCGCGGATGGTCCGGCGGTGCGCGCACCAGCTTCATCATTGCCCGTAGCGACGCCACGCCGGGCTACATTCCCGGTGACCTGGAGTCGGGCACGTGGGCAGTCGTCCTCGGACTTCATACTGTCCCTTCGCACGGGTGCGACGTGACGGTGTGCGTGCGCACACCCGCCAGCGGATCCATTGACCACGGACCGGCCGATGAGCCGATCCACCGTGAGGTGCGCGGCAGTGAACGCGGACTGCCTGCCCCGCCCGGACTGACGTGGTACGCAGGTGACCCGCATAATCACTGCCTGCATTCCGACGGGCAATTGTCGCTGTGGCAACTCGCGAACGAGGGCGTCGCCTCCGGCCTTGACTACCTCGGCTGCACGGATCACAACACAGTGAGCCACCATCCCCACCTGGCGGCTGTCAGTGCTCGCCACGGAATTACGCTGATTCCCGGTCAGGAGATGACAACGCACCGCGGGCACGCCAACGCGTGGGGCCAGGTCGGCTTTATCGATTTTCGTCAGCCGGCGCAACGGTGGGTGGACGAAGCTGCTGAGCGTGACGCATTCATGTCCATTAATCACCCGGTGTCCGATGACTGCTCGTGGCTGCATCCACTGGAGACGGAACCACCAGGCGCGGAGCTGTATCACGGAAGCTGGTACCTGCGCCCGACTGACACCTCGATCCTGGCGTGGCATGCCCGCTGGAAACACGATGTGGTGGTGATGGGCGGAGGAGACTTCCATCATTACTCCACACCGCTGCGCCCCGGTATGCCGACCACATGGCTGGCAGCTGAAGAATGTACGCCCGAGGCGCTGATCGACGCGATGAAAGCGGGACGTACTACCATCACAGCGGCGGCACGGATGGTCAGCGAAAATGAAGCACGTCCGATCCTGTTCGATATTCCGACAATGATTCGGCTGGATGAAGACGGGATTATCGCTGTCGATGCGGTCGGTACCGTTATGGTCGACCGTTTGGGGGAGCGCATCTGTGTCACCGACCAGAATCAACGCCTCGCCGCGCCGCGCCGCTTTGGGCCGTTCCGCCTGGAAGGAGCAGACCGCCGCGTACTGGCTCTGTGCGGGTGAGTGCGCTGCGCATGAAACCGCACCACGTGGCTGCCGAATTCTGCACGAATGAGGCATAACGCGTTTGAAGATGTTCGCACTGAGGGCGACGTGGTGGAATAGTAAGATCGGTAAGTAAACAATCGTGGCATGAAGAGCGGAGCAGGTCCCATGGCTACCCAGGCATTTGGAATCGACATTGGTGGATCAGGCGTCAAGGGGTCACTCGTTGACCTGAAGACCGGGCGCGTCCTGCGCGACCCCATCACAATCCCCACACCTGCTCCGGCCACCCCGGACCACGTCATCGCCGCATGCCAACAACTGATCGACCAGTTTGACGTTGCAGACGACGTGCCCGTCGGCATTTCTTTCCCCGCACCGATCAAACACGGCGTGATCCCCTTCATGGCGAACCTTGACCAGGAATGGGTTGGCATCAACGCCGAGGAACGATTCTCCACTCAGCTGGGACGGCCCACCGTCGTCATTAACGATGCCGACGCAGCCGGCCTGGCAGAGGTTCGCTTTGGTGCAGGCGCCGGCGTAGGAGGCGTTGTCATTGTCACCACGCAGGGAACGGGCATCGGATCCGGCATGTTCATTGACGGCACACTGGTTCCCAACACCGAGCTGGGACACCTTGAAATTGACGGGCGTGACGCCGAGTCACACGCGTCAGCCCGCCAGAAGACGGTGTACAACCTGACGTGGGAGCAGTGGGCAGAGCGTCTCCAGCGCTACTACTCGCATGTCGAAATGCTCTTTTCACCTGACCTGTTTGTCGTAGGGGGCGGCGTGTCGGAAAATCACGACAAGTTCCTGCCGTTGCTGGACCTGAAGACACCGATCATTCCGGCGAAGCTGGGTAACCTCGCCGGAATCATCGGAGTTGCGTGTGCTGCCGGTGAGGCAGCCCGCTAAGCGTCAGTTCGCCTGAGCAATCAGCTCACGCATGACGGCGCGGGCACCGTCGCGCCGAATTGCGTGCAGCCAGTGTTCGAAGCGATCCGCAAACTCACTGGTTGATTCCAGCTCGCCGAACAGGCGGGCATCGCTCAGCAAAGCGCGCGTATTTCCGGCCTTTTGCTGCTGCGCCAGCGAGATCAGGCGATCCCGATACTGGTCGTTGATGGTGATCGGCGCGCCGTCCTCGTCGTTGCCTTCCAGTGTGAGCGCCCACGCCGCACACATCGCCGCACCCAGATCAACCGGGCGACCCTGCTCGATGCATCCGCGCAGAGCCGGCAGAACGAATTTGGGCACGCGGTCCGATGCGTCTTCGGCCAGACGATTCAGCGTGTCAGCAATGGCGTGATTGGTGAAGCGCTCGAAAAGCGTATCGACATACTGGTCGAGGTTGATGCCCGGCACGGGGCGCAGGGTGGGCAGCGCTTCACGCTCCAGGTAGGCGCGCGTCACAGCTTCAATGTCCGGATCTTCAGCGGCCTCATGCGCGTAGGTCATTCCCAACAGGCGGCCCCAGTGTGCGAGCATCTGGTGGGCGGCGTTGAGCAGGCGGAGCTTCATCAGCTCGTAGGGCACCACGTCCGTGACCATCTGGGCGCCGACTTCTTCCCACTGCGGGCGGCCTGCCGGGAACTTGTCTTCAATAACCCACTGAATGAACGGTTCAGCGCCAACCGGCCACGCATCTTCGATCCCCCACTGCTGTTCGACCAGTTCGCGATCTTCGTCAGTGGTCACGGGCGTGATCCGGTCGACCATGCAGTTCGGGAACGCAACATTGTCGTCGATCCACTGCGCCAGCTCCTGATCCGACAGTGCTGCCTGCCCACAGGCTGAATCGTGCGCAATGTGACCGTTGCCCGGCAGGTTGTCGCACGACAGTACGGTGAACGGTTCAATTGCGCGCTCGCGGCGCAGCCTGAGTGCCTCGACGATCAATCCGAATGGCGTGTGAGGCGACTGAGGTGACTGACCGTCCTCACGCGCAGCGTCATCCGGGGCGAATTCACCGGTCGCATCATCGATCGGGTAGCCTCCCTCGGTGATCGTCAGCGACACAATGCGGGTCGAGGGAGCTGCAAGCACGTCGAGCACTGCCTGAGTATCGTCTACCGCCAGCATGTGATCCATGATCGAGCCGATCACGCGCGCATCGTACGAGCCATCGGGTGCTTTGAGGACCAGAGTGTACATGCAGTCCTGCGCATGCAGAGCATCGTGCATACGTCGGTCTCGCTCCAGCACGCCTACACCGCAGATGCCCCACTCCGGCACGTCATCATCATGCTGACTCAACAGTTCATCAAGGTAGGCGGCCTGGTGAGCTCGATGAAAGTTTCCCATTCCGAAATGCACGATCACATTGCGTGGCTCGGATTTCGGTGAGCGTGAGTATGTGGGTGCAAGATCGCTGTGCGCGGGTAACGTCATCTGTGGCTCCCTCTGATCTTAAACTTGGAGATTTTTCCGTTGTCCCTGACATTTCCAGTGTAGGACACACGTATATCCAAAGGTGGCGGCAGGATTGCAGGCCGGCGATAATACGTGCGTGATGATCTTTATCCAGTGCGCCATGGCGATGGAAGCAGCACCGTTTGTCGACCAGCTTGAGCCAGGCGCCACCCGCCACATTATCGGCCATGCTGACACTCACCAGCAGGTCTTTACGCGAGGGACACTGCGCGGCCACGACGTCGTGGTGGTCGAATCCGGTATCGGCCTGGCGAATGCTGCGAGCGCCACAGCCCGCGCACTCACATTCGTCGAGGACCCGGCGACTGCGTTAGTCGTTGTTGCCGGAACATGCGGTGGCCTGGATGAGGAAGCCCAGGTGGGTGACGTCATCGTCGGTACCAGCACCGTGTATTCCAGTGCCGATGCCACAGAATTCGGGTACGCACCCGGCCAGATTCCGCAGATGCCTCCGGAATACACTGCAGGGCAGCGCGCTGCGGCATGTGCCGCCCGTGTCGAGGGTGTGTGCGCCGGCCAGGTCATTTCCGCCGATTCATTTGTCACCGCGCGCACTGTCCACACTGTTCGCACTCGTTTCCCTGCAGCGCTGGCGACCGACATGGAAACAGCCGGTGTAGCTCAGGTCTGTTTCGGCACACGCACCCCCTGGATCAGCATGCGGGCGGTATCCGACCTGTGCGGCCCGCAGGCCGGCCAGGACTTCCACATGGACGGCGACAAGGCCGCGCGCATCTCTGCCGCAGCGGTATGTGAGCTGCTCGACCTGATCGGCGGCACTCAGGTGGATCAGGCACAATAGTCGCATGTCGTTTTCAGTAGTCATGGTATGTACCGGAAACATTTGTCGATCCACAATGGCCGAACAGCTCCTTCGTGAAGCTGTCGAGCACGCGGACCTTGATGTGCGAGTGGATTCGGCAGGGATCTCCGATGAGGAGGAAGGTAACCCGATCGATTATCGTGCCGAGCGTGTGCTGCGCGAAGCAGGATACGGCATCCCCACCCATCGGGCGCGCCAGCTGCTGCCCAGTGAACTGAGCCAGTGGGATTTGATCATCCCGATGACTCGCGGCCATGAACGGGCAATCGAGCGCATGGCTGCACGCACTGGAACGGATCCGGATGTCCACCTGATGCGCGAATTTGATCCGCAGGCAGATTCGGACCTGGATCTTCCTGACCCGTGGTATGGCGGGCATCAGGATTTCGTCGACACCCTCGAGGTTCTCGAACGCTCTATCCCGGGCGTGGTTGACTATATCCGTGAGCACAGGCAATAGGCACCACTCCGACAGCCAGTCGCCTCGGGCAGCGTTGACGTCGATCGGAATCATCATGCTCGCAGTCGCCGTGGTGATCGCGCTGGTCGTTCTTGTGACGACGACGCTGTCTAGCCGCAGTAAGAAGGACACGTTTGAACCGCCCGCGCACTCTGCGCCACCTTCGGGGCCTGTGACACCACCGCTGGATTTTTCGGGCTTCGACCCGTCGAACATCATCTCTGACGAGGAATTCTTCAATGACCGCGCACTGACGCAGGATCAGATCGAAGCGTTCATCACCCAGTGGAACGATGGCTGCAGACCCAACCCCGATGGCACGCCGTGCCTGAGTTCCTACCGTGAAGACACGGCCGACATCCCCGCCGACGAGTACTGCGATGGTTTTGCGGGCCAGGCGGGCGATACCCCGGCATCGATTGTCTCCAAAACTGCTCTCAGCTGCGGTATTAACCCGGAAGTGCTGCTGGTGATGCTTCAAAAGGAACAGGGATTGATCACTGCTTCGGGCGCGAAGTTGGTCCCGAGTCGTTACGCCTCCGCGATGGGATACGCATGCCCCGACCGGCAGACGTGCGACCCGCAGTATGCAGGTTTTGCCACGCAGGTTTTCCACGCTGCCAGGCAGTTCAGAATTTACGAGGGCGCCCCCGGCATGTACGACGTGATTCCTGGACAGGTCAACACCATCCGATTCCACCCCGACGAGGCGTGCGGTGGCAGCGATGTGATGGTGGAGAATCAGGCCACAGCGAATCTGTATAACTACACGCCTTACCAGCCCAACGATGCCGCACTCGCCGGTCATCCCGGCGACCAGTGTTCAAGCTGGGGCAACGCGAACTTCTACGCGTACTATCACGCGTGGTTTACACGCAGCTGAGGCCACACGTGATCCCTGGTCCAGATGCGTTGGAAAGTGTCGAAGACGTCGCCCTGGGGGCCTGCCTCGTGACGCAATGCGGGGTCTGCTGGCACGTCTAGTACGGGACGCTCAGCTGAGTCAGCGCCAGCCGTGCCGATATTGTCACCGGAACGCACAGCGTGAGCAAATTCGGCTACTGCCCGCCCGACGGGCTTGACTTTACCGTCGCTGTCGATCAGGCCGAGTGAATACTCCAGTTCGGGGAAGTCAGCCAGTTTGCGGGACACATCATGGGAACACCACCAGGTGATGCCAGTCAACTCCGGCACGTCGATCACTCCGCGGATTGTTGCGGTAGCAAAGTCTGCAGCGTCCTCAGCCGTGACACATGTGATCGGAGCGCCCACCTCCTGAAGCCATACGCCGCGGTCAGGCACGTTGCAGTATCTGTTCCATGCGCAGGCCAGCTCGACCAGGTAGCGCGCGAATACCTCCAGTGCCGGATGCCGCTTGCCGTAACGCGGCCCGACGTGGGCAAAAACCCACGAATGAACGGTAGTCAGATCGCCGAACTGCGTTGCAAATGGTGGAATGAACGGATGAGTGGCATCGAACCAGAGGTCATCATCAAAGCAGTGCACGCATGCACAGCGTCGATCAACTGCCCCGAATATTTCAGTGAGCCAGCGACGCGCTCCGTCTGTATCGACCCTGCTGTGCTCGGGATGGCGTGCTGCGGCAAACTGAGGAAATTCGTTTCCAATGCATATGCCGGCCGTGCCGGGCTCGTCAGCCAACTGTGTGCTCAACTCATTGACGAGGGCGGCCTGTCCGCTGCGAATACGCTCGGACGTGAAGAGATCATCATGATGCCAGGTCAACGTCCACGAAGGAAGAAAATCAAAAGATGACAGGTGTCCCTGCAGGACATCGACCCATGTGCTCATTCCACGTTCGTGTGCCAACTGCACGAGGCGGCGCACGTCGTCGATTGCTGATTGGCGAATCAGTGTGCGATTGGGTTGGAGCAATGGCCACAGCGGGAAGATGCGGATGTGATCCATTCCTAAAGCGGCGATCGCATCGAGGTCGCGTGCTGTCTGATCGGCATCGAAGTCGAGCCATGAATGAAACCAGCCTGCCCGGGGCGTGTAATTTACGCCGAAGGCAATCGGTCGAATACTGCTCATGACAGCCTCTTTCTCGCGTGGAGTATGACAATGTGGGAATGGCGGTGTGCTCACCTGAAGAACAGGAGAACGAACCATCCTAGCTCTCACTTCAATTGCTGTTGTGCAGCAGGAACGGCCAGCGCCAGGTACCGAAGCCCTTGTGCTCTAGAGAAATTATATAGAAATCAGTGAGCCTGACGGAATGTACGGAAGATCTAATCTGATGTACCTGATACGTGCTACTAGTGTCATACTGGTTGCTGTGCGCAATGCACATGTCATCATATTTTCGAGGGAGAAACACAGATGAAGGCTTGGAATAAAGCCGGTCTTGCCATGCTGGCAGGTACGGCAATGCTGATGGGGTTGACGTCCTGCACTGGTGGTGGTCCGGTCACTACGACGAACGAATCCGGAGACGATGCGCTTCAGAGTGGACCGGTCGAAGGGGAGATCACTTTTCAGACATGGTCGCTGAAGAATGACCGATTCACACCGTATTTCGAAAAGCTCATTGCAGACTTCGAAAAAGAGAACCCAGGAACGAAGATCAAGTGGATGGATCAGCCCGGTGACGGCTACGAAGACAAGGTTCTTCAACAGGCAAACTCCGGTGAGTTACCCGACGTCATTAACCTTCCACCCCAGTATGCCTATCAGTTGGCCAAGGCTGGACAGTTGGAAGATTTAGCGAAGGCGGATCCTGAAGCCCTCAATGCTTATGTCGACGGCGTGACGAAAGCGTACACATTTGACGATGCAGGAGGCGGCTCATACGGATATGGGTGGTACCTGGGAACCGACGTGAACTGGTGGAATACCGCCATGCTTGAAAAAGCAGGTGTTGATGTCAGCACGTTGCCTGAAACACTCGATGACATGCTTGACATGGCGATCGACGCGGCGAAGAAGACCAACGGTGAAGTGAAAGTAGTTTCCGATCTGCCTGCCTTGGCGACGCTCGCCTCGGAGGGTGTTGAGATTATGAAAGATGGGAAGTTCACGTTTGCTACTGATCGGGCTAGGGAGATTGTCGAAAAATACGCCGAAGCATTTAAGGCGGGAGCCATGCCGGCTGAAGCACTGTCCGGTGAGTGGGTAGGCAACTCTGCTTCCTACAAGGAAGGCAAAGTCGCCTGGACAACCGGTTCAGGAGGATTTGCGTCGGAGCTGGAAAAAGAAGCTCCCTCCATCCTTGAAGCTACGAAGACAACGCCACGTTTCGGTATTCCACCTCTGTTCAGCCAGGCACTGTCCGTGTCAGCCAACTCGAAAGCCAAGCCGCTGGCACTGAAATTCGCGCAATACGTGACCAGCAATGAGAACCAGGTTGAGTTCTTGAAGATCGCCCAAGGCTTCTTCCCTGGCACGAAAGAAGGCAACGAGAATCCGGAGTCCTTTACCTCTGTGATTGAGAACCCGCTGCAAAAGGAAGCCACCGAGATGGCGACTGTATCTATTTCCGGCAAGACCCAACCTGAGCAATTCCAGCTCACTGAGAAGATCAGTAACTACTACAACCAGCAGATCGCTCTGGCTGTTCGTGGTGACATATCTGCCGAGGAAGCACTGAAGAAAGCAGAGGATAACGCCAACGCTGAGCTCAACAACTGATCGATGAGATCTTTTCCGAATGTTCCGGCCAGAAAGCCCGCCGCGCTTTTAGGCCGGAACTTCGGTCTGCTAATCACGTTAATCAAAAAGGTGGCTCTCTATGCGCATGCATAAGTGGTACACGCCGTACATTCTTTTGGCCCCAGCTGTTATCTGGGTTCTGGTCTTCTCACTGTTGCCCTTCCTCAATACTGTCATCCTGTCTTTTACGAACGCCAAGCCCCTACAGCCAGCAACGTTCGTGGCATTCGATCAATACAGGCGCCTCCTGAACGATGAGATCTTTCACTTCGCCATCGGTAACGTCCTTGTCTATGCCTTGGTCTGCGTTCCGCTGCTGACATTCCTGCCTTTGCTTCTGGCCATGTTGGTTCACAGGAACATTCCGGGAATAGGCTTTTTTCGCACAACCTTCTATTTCCCCGTCATTGCGTCTGCTGTTGTGGTGGCAATTATCTGGGCATGGCTCTTCGAATCTCGCGGAATCGTGAACGCCACACTTGATGCTCTCGGGCTCAGTACCGTCGACTTCTTGATTCACCGATGGTGGATCATCTTCGTCGCCATCACTCTGACGGTGTGGAAGGGGCTGGGATATTACATGGTGATCTATCTGGTTGCACTGTCGAATGTCAATCCGGATCTATACGAAGCTGCAGAGATCGATGGTGCAGGAGCGTGGCGCAAATTCTGGTCTGTCACGGTGCCCGGTGTTCGCGGCGCAATGCTCCTGATATCCGCCCTTATTACAGTGTCGGCGATGCGAGTTTTCACGGAGATTTATACGATTGTTGGCTCCGGAGGCGGCCCCGGCGGTGAAGCACAAACCATGGTGGGACATATCAAACAGACCGGTTCGGGGCTGGCAGGGAACCTCGGCTATGCATCGGCATTGTCTGTGATCTTGTTCCTGCTCACCATTGTGCCGTTGGTAATGGTTGGGTGGATGAATCAGGGACAGGAGATCCGCGAAGCGATCAGAATCCACAGGCTCTCGCGAAAAGTGCGCCGTTCCATTGAACGCGGCGATAAGAGGTCCGAAAAAGAGAAGGTGTCACAATGACATCAAAGAAAACGCGCCAGATCTCAGGACTGACGATTCGCTATATCCTCCTGATCGTCATCTTCGTCATTTCTGTTTTCCCGTTTCTGTGGCAGCTTACGACGTCTCTCAAGGGGAAGAATGAAGATCTGTATTCGTTCCCTCCCAGTCTGATTCCGCATGACTTCACTCTGAGCAACTACGGAGAAGTCATGCGCACCATTCCCGTGTTTTCATACGCGTGGCACTCTTTGATCGTTGCGGTGTCGGTCGTTGTCCTGAACTGCTTTTTCTCGTTGCTCGCAGGGTATGCGTTGGCGTGCATGAAGTTCAAAGGCAAGGCGGTTGTCATGGCAATCATTTTGTCCACCTTGCTGCTGCCTGGCGAAGTAACATTTACCAGTCAGTATTTGACGGTGAAAGCGCTGGGGGCGGCCAATTCACTTGTTGGAGTAATCCTGCCCGGAGCGATCGGTGCGATCAACGTTTTGTTGATGGCCACGGCCTGTCGAGCTATTCCACAGGATATTCTGGATGCTGCTGCCATCGACGGTGCTACAACAGTCCAGCGCATACGCCACATTGTGTGGCCCAATGCCCGAGGCATGACAGCGGTCGTTGCCCTGATGAGCTTTATTGGCGCCTGGGATGATTTTCTGTGGCCACTCGTGGTGTTGTCAGACCCGGAAAAGTACACCCTCACAGTTGGAATGCAGTACCTGGCCTCGAACCAGACGCTGGGATCTGATCCGAGGGTCGTGGCTGCCGGAACGATTATCGCCCTCCTGCCAATTATCGTCCTGTTTGCAGCGACTCAGAAGTTCTTCTTCCGCGGAGTGGAAGTTGGCGGAGTGAAAGGTTAGGAACACGCTCATAGCGTGATGAGTGGCCCAGACAGCAAGTCGCCCTCGCTCATCATGAACGAGGGCGACTTGCGTGACGGCGAATCGTGTTATTCGTCGTCTCTGTTCGAACTCATCAGCGTGTTGACGCGATTATTGGCCTCGGTCAGTGCTGACGGGTCATCTTCGAAGGCGATGACAGCGGACATTGCCGGTTTCATCAACGATTCGACCTGTGCCCAGCGGTCAGCCACCGGGGAAGGAACGGCTGTGCCTTCTTCGACATGAACGGAAAATGCGCGTGCGTCGATCCCCATGTCCTCAAAGGTCTTAATGGCTTTTTCCGTTGACGACATGATCGCGGGGAACACGGTACCCTGCTTAGCGATGACGTCCTGGCAAGAAGCCGAACCCAGGTACTTCACCCACCGCCACGATTCTTCCGGATGCGACGTCCCGATCCACACCGAGTCAGCCAGGCCGTTCATCACCGATGCACGCTGGCCATCTGGGCCGATGGGCGTGGGTGCGACCTGAATGGGAAGCTCCGTGGTCGTGGCAATGTTCGTGATGTTCCACGATCCTTCAATCAGCGTCGCATAGGCACCCGAACCGAGCGATTCGATTGTGCCGATGCCGGAGGACGCCACCGACAAAGGCGGCATGTAGCCCTTTTCGATGAGCGAGCGCCACCAGGTGATGCTTTCCTGAAATTCAGGGGCATCGTAGTTGAAGTGCTGACCCCACGGATTCTTGTCGGTCCATGTCCAGTGCCCGTTCGACAGCGCGTACGGCGACCATTGGACCTGTCCGTAGCCGGAACCAGCGTCGTTGTATCCGATTCCGTAGACCTTCACGTTGTTTTTATCGAAGCCTTCTTCATCGCCGCGCACACCGTTTGCGTCGACGGTCAGATGAGCCAGGAACTTCTCAAAGGAACCGCCCTCAGCCGGATTCCATTCCAGTTTCCACAGGTCTTCGGGCGCATAGCCGGCATCTTTGACCATGTCTTCGTTGTAGAACAAAGCCTCGGTATCCCAGTCCTTGGGCAGGCCATAGCGCTGCGTGCCGTCGGCCGAGAGCCACTGGTCGGCCAGATCCGGCGCGTAGGAGGACAGGTGGACGGAACGGTTGTCCGATCCAGTCGATTCCTCGGGTGGGACGATATCGACCTGGCCCGTGAGCTCGACCTGACGATTCCACTGACAGTCATCAACGATGTTTCAGCCCTGACCATGCTGGAACTGTGGTTCGGACTGGGACGGAACTGCGAGGACTTCCTCATCGTCACGGTTGGTGCCGGAATCGGACACGGTATAGTGCACGGCCTGCGAGCTGTGCGTTCGCCGCTGCGGGGCCTGGGTATGACGGCTCATATCCCCTTGGCCGGAGCGCATGGAGTATGTCAGTACGGTCATATCGGGTGCGCCAACGGCGCCTTGACGGTTCCCGCAGTGATATCTCGGGCGCGCTCGGGTCGCGCCATTGTCGACGATGACGGCCGCCCCGCCTCGGCTGACGAACTCATCGCTTTGGCTCAAGACGGTGACCAGGCCAGCCAGCGTGCCATCAGGGAATTTGCCACGAACCTTGCGGTCTATGTGCAGACAGTGGCATCAGCCGCCCTCGTGCGTGATGTTGTTCTGGACGGGGAAGGTGTGTGCCTGCTGGAGACACCGTGGGCGGACAATTTCCAGCGTGAACTGACGTCATTTTCCCGGCCCGATGACCCGCACATCCGCGTCCATCAGCGCTCCGGCAGTTTTGACCGTTGGGCGCAGGGCGCTGCCACCGCAGCGATCGTGCAGTGGCTGGTTGACTCTACGCTCGCACAGTAAAATCTGCGCGGCCCGCAGCCGCACACACCAGGTCAATATTGTCGCTGTCCACCGTTCGCACCCAGTGCGCCGCCTCGTCGGTACGCCGTCCGTGCTGCTTATGCCGCTCCACCAGGCGTCGCACCAGCTCGGTGCGATCAGTGTCGATGAAAACAAGCTCATCGAGCAGGCCGCGAACGTCACGCCATCTCGGCAGATCCACGCCCAGATAGTTCCCCTCCGTCAACACGATCCCCCGAGGGGCAATTGCGACGCTCGCAGCAATCGGCTCATGCATGTCGCGGCGATATTCGGGGGCGAAAACGGTTCCTTCGGCACGCCGAACACGGCGCAGGATTTCACAATACCCATCAACATCAAAGGTGTCGGGAGCGCCCTTGCGGTCAGCCCGACCCAACGCGTGCAGCACTGCATTCGACAGGTGGAAACCATCCATCGGAACAATTCCCGCGACCTCGATGCCGCGCTCATCCAACCCTCGTGCCACCAGGGCACACACCGTGGACTTACCAGTGCCGGGCGGGCCGGTTATTCCCAGCAGGCGCAGGCGGGGGTGAGCGGCGATGCGGTCAACGATCTGGCGAGCAACTGATTCAGACGCGCTTGGTGTCATTGTCCTGACTGCGCTGGATCACCGGCAATGTTGACCAGGGGAAATTGATCCACTTATCAGTCTCACGCCACATGTAGTCCGGTTCGATCACGGAGCGAGGCTTCTTATAGATCACCGCGCTGCGGGCCTCTGCCTTGACAGTGGTATGACCATCCAGTGACAGACCGTGAGCGTTGATCATGTCCATCACCATCTTCAGGGTGCTGCCGGAATCGGCAACATCGTCGACCACCAGGACGCGTTTGCCGTCCATCGCCGAAACATCCATCAAGGGGGGCAACAATTGCGGTTCAGTCAGAGTCTGACCCACCCCGGTGTAGAACTCGACATTCATCGTGCCCATCGCCTTGACGCCGATGGCGTAGGAAATCGCACCGGCGGGCAGCAGTCCTCCGCGTGCAATCGCGACAATCAGCTCCGGCATCCAGCCTGAATCCACAATGCTCTGGGTGAGTGCGCGCGAGGCGTCACCGAACCCCTGCCACGTGAGGGTTTCGCGATCTGGCTGCAGGTCAGCTGGTCGTCCGTCGGTAGTGGTGGCTCCGTCATCGAATGGAAGTGTCACGAATAATCCTTCTAGTCGCCCATTCCGGTTCCGACGTGGCGTGCAGCAGTGATCCACGGGTGATCCAGAGGAACAGTCTTGAGCGTGCCGGCCACGTCCTTCAACGGCACCGGCACAGCCGCCTGTCCCTGTGCTGCCACGGTGATGCCGTATTTTTTCTTGGCCACGAGATCTGCGCCAGCCCCGCCGAGCAACGTGCCAAGCATGCGGTCTTCAGCATTCGGCGTGCCGCCACGCTGCACATACCCCAGCACCGTCACGCGGGACTCCAGGCCGGTGGCCGCTTCAAGTTCTTCGGCCAGTTTGAATGCGTTGCCGCGATGCGCCAGTTCCAGGGACTGCTTATGCATCTTGGCTGCCGACTTTGCTTCCGGGCTGTCTGCAGCAGACAGCAGTGCTTCAGCAGCTTCGAGGTCAGCGGTGTCCTGAGTGTCACGGGCGCCCTCGGCAATCGCGACAACCGAGAACGAATGCCCGGCCTCGGCACGTTTGCGAATCGATGCGGCGATGGAGTCGATGGAATAGGCGATTTCGGGGATCAGGATGATGTCGGCGCCGCCGGCGATGCCGGCTCCCAGTGCCAGCCACCCTGCTTTGTGACCCATAATTTCCACCACGATGATGCGGTGGTGGGAGTGGGCCGTTGAATGCAGACGATCAATCGCGTCGGTCGCGATACCCAGTGCAGTGGAGAATCCGAAACTTGTGTCGGTGTGCGCGATGTCGTTGTCAATGGTCTTGGGCAGGTGGATGACGTTCAGACCTGCTTTGGCCAGCCGGTTCGCATTCTTCGCAGTTCCGCCACCGCCGATGAACACGACACAGTCCAGTTTGTTCTTCTCGCAGTTCGCCAGGATCGTGTCCGTCATGTCAACGGTTTTGCCATTGACGTTCATCTTGTGCGGCTTGTCGCGCGAAGTTCCAAGGATCGTGCCGCCGACGGTCAGGATCCCGGAGAGGAAGCGTGAATCGATGGGAATGGTGCGGTTTTCCGCCATGCCGCGGATGCCGTCGCGGAAGCCGATCAGTTCCATCCCGTAATGCCCGATGGCCGCTTTTCCGAACCCGCGGATTGCTGCGTTAAGCCCAGGGCTGTCGCCCCCTGCGGTAAGGATTCCCACGCGCTGTATTTTCTTCGCCATGATCCGCTTCCTTCCTGTGCGCCGATCGGCAGTGATTCCCATGGTAGTGGACGAGGTCGTGCCACGAGTAATGACGAGGATGATTTAACGTCGTGAAGATCGGCGTGTCAGTGAGCGCAGTTCACGCTGGTAGCGCCCCGGTGGGGTACGAGGGTGGCCGAGGTGTTCCCACTGCCAGATCAAGGCGACATCAAAGTGTGGTGAACATGACGCGCATGATGACACGCGCCTGGGTGCGGAATATAGATACCTGCGTGCTCCGCAGTGCGGACAGGTTCCGATCCACGGCGCCTCAGGAGCAGGCAAGGCCGCAGACAGGCGCGCCTCGGGTCGCGCCCCCAGGTTGCGAGCCGCCTTCTTCCATACCTCGTCATGGTGGTGGCTGGCGCCTGCCAGAGCGTGAGCCACTTCGTGAGCGATGACGTCTCGAATTTCATCTGGGGGATACAGTGTCATCAACGGCCGAGAAAACGACAGGGTGTGCGTCGTGTGGTTGCACTGTCCAGCACGACGGCGTGCACGGTCGAACTTAACAGTCCAACCATGCACGCCGTGCGAAGTGAGCAGGGTTTGTGCTTCTTTAAGCACCCAGCTCAGATCATCAGTCACCTGGACAGGTTACTTCTGATCTTTGGGCATCGCCTCATTCAGAGCATTCGAATCGTCGTTGAGCTTTTTCTGCCACTCATCAACGGTCTTCTTGCCCGAGGCAATTGAGTCGATCGTTGAGTACAGGTCATCCTTGATACTGACACCTTCAACGCTTGCATTCTGGCTGAAGGAGGTGCCGGGAATAATCTTGACGCCTTCCTGGTCGAAAGCACCATACAACTCAGCGAGTTCTGGTTCGAGCTTGTCGGTAATGCCCTTGATGGGCTGAGCTTGACCAATCTTGGCGAAGATTTCGGCAGCCTTGTCGGAGTACATGAATGCCATGAAACGCTTAGCTTCTTCAGGGTTCTTTGCCTGAGTTGGCGTCCACAGTGCGTCCATCAGTACCGTCAGGTAGCGCTCGTCGGGAGTAAAACCGGGAGCGGGTGAGAGCGCCCACTTGAAGTTTTCAGTCTTCGGGGCGTCCTTCATTTCGTTGCGGATCCAAGTTCCGTTGGGCATGAACACTGCATCACCATTGAGAACCGTCTGCTGATTCTTCTTTGAGTCCTGCACGTTTGCGTATCCCAGTGTGTCCGGGTGCAGGTAATCGGGGCTGACGATCTTGCCGATCGTGTCGAGGACTTTGCGGGCCTCGTCCGACTTCCACACGTCCTTCTTATAGAACATCACGTCCTGGAAGAGCTGTTCGCCGCCAGCGTCTGCAAGCAGGGCACCCACGAGCGAATCGAAGTAGCCTGAGGTTGCGTAGGTGAAGACCGAGATACCTTTTTCCTTGGACTTCTTGCCTAGTTCGAACATTTCATCCCATGTTTGCGGAACTTCCCAGCCGTTCTCTTCCAGCAGGGTCTTGTTGTAGACCAATCCGGCAGGTGAGTAGAACGTCGGCAGCAGGAAGGTACGATCGTCGCCATTTGGGTTCGTGTAGGGTCCGATGATGCCGTCGATCAGCTTTTCGCCAACGGTGACTTCCTCGCCGGGAATTTGCATCGACAGGACATCGGTGACATCGGCAATTGCGTTGTCACCGAGCATGGTTTCAACGAGCCCGGCCTTTGCATTCAGGCCACGCTGGACCAAGTCCGGGTACCTGCCCGCTTTCATGCCAGGCATGATTTCGTCTTCGATTTCCGTTGACGTCACAAGGTTGACTTCCACGTCAGGGAACAGTTCCTTGTAGGCTGCCACGACCTCCTGGTAGGGTTCAGGGCCGTTTCCGCCATCGAAGAACGCCAGGTTCAACGTCGATTTGCCGTCTGATGCGCTTTGAGATCCGCCGGCGCCGCATGCGCCTAGCGTTGCCGTCAACGCAAGGCAGGTTCCCGCGCACAACAAAGTGCGTTTGGTGTGATATTTCACGATTACCTCTTTCTAGTTAGCGGTATTGATGGTTGTAGAAAGCGAGCATGCCGAGGACGCCAGCCAGTCCGATTAGCTGGATGCCGAGGCTACCCCAGCTGGTTGTACGTTGACCGATGACGACCAGTGCAACGAAGAATATGAAGATCAATGCGGCACCGATCATGCCGATAATTCGTAGTGCGCGGTCGCTCATCCCTTGATACCTCCAGCATTGGTGACGTTGAGTAGACGCTTTTGAACGAGTGAATAGAAAATGATCACTGGAACGATCACGATGACCATGCCTGCGTACAGGCGGCCGTAATTGGTGGCTGCCCGTTGCGTTGCCATCAGGTTGAGCAGACCGACCTGGACGGTGCGGCTGGATGAATCGGTCATCAGCGTCATTGAAATGATGTAGTCATTCCAGAAGCTCAGGAAGTTGAAGAGCATTGCCATGGATATGGCTGGTGTCGCCATGGGGAAGAAAATGCGAACCATGACGGTGAACTGGTTGGCGCCATCAAGCAAGGCAGCTTCTTCGTAATCTTCAGGGATGCGCGCGAAGAAGTCCTGGAGCAGGAACACTGTGAAGGGCAGTGAAGTTGAGGCGTACACAATGGCAAGTACCACGAGGTTGTTAATGAACAGGCCGTTGGGGAACCACTGGTATACCGATGAGTCGAATCCGACCAGCATCAGGAAGATTGGGACGACAATATAGTTCACGTTAATGAACAGTCCGCCTTGGATGGCCATCTGCAAGATCCTGCGGCCAGGGAAGTCGAATCGTGCCAGTACGTAAGCGCAAGGCAGCGCGATAGCGACAACTAGCACCATTGCCAGAGCAGTGACGAACAGAGAATTCAAGAAAAAGTCGCCGATTCTGGCGTCGGTGAAGGCGTCGACGTAGTTCTGTAGGTAAAGGCTGCGAGGTAGGGACCACGGGTTTCCGTAAAACTCGTCTCTCTGCTTGAAGGAGGCAAGGAAAACCCAGATCGTCGGGATGATGATCGTCAGGGAAACCAAGACGAGAATGACTTGGTTGAAGATGCGATGCGGGGTCCACCTGTCGGCAACACTCCCCGAGGCTTTGCGCATCCTCTTTGAAGAGGATTTCTTCGTGGAAACTGAAACTGTTGGTGTCATCTTTCTTCCCTCACAGCTCAATTGGTTCGCGTTTGGTCGCGCGGCTGACGATCAATGACAAGATGAAGCTAAACAGGAAGATCACTACTCCGATCGCCATGCCGTAACCGTATGAGGAGTTTGTATAGGCCTGGTCGTACATGTATCCCAGAATGACTTGGGATGCGTTATCTGGACCGCCGTCAGTCATTGCCTTAACAAGGACGAAACTCAGATTGACCGACCCTAGGATGAAGAAAATCAATGTCGTTCGGATGTTGCTCCAGATCAGTGGCACCGTCACGCTCACCAGGGTGCGGATCTGGCCGGCTCCGTCCAATGATGCTGCCTCGTACAGGCTCTTATCGATGCCAGTCATGGACGCCATATACATCACCATGTAGTAGCCAAAGGACTGCCATACCATTGCGAATGCGATTGAGAAAATGACGATCTTGTGGTCGCCGAGCCAGACTTGCTTAAGCCAGTCAAGACGCAGGATGTGCAAGGTACCGTTTACTAGGCCAGTATCAGCCTGGTCGTAAATGACGGAGAACATTGCTGCGATGACAACTGCCGATAGAATCGACGGAATATACATCACGAAGCGGAGCAGATTTGCTCCGAGAATCTTCGTTTGAATCAGCATTGCAGCAAAGATCACGGCAACGGGCATCGTGATACATGTCACGACAATAAGGAGTAGAAGGGTGTTTTGTAGCGAGTGGACGAAATTCATGTCACCCAACAAAATCTTGAAGTTGTTCAGCCCAACGAATTCGGGAACACCAGAAAAACCGCTCCATTTGTAGAGTGACATTCTGAAAATGTTGATCGTCGGAACGACGATGAAGACAGTGAACAGGATGGCCGTCGGGAGTGCGCACGCAATACCGAAGATGCTTCGATTGCGCTGAAGCTCGGCTGACCTGCGCTTTCGCCTATTTGTCGTTGACATAGTTGATCCTCTTTGAGTTGAAAGAAAGGATGTGAGGGTGCTCCGCCAAATAGCGTGACAACATCGGCATCCTCAATTCGTCAGAATCCAAGTCTCCGGGTCATTGACATTTACTGTCAGCTGGCCGGAAAAGAACCTCGTAACAATCTACATCAGAAAGGGTGCCAAACTATCACAAGTTAGTGAGTGTTATGTAACATTTAATCGCTGCTGTCAGATACAAAGAAAAGGACTTTCCATCATGCATGCGGGTGACGCACTGAATTATCTGTCCAACGTTCGACCATCATTCCGTCAGCTCCGCTGGCAGGAGATGGAAATGTACGCCTTCATCCACTTCGGCATGAACACGATGACAGACCGCGAATGGGGCGAGGGGCACGAAGATCCTGCACTCTTCACTCCCGGCAACGTTGACACCGACCAGTGGATGCGCGCCCTCAAGGACGCCGGAATGACCGGCGTGATCCTCACCTGCAAGCACCACGACGGTTTCTGCCTATGGCCCAGCGCCTACACCGACCACAGCGTCGCCTCCAGCCCCTACCAGGGTGACATCGTCGCACAAGCCAGCGAATCAGCCCGCCGCTTCGGCCTCAAATTCGGCGTCTACCTGTCCCCGTGGGATCGCACCGAAGCCACCTACGGGCAAGGCGTCGCCTACGACGACTTCTTCGTCAACCAGCTCACCGAGCTGCTCACCAACTACGGCCCGATCTTCTCCATCTGGTTCGACGGGGCCAACGGTGAAGGAGAGAACGGCAAGGTCCAGTACTACGACTGGGAACGATATTTCACCCTGATCCGCGCCCTGCAGCCCGAAGCAGTCATCAACATCTGCGGACCCGATGTGCGCTGGTGCGGTAACGAGGCCGGCGTTGCCAGGCCGGCAGAATGGAGCGTCCTTCCAGCAGAACTCCAGTCCGCCGAACGCACACAGGAACACTCTCAAAAAGCAGATGACGGCACATTCTCACGCGAAGTGAAATCCACCGACGAGGACCTCGGATCGCGAGCTGCCCTCGCCAATTACGACGGGCCGCTTGTGTGGTACCCGGCCGAAGTGGACACGTCGATCCGAACCGGATGGTTCCACCACGCCGCCGAAGATGAGCACGTGCGCACCCCTGATGAACTGTTCGCCATCTGGCACGGCAGCGTCGGCGGGAACTGCTCGCTGCTGCTCAACGTGCCACCCACCCGCAAGGGCGTCCTGGCCCAACCCGACATCGATTCGTTGAAGGGGCTGGGAGATTTGGTGCGCGACTTCTACGCGCGCCGCATCAGCACCGTCACCGTGGACGCGTCCACGTCAACCGTGCCTGACACGCTCACCGCCCAGGCGGGCACCCCGTTCGATGACTCGTACGACCCCCTCATTCCCGCCCTGCTGACCGCCCCGTACTGGCAGCCGGACGAGGGAGACTCAGCGCCCACGCTGACCATCAGCTTCGACCGGTCCACCCCTGTCAGCGCCGTCATTATCCGTGAAGCCATCGCTGAAGGCCAGCGCATCGATCGAGTCACGGTGCGCGGCACCTGCCCAAATGGCACCACAGTTGACCTGGGCAGTGCGAACTCAGTGGGCTACCAGCGCATCATTTCGTTCGATCCGGTCGAACTGGCCAGCATCACAGTGTCGGTCGAGCAGTCACGCGGATCAGTGCGCCTGGCGCACGTATGGCCAGTCAGTGCCTGAGCAGGGAGTAGATCCTCTTGGCTGAAACTTTCCGCGGAGTGCCCAGCTGCTGAGCGAACAGTGAGACGCGCAGCTCTTCGAGCAACCAGCGCGCCTCGCTGATCGTGCGCGCCCGCTTCGCATTGAACGGATGCTCATCCAATGCGTGTTGCGCCTGCTCAATGGCGTCTTCAACATCACCGATCACGTGCGCATTCTGCGCGTCCTGATCGAGCATGGGTCGCCCTCGCGCCGCACGGTCAAGGCGCACGGCACCGGCACGCACATACCTGGCCAGGTGAGGCAGAACCTCAAACGGTGTGGCTGAAATGAAACCGGGGAAGACCAGCGCCTCAGTCGTATCACGCACCTCCTGGCGAACTTCATTCAGTGACGCGTGCTGATGAGTACGCACACTGTCCGCCACCTCGCTGGAAGCCTCAAGCGTGCGGATCACATGCTGAAGGATCTCGTAAACACGGTCTTCATGCCGGTCGCGGGCCTGCGCAACCAGGCTGTCGAAACGGGTGCGGCTGCGGATCGCTGCCGGCCCGTCATCACCGGAAAGCTGGTCCACCAGGCTCAACGCGGAGGCCCACTGCGCGTCAGAAACCAGCGCCTGCGTCGACTCATACGGGGAGGCAGCCAGCATCATTGCCTGCCGGCCACTCCACCGGGTCGTTACCCGCGCAGTCGCCAGCTGAACTTCGCGCACCAATAGCCGCGCCACCCCCACGCGGTGCAGACGGTTCGCCTCATCGGGATTCGCCACGATCTGCAGACGCACCTCATCTTTGTCAGAAACAAGCGCCGGGAAACCGCGCAATGCCACCTGCGTCGCATCTGGCTCCACCGACCAGGGCACATCCTCGGGAAACTCCGTGACAGGTTCCGGTGTCAGCGCAGGCGAGGGTGCAGCCGCCCGTGCAAACGCTTCGGCCACAGCCCCGCGAACAGCGGTGCGCACGGCATCGTCGGCTGTGCGTGCCAACGTGCGCTGCAGGTACGTCAATGACGGACCCGAACCCAGCTCACGACCATCCTGATCCACTACTCGCAGCGTCATCACAACATGGGAGGGAACATTCTCACGCGCATGAGCCAGATCCTTTGCACCCAGGTCAACGCCACGAATCTGACGCACCGCATCAGCGAACACCTCCTCAAAAGGCGGACGCCTGGCGGGATCGGGATCAATGCCGGCCGAGCGCTTCACGACCGGGGCATGGTCTGGCTCTGGCTGCGACTGCGCAGATGCCGTCCTGTTGCGCCTGACTGATCCGCTGGTCGCCCCCCACTTGGCCAGGCGATCCATCGCGGCGTTCAGGGAACGAGGGTCCTCAGGCTCGTCCACTTCAACGCTCACGACTTCATCGTCTCCGCCGATGCGTGAACGAATCCATTGAGCCACATCCACTCCCACTTCGGGCGCCGGAGCCAGCAGACGCCGTTTCGCTTTGGGCAGCGCACGGATCGTCTCAATCACCAGTTCGTCCAGCAATCCAGGCACCAGCCAGTCCATGCCGCGTCCCGTCACGCGCGGAAGCTCTTCTACACGAATCGTCGCCGTCACGCCGTCACGGGCGGCACCGGGGTGAAACTCGTAGGACAGGGGGAACTCCAGGTCGCCCTCGTTCCACGTGTCAGGAAATGCGTCGGCATCCGTTCCCGAGCCGCGCGGCAACAGCAGCTGTGGCGGGTACGTCAGCAGGTCAGGCTTCGAGCGGCGCTTTTTGGCCCACCACCGGTCAAAGTGGCGGGCAGAGATGATGCCCTCAGGCAGCAGGTCGTCAAAGAAATTGACGAGGGAGTCTTCGCCTGCAACGAGTCCGCTCGTGCGTGAACGCTGCTCCACCTCATGAGCCTGCTCCAGCAGGTCACGATTCTGTGCCATGAAACGGTGGTGCTCACGCCATTCGCCACGCACCAGCGCATGGCGGATAAACATTTCGCGCGCCAACTGGCGTGCAGTCAGCGGCTCAATCTCTTCCACGCTGACGGGGGAGTTCTCCTCAACGGTCGTTTCTCCCAGGGCGTCCGACAGTGCATCAGCGAACACGCTTGGCCCCTCATGGCCGCGCAAACCCTGCGCAATACCAGCCAGTGTTCCCGGACGCGCTACTCGGGAACGGCGTGGGCCACCCTCGTCCATCGTGATGTCGAGCCTGCCGAGCAGGACCGTACGGTCAGCTTCCAGCGTCAACCCGTACAGCATGGTTTTCTGGTGGATCATCGCAGCGCCCTTGCCTGATGACCAGTATGGTTCGGAGTAGACGCGGGTGAGCAGAGGGCCGGCCAGAGGCTCGATCCACTCGGGTTTGATGCGCGCCACCGTGCGGGCGAACAGGCGCGAAGTTTCGACCAGCTCCGCCGTCATCACCCATTCGGGGTGGCTGCGGGTCAGGCCGGAGCCGGGCCAGATGGTGAATCGTGTGCCGCGAGTGCCCGCATACTCCTTCTTCGCCGGATCCCAGTTACCCAGGTTCGACAGTAAGCCAACCAGAAGCGAGCGGTGGATTTCGTCAGCATCAGGTGAGGACGTTGAACGCGTGTAGGCAACGACTGCGCGCGCAGCGGCATTCGCAATTCCGCCACTGTTGGCAGCAAACGCCACTTCTTTCGGGCTGGGAATGCCGATGCGGTGAGTATCCAGGCCGAGGGGGCGCGCCATGTCCCGCAACTGCCCGACCACGTCACGCCATTCACGAAAACGCAGATAGTGCAGAAACTCTGCGCGGCACATGCGGCGGAAAGCGGAGCCGGACAGGTCACGTGACTGCACGTTGAGGTAGCGCCAGATGTTCAGGTAGGTGATGAAATCTGAATGCGGATCCACGAAGCGCGCATGCGCCTGGTCGGCAGCCTGCTGAAAGTCCAGAGGGCGCTCGCGGACATCCTGGATCGACAGGGCCGCCACGATGACAAGGACATCGGAGCCGCATCCGTTACGGTCACCTTCAATGAGAATGCGGCCCAGCCGCGGATCGATCGGCAAATGCGCCAGGGAGCGGCCGATCGCCGTCAGCCCGTGGTCAGCGGTCAGTGCCCCGATTTCCACCAGAAGCTGCAGGCCATCCCGAACGGCACGCTGCGCGGGAGGGTCGATGAACGGGAAGCGCTGCACGTCACCCAACCCCAGTGACACCATCTGCAAGATGACGCTGGCAAGTGAGGTACGCAGAATCTCCGGCTCGGTGTACTCGGGGCGCGCGTCGAAGTCATCCTCGGAATACAGCCTGATCGCCACGCCGTTGGCGACGCGACCACAGCGTCCTGCCCGCTGGTTCGCTGAAGCCTGCGAGATCGGTTCGATGGGCAGGCGCTGTACCTTCGTGCGGTTCGAGTAGCGGGAAATGCGCGCCAGACCCGGGTCGATGACGTATCGGATCCCCGGCACAGTCAGTGACGTTTCGGCAACGTTCGTGGCCAGGACAATTCTGCGACGCGAATGACGTTCAAAGATTCGGTGCTGTTCGGCCGATGTGAGCCGCGCATACAGCGGCAGGATGTCAATGTCAGAAGTGCTTCCTAGATGGTCAGCCAACGCCTGCTGCGTGTCACGGATGTCGCGCTCACCGGGCAGGAACACCAAAATGTCGCCGGGACCTTCCGTACGCAGCTCATCGACAGCGCGGCAGATACCTTCTTCCTGGTCGATGTGGTCACCCTCGTCGTCAAAAAGCGGTTCGTAGCGTATGTCGACCGGGTAGGTACGTCCGGTCACCTCGATGACAGGTGCGGGGTCTTCCGGTGTGTCGAAGTGACGGGCAAAACGCTGCGAATCGATCGTGGCGGAGGTGATGATGACCTTCAGATCAGGGCGCACAGGAAGCAGGCGGGCGAGGTACCCCAGGATGAAATCGATGTTGAGGGAGCGTTCGTGGGCCTCGTCGATAATCAGAGTGTCGTAACGACGCAACAGTGGGTCCGACTGGATCTCAGCGAGCAAAATGCCGTCAGTCATGAGTTTCACCAGCGTCGTCGGGCCGACCTCGTCAGTGAAACGAACCTGGTAGCCCACAACCTGGCCGGCTTCGCGCCCCACTTTCTGCCCCAGTTCGTGGGCGATACGTTCAGCAACAGTGTGTGCGGCGAGGCGGCGCGGCTGAGTGTGTCCGATCATGCCGGTCACGCCGCGCCCCAGCTGCAGACAGATCTTCGGAAGCTGGGTCGTCTTGCCTGAGCCGGTTTCCCCGGCCACCACGACAACCTGGTGATCCCGAATCGCAGCGGCGATCTCGTCGCGCCTGTCGCTGACCGGCAAATCCGGGTATGTGATCACCGGAATGGCGGCGACGCGCTGCGCAAGCTGTTCAGGTGTGAACGGCTTGAACGCTGAATGTTTACGTGGTCGTCGGGGCACCGGCCCAGTCTATGTCGATTAGCCTTTCACTTCTCCTGTTAGTTTCGATGTATACGAACTGTCACCAGTTCGAATGGCTTGAGATCAACGTCGAAGCCGCTTTCATCGGCGCGAAGGTCAGCCTCGTCCTCGCACTCGCGCTCCAGTCCATCTACCAGGCCAATTGACGCGAGGTGGGGAATATCGACACTGAATCGCGCCGTGGTGCGCCCGCCTCTTGTTTCATGGAAACGCACGATCACGTCACCGGATTCGTCATCAGCCAGCTTGACTGCCTCAATCAGGGCATTCCCGCTGTCCAGTGCTACCAGTGCCGGCACGCCATGGTCGCCTCGCACTTCGCGCACCGGCAGGTTCAGGCGCTGCCCTTGCGCGATCGCATCGTCAATCTCAGCTCCAACGGTCAGGGAGGTGCGCAGGACGTGGTGGCCCTGATCGGCATCCGGATCCGGAGCCATCGGCGCGCGCAGCAGTGACTCACCGATCTGTACGAACGGCCTGCCCTCGTCGCTGCGCATGCGTACGAACGAGTGCCCATAGGTGCGGTCATTGGCCACGGCCACGCCGAAATCATCTTCTGCCACGCGCACCCACCGCAGTCCCACAGTTTCAAAGCGCGCGTGCTCCCACGACGTGTTCTCGTGAATGGGGCGCGTGATATGTCCGCACTGAATTTCGGATTGGGCGGTTGTGGTCAGCACGTCAACCGGCAACTCCAGTTTGAGCATCCGCCGGCGCTCATGCCACTCGACTTCAGTCGTGAAATCAACCGTCGCAGAATCGGGCGCGATGCGCATCGTCTGAACGAACGTCGACGTGCCCCAGGACCGCTCACACGTCACGACGGCAGCGCCGTCTTCTTCGCGCACATCCAGAGCGTCCACCGAGTCAATCGGGTTCGGGTGGCGACGGTAATCACCGTCGATATTCCACGCATCCCAGTCCACCGGAATGTCGCGGTACGCGTTGAGCCTGCCGAGCACCTGTCCTGCCGGCACAACCTCACGATTACGGCGCGCATCCACCAGCGAGTCAATCAATCCGTCCCGCGTGACATGTACGTTCAGCACGCCGTTCGAGATCTGCCAGCCGTCGTCGCCCTCGTCAATGGTGATGGACGAGGGAGCCTGCGCGCTGACATGTGCGATCACTCCGGCACCCACGCCACGCTGCTCGGCGGACGAGGCGTTCGCGGTGAGCGGG
This sequence comes from Pauljensenia sp. C0254C2, assembly GCF_056583835.1. Taxonomy (NCBI): domain Bacteria; kingdom Bacillati; phylum Actinomycetota; class Actinomycetes; order Actinomycetales; family Actinomycetaceae; genus Pauljensenia; species Pauljensenia sp. C0254C2. The sequence continues at coordinate 94,785 of NZ_JBWPJO010000002.1, forward strand.
GTCTCACCGTTGCCGGCAACAATGCTGAGCGCGTCATTGATCAGGGTGTTCAGGCGCTCCATGAGGCGCTCGAAGGTTTCTTCAGCTTCGCGGTGGACCCACGCGATTGAGGATCCGGGCAGGATGTCATGGAATTGCAGCAGGAGGACTTCCTGCCAGATCTCGTGCAGCTCATCGTAGGGGTAGTCGGCACCGGTGCGCACCGCTGCCTGCGTCCACCAGTATTCGGCCTCGCGCAGCAGATGCTCGCAGCGTCGGTTCCCGCGCTTGGTGCGCGCCTGCGAGGTGAGCACGCCGCGATGGTTCTCCAGGTACAGTTCGCCCACCCACGTCGGCGCATCGGGGTATTCGGCCTGCGCGTCGACAAAAAAGTCGGTCGGTGAGGCGATGCGCACGCGCGGGGAGCCTTCCAGGTCTTTTTGCCTGTGCGCGTTGGCCAGCATTTCCCTGGTCGGGCCGCCGCCGCCGTCACCGTAGCCGAACGGCACCAGCGTCCTGGATGCTCCGCCGCTGTCGCGGAATGTGCTTTCAGCGTGATGCAGGTCGGTCGGGCTGAGCGTGGAGTTGTAGGTGTCAACGGGTGGAAAGTGCGTGAAGATACGCGACCCGTCGATCCCTTCCCACCACAGAGTGTGATGCGGGAACGTGTTCGTCTCATTCCACGACAGCTTCTGCGTGAGCATCCATTTCATACCCATGTGCCGTGCGATGGTCGGCAGTGCTGCCGAGTATCCGAAGGAGTCCGGCAGCCACACGTGTTCGGGCATGACGCCGAATTCGCGCTGGAAGAATCGCTGGCCTTCCAGGAACTGTCGAACCATTGCCTCCCCGCCGATCATGTACGGGTCGGATTCGATCCACTGACCTCCGACGACTACCCACCTGCCTTCGGCAACGCGCTGACGCAGGCGCTCGAACACGTCAGGGTGCTCGTCACGCAGCCACTGATACTGCTGGGCTGAGGAGGCGGCGAACATGACGTCGGGGTCGACGTCCATCAGGTGCAGGACATTCGACCACGTGCGCGCTACTTTGCGTCGCGTCTCTCGCAGCGGCCACAGCCACGCCGAATCGATATGCGCATGTCCGATCGCGTATGCGGTGGTCGCTGACGCGGAGGCCGGAGCGCTCAAAACATCGCTGAGCATCTGCCTCGCCTCGTGTGCGCTGCCCGAGAGATCGTCATAGTCGAGGGCGTCCAACGCGCGGTCAAGTCCGCGGATGATCTGTTCGCGCCTGGGTGAGTCGACGACGGTCACGAGGTCATTCAGCACGGTCAGGTCAGCCTGGAGTGCTTCAACCGTGGTGTCGATGGCGCGCAGTTCGCACGTAGTCATTGTGTAGATCGACTCTGTGCCGGCTGTTTCTTTCGAGCCCATCGTCGGTGGTGTCACCCAGTCACCTTCGATGACATTCGGGTTGGCGGCCGCTTCGATGAAGAGCTCGAATTCTTCACCGGGCGCTGCCTCGATCGGAATGTAACGGTTGAGTGGTTCGAGCGCCTTAATCATCGTGCCGTCTGGCCGATATGCTGCGCCTTCTGCCTGGAAACCGGGGCCGGCGTCGGAAAATCCCAGGTCAACGATGATTTCGTGGCGGCGCTGGTCGGATGCAGGGTCCCATTCCTGCGGTACGCGCCCGCTGACGTGGAACCATGTCGTGCCCCAGGGGTGCGACCATGCGTAGGGCAGGCTGATGTCGGAGTATTCCTGTGTGACTGCCTCGTCGAAGGGGACGGGTTCGTCGGGCACTTCCCATGCGGTAAGGGTCAGATCTGCTCGTTCGATCGTGACACCCGGGGTGAGCCAGTCGCGCAGTACGCGTGACACCTGGCGGCGGGTGCGTGAACTTTCATCGAACATGAGGCTCCTTTGGCTCGAATTGTGATGTGTTCCTCTCTATTATCCATCATTATTGATGTATTTGAAGAGGGAATGGATCATGAATCATCCTCAAACGTAAAATGTATGCATAATGAGGCGTGCTACGATGCTGCTGTGACCGCCATCTCACCTGAGCGTCGACAGACGCCGCCGTGGCGTTTCGCCATCGGCATGTTTGGCACATCGATTCCGATCAATGTCATCAAAGGGTCGATGCTGTATTTCTACGTGTCGGTCCTCGGTATGGATGCTGCCATCTACGCCGCCGTCTACACGGTCTACGGGATTATTGACGCCATCGATAACCCGATCTTCGGCTATTTCTCCGACCGCACGCGCTCCCGTTGGGGCAGGCGCCGTCCCTACCTCATCGTCGGCGCACTGGTGCTGCTGATCGGCATGATCGCACTGTTCTGGGTGCCTGACGCCGTCGTCGCGGCGAAGACAACATCGCTGGTCGCCTGGTTCGCCACGTTCGCCATCTTGTCCGAAGCGGCCGATTCCATGATCAACGCGGCCTACGGGTCGCTGCTGCCGGAACTGTTCCCGCAGGAAAAGCGACGCGCCCTCGCCAATTCGCTGCGACAGGGATTCCAGTTGGTCGCCATGATCTTCTCCCTCGGCCTTACCCCACTGCTGGCCCGCAACATCCTGGGATGTGACGTCAGGGATGCAGCGTGTGCTGATCCGACCGTGGGATACGAGCGCCTCGCCGTCATCTACGGTGTTATCGCCGCTGCAGTCATCATCTTCATGGCGCTGGGGATCCACGAACGCCACGGCGACGTCGAAGAAAAACGCCCGACGTTCCTGCGATCCATCCGCGACATCGTCACCAACCGCTACTTCTGGACGATCGGCGTGGTCTCAGCACTGTATGGCGCGTCGATGGCGATGCTCATGGGTGGTCTGCAGTTCTACGTGGACTACGCGCTGGGTGGCGGCGCGTTGGAAGCCACCATCATGCAAGGTGTCGTCATCTTCACGTCACTGGGATCACTCGCCATCTGGACCTCGATCGTGCGCAGACGCGGCGCGGCGTGGACATGGCGCCTGGCCCTGCCGGTATGCGCACTGACCTTTGTGCCACTGTTCTTTGCCCACAACCTCATCACCGGCATCCTGTGCGGAATCTGCGTGGCGTTCGGCTGGTCCGGTATGCTCGCCACCAACGACCTGATCTTCGCCCGCGTTCTTGACGAGGATGCCCGCAAGACTGGCATCCATCGCGAAGGGATCTTCCTGTCGGCATTCGGCGTGCTCGGCCGTCTCAATGCGATCCCGACCTCCATTGCGTTGCTGTCGCTGGGCTGGTTCTTCGGATATCGTTCCGGGGAGGTGCCCGGCCCTGACCCGGCGATGGCGTGGCGCGTCTACATGGCCATCTATCCGCTGGTAATCATGCTGATCGGCACGCTGATCTCGCGCTTCATTCGCCTTCCGGAAGCCGACGAAGCATGAGTGCCGAGCGTCGCATCGTCATTACCGCTGATGACTTTGGCATGAACCCCGCGTCCTCGCGCATCGTGTGCGACCTTGTCGCCAGCGGCCGTGTCAGTGCCGTGACCGCCCTCGCCAATTCTGACGACCTGCCCGCGCAGCTGAACATGCTGCGAGACGCCGGACTGAGCAGCGTCGGCCTGCATCACGAAGCAACCGGAGGTGAGATCGCCGATGAGCTGCGCGAACAGCATTCGCGCTTGACTGACTGCGGGATGGACGTCATACGGCTTGATTCGCATTGCGGCGCACTGTATACGCCCGAGGCGCTCCCCGCCGCGCTCGAATTCTGCACCCACTTTTCGTTGGCTTTCCGCATGCCGCGCACCTTCCCCACACAGTTTTTTGCCGAGGGCGACTCGCCCATGCGTGCCCTTCATGCGCAAGCCGTGGCAGCAGCAGACCGCCTGGGAGTGGCTCTGCCGGACGTGATGCTCACCAATACGACGCCGTATCAAGACCTCGCCAGCTACGAGCAGCTGCGGGACAGTTATATTGCGATGCTGGATGATGTGCCTGTCGGAGTCAGTGAAGTGTTTGTGCATCCCGGTGTTGATGATGCCAAGCGGCAGTGGGAGGCGCGGCTCGTCGTTGACTCACAATGGCTGGAAGCACTGGAGGAGCGCGATATTCGCGTGGTCGATCGCTGGTAGCTGGTAACGGGTAGTGGTGGGGTCGTGACGCCGGTCGACAATGTGACGTACATCACTTAAATCAGGATGGTTGTTGGCTGTGTGTGGAACGCAGATGCCAGTGGGTGCTGCCACAATAGAACACATGTTCGACGAAGTAAGTGTTCTGCAGCTCGCGCAGGACGATGCCATAGCTCGCATCGATGCCCTGCGTGAGGCGGATACGCGCTGGAAACAGGCCGAAGCTGATCGTGCCCGCCTTGTCGTCGACGCTGTCCTGGCTGTCAGCCGCGCAGCTCCTGCAGATGAAGAGCGTGTCATTCGCAGTGGCGCGGGTACACCCCTGATTGCCGAGTTCGCTCACCTGGAGGTGGCAGCTGCTCTGGGGTGCTCCCCGCACGTGGCGCTGAACCTTATTTCAGACCTGCTTGACCTGCGTTTCCGCATGCCGCGCCTGTGGCAGCGCATACTGGATCTGGACGTGCCCGTGTGGAAAGCGCGCGCTATCACGATGCGCACCACCAGTTTGTCGCTGGACGTGTGCAAGGAAGTTGATCGCCGAATCGGTGACATCGGCACGTGGAGCAAAGAGCGCACCATCCGGCACATCAACGAGCTGATTGCCGAGGTTGACACCGAACGCATCGAACGATGCTTCGACTTGAAGAAGTCGCACCGCCGAGTCGCCTTCGACCGTGAGAGCTCGACGGATCTGGTGTATCTCGATGCCACCTTGAGCGTGACCGACGCGCAGCTTCTGGAAGGAACGGTCAACGCTTTGGCGCGCACGCTCGTGAGCGAACACCCCGACGAATCTCTGGACGAGCGCAAGTCCCGCGCCCTGGGAATTCTGGCGACGCCCGCCTATGCGCTTGCGCGCCTGGAAGGCGCCACTGGTAAGGCGCTTGATCGCACCCGCCCGCCTGCCACGCTTCACCTGCATATCAACGCTGCGTCGCCGCGACTGGTACACGGTGACAGGTGCGGCACGATCCCGGCGCAGGCTCTTTCCGACCTGCTGGCTCACTGCCACGTCACAGTGCGTCCCGTCCTTGACCTCAACAGCAACCGTGCGGTCGACCGACATGACCCACCGCCCTTGATGCGCCATGCGATGCATATTCGCGAGCCCGTCGAAGTCTTCCCGTACTCCACGATGCGCTCCTCGGCATGCGACCTTGACCATACCGTTCCGTATGATCCGCACGGACCACAGGGCCAGACCCACCTCGGCAATCTCGGTCCGCTCTCACGTACCGTGCACCGCGCCAAGACGCATTCACGCTGGCACCTGACTCAGCACCGACCGGGAATATACGAGTGGACATCTCCGCTGGGGTACCGCTACAGCGTCACCCACGGCAAGAGTCGATACCGCGGACACCGCCGACCTCAGCGCGAATAGGCCTGCCGACTATCGACGAATCGGAACGTGCGTGCGTGACCACTCAAGCGACAGATCCACAAGCGTTTGAGCATCTTCACCTGCGCCGAAATGCGAGCCGTGAATGACCTGGACGGAACTTCCCAGCGGCAGCTCCGGCATGACTTCCTCAGTCATTTCCACCAGGCCGATCTCCTCATCGTCGGCATCGTGAATGATCAGAACCGGCATGGTCAGGTGATCCACTGTCGCTTTCGTGTCGACCAGCGACAGATCCACCAGAGTCTGCCTGGAAATCGTGAAGTTCTGGCGAGGGCCGGGTGAATCGTCAGGGATGGTTGTAACGCCGTGACGCTCCAGTTCATCAAGCTGCTCGGAAGAAAAAATAGCCTGCCAGTCATACGACACGGGACCCAGTACCGCCCCGGACAGCACCATAGTTGTCGCTGCAGGTGGAGCAGCGTTCATGGCGACGGTGGCGCCGTAGGAGTGCGCGTGGATCAGCTGGCGATGGAAACCCTGGTCAGCCAGCCAGCCTGATGCGGCACGCAGATCCTCCGCGTGAGAGTCAAGAGTGATGATGTCATCGTCAGACAACCCATGTCCCGAATAGTCAAATGCCAGCGTCGCATACCCCGCCGTGCGGTAGTGCCCGGCGAGGCGATCGAAGTGCCCGCCGGAGTGACGATCGGACAGGAACGAGTGAGAAAACAGCACGGCACAGTCAGTGCTGTCCACAGGGTTGACGAACGAACCCGACAGGCTGAGCCCGCGGGGTGTTTCAATCAAGACCTCACTCATACCTTCCAACCTAGCTATTTTTGTCAGTTCTGTGGCAAAAGCGTGAGACAATTCGCCCTAAGGAAAATACACTGGGTGTCGACGCGAGAGGAGATCGTCAATGGGAATGAAAATTGGACTCGCCCTCGGACTGGGAGTGGGGTACGTCCTCGGAACACGAGCCGGACGTGAACGCTACGAGAAGATCAAAGCCGCAGCGCACAAGCTTCGTGAACAGCCTTTCGTGTCGCGTCCCCTCGACAATGCCGGCCAGCGGGTATCCGAAGCGGTGCGCACCGGCGGCGAACGTGTGACCGACAAAGTTGCCGATGCTGTGAAGGAACGCCTTTTCGGCACACCGACCAGCACCTACGAATATGTCGACGTTGAGGTGGAAGAAGAATAATTCCGGACGCCCGAACGTCCTCTTTCGACGACGCTCGTGGACAACGCGCCGGTGGGAGTGCCACTGTAGTCACCGTGACGTCTGAACACACTCCGACCCGCGAACAGATACGCCGGTGGCGCAGGTACCTAGCTGAAGAACGCATGGAACAGGCGACCTACCGCCATCTCGCCGCTCGACGAAAAGACGGCGACAGCCAGGTGCTGAACGCACTGGCAGACGCGGAAGAACGTCACGAAAAACACTGGCTCGACCTGCTTGGCCCTCATGCCTACCCTGAACCCAGGCCTTCGTTTCGCGCCCGGGCACGCGCATTCCTCGCACGCATGTTCGGAACAATCTTCGTTCTCGCGATGGCTCAACGATCCGAACAACGCACGGCGTACGACCGGGACGACGACGCGACCGCGCAGATGGCAGCCGACGAACACATACACGGCGAAGTGATCCGAGGCCTGACCGCACGATCGCGCCAGTCTCTGGCCGGCACGTTCCGCGCGGCAGTGTTCGGTGCCAACGACGGCCTCGTGTCCAATCTGGCGTTGATCCTGGGCATTGCGGCAACCGGCGTGAGCTCCAGGATTGTCCTCGTCACCGGCATCTCCGGCCTGCTCGCCGGTGCCCTGTCAATGGCAGCAGGGGAATGGGTCAGCGTGTCCAGTCAGCGTGAACTGCTCGACGCATCCCGGCCCGACTCGCAGGCCCACCAGTCAGTGCCCGCCCTCGACGTGGATGCGAACGAACTGGCGCTGGTGTTCCGCGCTCGCGGCGAAACGCCTGAAGATGCAGCCGAACACGCGCGCCGGGTCTTCCAGCAAGTCGCCGCCCATCCATCAGGCCAATCCGGACCGATCGCCGTGCGCACAGCGCTCAGTGGCAACGACTCTGGCGGTGCCGGTGAAGAAGTGGGGACCCCGTGGCGCGCGGCAATCAGCTCTTTCATCTTCTTTGCCGCTGGCGCGTTCATCCCGCTCATTCCGTATATTTTCGCGGCCGATGGCCTGCTCGCCGTCGTTATTGCCGCCGTGCTGGTGGGAATTTCGCTGCTGCTGACCGGCGGAATGGTGGGTGTGCTTTCTGGTCAGGACCCCATGCCTCGCGCATTCAGACAGTTGGCAATCGGATTTGGAGCAGCCGCCGTGACATACGCTCTGGGCTGGTTGTTCGGTACAACAGCACTTTAAAATCGACGATGTGACTTCTGTGCTCCATTCGCTCAACGATGCGCTTCCCGACATTTTTCGCGCCATCGACCTGATCGGCGTGGTGCTCAACGGCGTTCTGGGTGGCCGCCTGGCACGCATGAAAAGGTTCGACATCGTCGGATTCGGCGTCCTCGCCGTGATGTCTGCGCTGGCCGGCGGTATTCTGCGTGACGTCATGCTGCAGGTTGGCCCGCCGGCAGCACTCACCGATCCGTTCTACCTGGCAGCGGCGCTGGTCGGAGCCATCATCGCTTACATGTTCACATTTGATTCACGGCGCTGGCAGATCGCCCTCGCCTTTGCTGACGGAACAGTACTGGGCTGCTGGGCAGCAACCGGAGCCGCGAAAACACTCGAAGCAGGATTTGGCATCATGCCGGCACTGATCCTCGGGATGACCACCGCAATCGGCGGCGGCATGATCCGGGACATCGCAGCGGGAAACACGCCGATGGTGTTCGGAGGAAACAACCTGTACGCCACGCCTGCACTGGTGTCCTCCGCGATCATGGTGGCCTTCTGGAACTGGCACCTCGACACCATCGGAATGGCGACCGCAATCATAGTCGGGTCAGCATTCACATTCCTTGCTTTCCAGCGCTCCTGGCAGCTGCCGCGCAACTCGGAATGGTCGCTTGCACACCTGTGGGGCCGCAACCGCGTGGAAACCGCCGCTGTGACCGCTGAAGCTGCAGCTCAGGCAGCGACCGACGCGCTCAACCAGATCCGTGAAGAACTGGATAAGGAGCAATAATGTGCGGACGGTTCGTTCTGTTCGGTAACGACGACGATATGCAGGATCTCTTCGAACTCGACCAGCTGCTGGGGCGTACCATCGCGTCCTACAACATTGCGCCCACTCAGCCAATCCGCGTCATCATGGAACACTACGCCGACCGCCTTGTCCGCGTGATGACCGATGCGACATGGGGGCTTGTGCCAAGTTGGGCCAAACCCGGTTTTCGCCCCATGATCAACGCGCGCGCCGAAACAGTCACGGAAAAGCCGTCCTTCCGCGGCCCCGTCCGGCACCACCGCTGCCTCGTTCCCGCGAACGGATACTACGAGTGGCAAGGCAAGCAGCCCTGGTTTTTGTCCGCCGACGAGGGCGACCCCCTCATGGCCTTTGCAGGCATCTGCGACAGCTGGACATGTGCGATCCTGACACGCAGCGCGCCGGACGCCCTCGGCACTATTCATGACCGCACGCCGCTGATCGTGCCCAGGGAATTGTGGGGAGCATGGCTCGACCCGCACCTGGACCGTCCGGATGAGGTGCGCTCACTGATTGACGCTGTTCCCGAGCCACACCTGTTGCCGCGCCGCGTGGGCCGGGAAGTCGGGTCGGTGAAGAATAACGACCCGTCGCTGATCTCACCACTTGAGCGCGCATGACAGCGCACGAACGGAAAGTGTGAGAATCATGACTATGACTGAAACCAGAAAACCGCGCCGGTTCAAAACGCGCCACCTGTCAATGATTGCTCTTGGCTCAGCGATCGGTGCTGGGTTCTTTCTGGGGACCGGGCAGGCCATTGCATCGGCCGGACCGGCCGTTCTTGTGTCGTACCTGATTGCAGCGCTCATCGCGATCACTGTGATGTACTCGCTGGCGGAACTGTCAGCCGCGCTGCCGTCGACCGGATCGTTCTCCACATATGCCGAAGCCGGCATCGGACGGTGGGCCGGGTTCACGGTCGGATGGATGTACTGGTTCATGCTGATCATGGTGCTCGGCATGGAAATCACAGGTGCCGCACAGATCTTCGTGCAGTGGTTCCCTGCGGTCCCGCAGTGGATCGTCGCCCTCGTCATTGTGGTGGTGCTCGGCGGAGTCAACCTGATGGCAGCCGGTGACTTCGGTGAGGTCGAAGCGTGGCTGGCCGGAATCAAAGTCGCAGCCATCATTATGTTCCTGCTGATCGGCGTCGGTTTGCTGATCGGCTTCATTCCCGGCAAGACCGCCCCGGTGATGGAAACCGTCCTTGGCAACGGTGGGTTCGCACCGTTGGGCATGGCGGGCATCGCAACCGGCCTGCTCGCCATCATCACATCGTTCGGCGGCATTGAGATTGTGACGATTGCGGCCGCCGAAGCGGAAGACCCGCAGCGCGCCATGAGCAAGGCGATTCGCTCAGTACTGTGGCGCATCCTGGTGTTCTACGTCGGCTCGGTGATACTGCTGATCTGCCTGCTGCCGTGGAACTCGCCTGACATGGTGCTCAACCCGTTCGCAACGGTGCTGAACATGGCGGGTATCCCAGCTGTCGGCCGCATCATGGAAATCATCGTGTTCGTGGCCCTCGTCAGCGCTTTTTCAGCCAACGTCTACTCGTCGTCGCGTATGGCCTACTCGCTGTGCGCTCGCGGCATGGGCTCACCGTGGCTGCTGGGCGGGTCGGCAACTGCATCGGATTCGCCGGACGCACTCGCCCATGTGGTCACCGGCGATTCAAAGCGTGATCTTGAGGCCGTCATGGCGGAAGAGACTGCAGTCGGTGATATTGCACGAGGGCGAACCCCGCGCCGAGCCGTCAGCCTGTCAGTCATCCTCGCCCTGGTGTCGGTCGGTCTGAACTGGTGGCTGCCGGAGGCGATTCTGGGGATCCTGATCAACGCGATCGGCATGGTGCTGCTCATTGCGTGGGTCTTCATCATCATTTCGCAGATTCGTCTGCGCCCAATCCTGCGTGAAAATCATGACCTGCCGATCCGCATGCCCGGCTGGCCGTGGACGGGGTATCTGGCTCTGGCTGGCCTGGCCGTGATGGGTGTGCTCATGGCTCTGAGCCCCTCTGCGCGCCCGCAGCTGATCTCGATGCTCGGCTTGATGCTGATCATCATGGGGATCTACTGGATCCGCGAAAAACTGGCGCGGCGCTAGCCCTGTGGATAAGTCGGGCAGGTGCCGACGTGATGCTCATAATGAGTAGGTGCGTGGGCGATTCAGCATCGGCGATTTCATCATCGCGCTGGCAGTCATTGTGCTGCTGGCGTGGGTGTTGTGGCTGTTCATACCCGCCCCACGAGTCGAAGCTCCCGCCGGTCCCGCCGGTGACCAGCTTCGCACACTGATCGTACGCAGTGACGAGGGCGCCCCTGACTACAACCGGGACCAGTTTGGTCAGAAGTGGGCCGATGAGGACCATAACGGGTGCGACACTCGTAACGACATTCTGGCCCGTGACCTCGCGCGGCCAACGTTCAAGCCGAATACTCGCGACTGTGTGGTGCTCAGCGGAACACTGGCAGAACCCTACACGGGCAAGGTCATCGAATTTCAGCGAGGTCAGGACACGTCGACACTGGTGCAGATCGATCACGTCGTGGCGCTTGCCGACGCATGGAGATCGGGAGCCTGGCAATGGGACACAGCCCGCAGGCAGGCCTTCGCCAACGACCCGGACAATCTCCTGGCAGTTGACGGACAGGCCAACCAGGACAAGATGGCTGCTTCAGCTGATCAGTGGCTGCCACCTGACCGCAGTTTCCGCTGCGAATACGTGACGCGGCAGATCGCGGTGAAAGCCAAGTGGAAACTCACGGTGACCAGAGCGGAACACGATGCAATGGCACATGCGCTCGCACACTGTTAGCCAGTATTGTTGTGCGTATGGGTAAAGCAAGCCGTCGTAAAAAAGTACAACCCGGACGCAGCACGTACCGTCCGCCGATCCGCTTCGTGGAACGACCCTTTGACGGGCTTCCATGCGAAAGCGACCTGGTCGCCATGAGGGAAATCATTCCGTGTGCGCGCATGAGTGCCCGCACGACGGACGGCGTCGAATTCGACATAGTCTCACTGCTGCCAGACGGGCAGGGTGCCATGGTGCGCGGTGACGGCCGAATCATGGTGGGCATGCAAACGCGATTCCATTCCGGCGACCTGTCTCACGATGTGGGTGGCGCGTTGCAAGCCGCCCTCGACGCGAAAGACGAAGGTATCGTTGCCTTTGACGTGCGTGACCCCGCACCCAGGTTGCAGGAACTGCTGGAAAGCGCCGAACCGATGGAACTGTGCGACGATTTCTCATTCTGGTTCGACCCGACCGAAGAAATGTCCGAGGACATCCGCTCCACGATGGAGCAGACACGCAACGAACTGATCCCCACGCAGGAAGTCCCGGGAGCGCCCGGCATGTATTGGTGCGAAATGAACCGCAACTTCGTGCGCTACGTGACCGATGAGGACGAAAACAAGCTCTTTACCGCGCTGGCACGTATGCAGGTGGCCGGAGATGCCCACGTGGGGGAGGGTTCCCGCTTTGTCGGAGCCTTCCGCGCCTGCGGGCTGGCCATCCCCGTGTTCGAACTGGCAGAAGGAGTCAGCTCTGATGACGTGTCCAAGCCTGCGCAGAACTTCATCAGCAAGCTTGAGGACGCGCTCAATGCGACCGAAGCTCTGACACATGACGAGCGTCGAGCCAAACAGGGGCTTGTTTCTCGACAAGTCACCATCCGGTAGAGGTACAAGAAGAGGCAAAGTCGGAGTAAAGTTGTGGGCGTGAACGATTCGGGACCCCAACGCGTTGCCGCGATCATCTGGGCGCACGACGATGCTCATGACATTGCCTCCACAGTCCGATCCTGCCGCGCCATTCCCGCAGTCGATTTGCTCATAGTCGTCGATGACGGCTCCACTGACGAAACAGGCGCGCACGCGCGAATGGCAGGTGCCGTCGTTGTTCGACACTCAGTGCCGCGTGGACGCGCATCCGCGATGGAGACAGGCGTGAAAGTCGCAGCGATGCGTGACCGCGCCGACTGGCCACCACGCCTCCTGCTCTTCCTCTCATCCGACCTGGGCGAATCAGCCGTCGAAGCCGCCGTGCTGGTCGAAGCAGTGATGACCGGGATGGCGGACTGTGCCTGCGCCAGTGAGAAATCCAGTCGCCGCCTGCCCGCCGCACGGATAGCGCGTCGAGCCATCCGGCGCGCAACAGGGTGGGCACCTGAATCGCCCATGTCCGAAAATCGCTGCATCACGCGCGAAGCGCTGACAGCCATCATGCCTTTCGCCAACGGGTACGGGCTGGAACCCGCGATGACGATCGACCTGCTGATGCAAGGGTTCACCATGGTGGAGCTGCCGTGCGCATTCGTCCACTTGGGTGGAGATCGCACCCTCGGTGAACTCAACAAACCACAGCAGCTGATCGATACGCTGGTGGCGCTGACCGAACGCGGGCCACGCGTGCTGACGCGTTCGCCTTTGAGGCGCTCCGAGAGCCGCGCGTTTAAGCTGGGTGACCCGTATCCGCATCGGGCTGACGAGACCCCAGGGCGCGAATCCGACGCAGACGAAGAGAATTAGTCACCACGCACACCGATGACAACGCCATCGCGCCGGCTGCGATCATCGGGTTGAGCAGTCCTGCGACAGCCAGCGGAATGGCAGCCACGTTATAGCCGAACGCCCACACCAGGTTCTGCCGGATGACGCGCAGTGTCCGCCGTGACAGGTCGATTGCGGTGGCGGCTGCGCGCAGATCCGAGGACACCAACGTGATGTCAGCAACCTGGATCGCCACATCCGTTCCGGATCCCATCGCCATACCCAGCCCGCGATGTCCCGCCTGAGCGAGCGCCGCAGCGTCGTTGACGCCATCACCCACCATCGCCACAACGCGTCCCTCATCCTGCAGGCGCTTCACGACATCGCGCTTGTCATCCGGCAACACATCAGCGATCACGTGGGAAATGCCGACCTGGTCGGCTACCACGTCAGCAGCACCCTGATTGTCGCCGGTCAGCAGGATCGGCTCAATATCCAAGTTGCGGAACAGGCCGATTGCCTCAGCTGACGAGTCCTTCACCTGGTCGCGCAATACGATCACACCATGCACCTGCGCCCCGGTCAGTGGTGCGTCCAGCTGGCGGCCCATACTCGGTGCAGACGGCTCGGCAGTCTCACTGGTGCGCGAGCGCACACGCGCCTGGTACCCGGCAGCTTCCACAACGTGCACCAACTCATCGTCACCGTGGTCGCGGGTGAGCAGAATCGATGCGCTTTCGGTCGCCAGGTTGACGTGCGCCTCGACTCCATCAAGTTTGCCCAGCTTGCGTTCCACACGATTCACACACGACGCGCACGTCATTCCGCCCACCGCCATGTCAACACGGACCGGGCTCTCAGCGTCGCTTTCGTCGGCGTGGATTGTCGAGGGCGACTCATCCCACCCTGGAACGCTGGCCACCACGATGGGCGTTGCGCAACGCGATCGGGCAGTGCGCACGATGTCCTCGGGAATACTGATACCCAGCCCCGTGAACCACTCGGGCCTGCCCACCAGAGCCAAACCGCCGTCGATCAGAGCTGAGACACCCATGCCGGAATGGTTGACGAAGCGGCGAGTCGCAACGGGCGTGAGTGAGCGGGACTGTGTGGCGCGCACAATTGAGCGCGCCATCGGGTGTTCAGAGCGTGCCTCGATACCGGCTGCGAGGGCGAGCGTGACGTCGGGATCGCTTGACTCGACGTGTTCGACGGCCAGGTTGCCGGTTGTGACCGTGCCGGTCTTGTCCAGCACAATCGTGTCGATCTTGCGGGTTTCTTCGAGGATTTCAGCTGAGCGGATCACGATGCCCAGCTGGGAGGCGCGCCCTGAGCCGACCAGCAGGGCGGTGGGTGTGGCCAGTCCCAGCGCACACGGGCAGGCCACCACGAGCACGGCAACGGCGGCGGTGGCCGCGGCCTGAACGTCGCCAGAAAAGATGAGCCAGCCGATCAGTGTTGCCGCGGAAATCGCAAGCACGACCGGCACGAAAACCGAACTGATCGTGTCGGCCAGGCGCTGGATCGGTGCCTTCGTGGCCTGAGCTTCGCTGACCATGCGACCGATTTTGGCCAACGCGGTGTCGGATCCAACTCGGCGGGCTTCCACTTCCAGAGCGCCCCACGTGTTGATCGTGGCACCTGCTACATCGTCACCGGGAGCAACATCTCGCGGAACGGATTCACCGGTCAGCATCGACGTGTCAATGGCGGATTCGCCTGAGATGATGCGTCCATCGGTTGCGATGGATTCGCCGGGGCGAACCTCGAAAATGTCTCCGACCTGCAGGTCGGTGCTGTCGACGTCTTCGCGCGTACCGTCAGGCAGAATGCGGTGCGCTGTGGTGGTGCCCATTGAGAGCAGTGAGCGCAGCGCGTCGCCGGCCCGATGCTTGGTGCGCGCCTCCGCATAGCGCCCGATCAGCAGGAACAGGACGATCACGCAGGCGCCCTCGAAATAGAGCATCGCGGATTCGCCGCCCCACAGCAGTGCCCACAGGCTCCACGCAGTTGAAGCGGTCACGCCCAGGGAGACCAGTGTGTCCATTGTTGTGGTGCCGTGGCGCAGACCCTGAATGGCTGAGCGGTGGAAAGGCCACGCGCCCCATGTGACGACAGGTAGTGACAGGATGGCCACCATCCATTGCCAGCCCGGAAAATGCAGGCTGTGGAACATCGAAACGGTGGCAACGACCAGTGTGGGCGGCGCGGTGACGATGAGGCGGCGCCTGAGGTCTTGTGCGCGATCCAGCGCGCTGTGCATATAGCTCCTTAGAAGTCTCGCTTGATTTCAGTCAGTGTGTATCCGGCCTCGCTGATGGCGTCTTTGAGGGCGTCGTCGTCTACGCCGGTCTGCGTGTGAACGGTGATCAGTGAGGTCTTGTTGGCCTTGAGAATGACCTCCACGTTGGATACGCCTTCGACCTCTTTGAGTTCTTCGGTGACGGATGCGACGCAGTGGGAACAGGTCATGCCGTCGACATAGAGTTCAACAGTTCGATCGAGTGCCATGATGAGTCCTTTCAGGATTTGACGAGCCGTGCGATTGCGTTGATCGCTTCGGTGATTTTTTCTTCGCCAGCTTCGTGAGAGTGCTTGGCGGCGTCGAGAACACAGTGGCCCAGGTGGTCGTGAACGAGGCCGAGGGCGACTGAATCAAGGGCGCTTTGAATGGCAGATATCTGCGTGAGTACGTCAATGCAGTAGTCCTGCTCCTCGACCATGCGCTGGACGCCGCGCACCTGACCTTCGATACGGCGAAGCCGGGTGAGGTACTGCTGGGTTGATGCTGAGTATCCGCGCATTGAGGTCTCCTCTCAGGTCTACCAGCACGACAATACCCCTAGGGGGTATTAGTGTCAAGGGGTGCGCCGATAGTAAAACGCGCGCCACGACCACTGACGGTCACGGCGCGCGTGAAGGAAAAAGGTTACAGCTCAGGCTGCGCGACCTTGAGCGACTGCTGGTCGCGCTGGTGAGCCAGAGCAATCAGATCACTGAAGGTCTCCTCGCCGCCGACCTGGCGGGCAAAATCAGCATCCTGAGCGGCGATCGCCACATCCGTGATCGGGTTGGCCACCAACGCAGCCAGCACGGACGGAGCGGCAGTGATCGCACCGATACCGGCCTCAACCAGGCGCAACACCTGATCGGAGTTCTTGAAGGAAGCGGCCAGCACATCCGCATGCAGGTGATGGGTGCGCAGGATCTGATGGATTTCGGTTGCTACACGCACACCGTTGATACCGAAGTTATCCATCCTGTTCACATACGGCGCAACATAGCGCGCACCGGCCTGAGCAGCCATGAAGCCCTGCAGGGTGGAGTGGACGCCCGTTGCCGTGACCGGGATACCTTCCGAGGCCAGCATGTTGATCGCGGCGAAACCTTCATGGGTGACCGGAATCTTGACATGCAGGTGCTTGCCGAACTCCGCACGCAGCGCGCGCCCCTCGGCCACCATGGATTCGCGATCATGGGACACGACCTGCACGTGCAGTTGCGAGCCTTCCGGCAAAACCGAGTGGATTTTACGGAGAACCTCCAGCGGGTCGCCTCCCTCGTTCGCCAGAATGGTGGGGTTCGTAGTCACGCCGTCGATGGGAAGGTAATCGAGAGTCTCACGAATGAGGTCAATATTGGCGTGATCGATCAGAATGAGCATGATTCTCCTTGAATTCGTAGCCTGACCCCATTGTACGATTCGGCAGGCATCAATAAATGGGACGTGCCAGACTACACATATGGGTCGCAGCGAAGACAGGTGGTATCCACTCAAACGTGTGCCGCAGTCTTATCCGCCGACCTACGTGCGCATGAAACTTGTGCCGATGATTCCGGCCATTGCTCTGGCAGCCGGTGCCGACTTGCTCTCCGATGCGCGCTTCGTGCCGAAGGATGCACAGAAAGTGCTGAGGGTCGCCTCCGAGCGCATGGGGTCGGAAATACTTGAACGCTTCCAGCGGATCTTCTTCGATGAACCGGGCCTGGACACGCTTTTGGTGCGGGCAGGAGCCGCTGCTGCGCGCCGCGTGGCCGACGCTGGCCGACTGTATCTGAAGGCGCGGATCGCCACGCACACCGACTGTGATGGGCGTGCGCGCGCCATGTTGCCATTGGTTCCGCGACGCGGATATGAAGCGTTGATGGTGATCGCACTGACTGTTGGCACAGCGACCGGGTATTTTCGTGGCGGAGCGGTTCACACCGCGGTGATCCTCGATAGTGACGACGGTACGCCGACCGTTCCGCCCGGCCACCCCACACCGCAACTGCGCAGAACGCAGCCACCCTCGTCACTGGGTGACATCGCCGCTGACATCGACGACATGTACTACTGCGGGTCAATGGGGCAGATGGTCAAGGTGGTGCGCGTGGGCGAGGGCGACGCGCGACGCTGGATCGTGGCCATCCCCGGCACCATGCACCTTGACCCGACATCGACTCCGAACCCTGCCGACACGGAATCGAATATCCGCGAAGTCCTCTTCCTGCCTTCAGCCGTGCGGATCGGAGCGGTCAAGGCGGTGCATGAAGCGATGCGACGCAGCGGTGTGGACCAGGATGACTGGCCGGCCGAACGCGTCTTGATCTGCGGCCACTCTCAGGGCGGCATGGTGGCAGCAGCCCTGGCGTCGATGGACCCGGATGAGGCGGGTATGCGCGTGAGCGGCGTGATGACGATGGGATCACCATGCCGGCGCATCAAAATTCGCCCCGATGTGACGATGGTGTCGATTGCTCACGACCAGGACGTGATTCCAGCCCTGGACGGCACACCCGCACTGACCCCCGACCAGCGGGTGACGATCCACCGAAACCTGGTGCGGCCGCGTCAGTCGCCGCTGTACTACGCGCATTCATCGACGATCTACACCGACACGGTGCGTCTGCTGGAGCGGCGAGCCAGCGTCGTCCGACACGGATACCCCTCGGAATGCGTGGACCGCCTGCAGGAATTCCTGCCGCGCGAGGGGGAATCCGTGCACACCACATTCCATGAGGTGTGGCAGGACGTACTCGAAACCGTCGAAGAGCCGACGTGGGACCAGTACGTCGTGCTCGACGCACCCGAATCTGACCTGGTGGGCAGTGACTGGCAGTGGCAGCCCAACCCATTGATCGACTTTTCAGCGTTGAGGAGGACACATGCGCAGGCGTAAGGGAAAAGGCTCACCCACCCCCGTCAATAAGGGGCATGGACGAGGGCGACGCGGCCGTCTGCCACAGATCGACAACCCTGTGCTGATCAGTGTGCTCACCGCCGGAGCGCGGGGGGTCAGCGCCGCGCTGGATGTTCTTAAACCGCCGAAACGGGCGGGTCGCGGGCACCGCGTGCAGCAGTGGCTGACTGAGCGCATGCCGGACATGATGGGAGCGCACCTGTCGTTGGATGTGCGTGTGCACGAAGGGTTCGGCCGTTCACCTCTGATTGACATGCGCATCGTGTGTGATGACGACAGTGAAGATCAGGCGCGCCAACAGCTCGAGGATGCGGTGCGGTGCGCATGGGACAACCCGGAGCTGGCTCCCGTGGCGGTGCGCGCCTGCGTCACGGATTCAGCAGGCGAAGTGCGATGCGACGTCACCAGTGTTGGATTCAGCGAGGAAACCGCGACACCCTCGGCACTGTACGCGCGTTTCGGCGCACCCGACGCTGACCCGGCCTGGCGGCCGTAAACCGTGGACGGACTACTCCCAGCCCGCCATCTTTTCGGACTGGCCAATGTAGGTGGCGGGGGTCAGGTCCAGGAGGCGCTGTTCGACCTCACTCGGCAATCCCAGGCCGGCGATGAATGTGCGCATTTCGTCGGCGCCGACTGTGTGCCCGCGGGTGAGCTCCTTGAGGCGCTCATACGGGTTGGTCATGCCGGTTGCGCCCGCAATGGAAGCAGCGCGCATCGCCTGCTGGACGGCTTCACCCAGCACAGCCCAGTTCTGATCCAGGTCAGCAGCCATGCGCTCACGGTTGATGTCCAGTCCGGCCAGGCCGCGCACCAGATTATCCAGTGCCAGCAGCGAATGTCCGAAAGCGACACCGATATTGCGCTGCGTGGTTGAATCCGTCAGGTCGCGCTGCATGCGCGATGTCACCAGTGTGGCCGCCAACGTGTCGAAGAGCGCGCACGAAATCTCCAGGTTCGCTTCGGCGTTTTCAAAGCGGATCGGGTTGACCTTGTGGGGCATGGTGGACGAGCCGGTAGACCCCTGGGCAGCAAGGTTCTGGTGGAAGTAGCCCATCGAAATGTACGACCAGCAATCCGTCGCCAGGTTGTGCGCGATGCGGTTGAAACGGGCGACGTCCGAGTACAGCTCGGCCTGCCAGTCGTGCGATTCGATCTGCGTGGTCAGCGGGTTCCATGTCAAGCCGAGGAACTCGACGAATCCCTGAGCGAGCGCCGGCCAGTCGGCACCGGGAACGGCCACCATGTGTGCCGCCCACGTGCCGGTCGCACCATTGATCTTCCCGAGGTATTCGGCTTTCTCAATGCGGTCGATCTGACGGTTCAGGCGGTGAATGAAGACCGCCATTTCCTTGCCCATTGTCACGGGAGTGGCGGGCTGACCGTGGGTGTGTGCCAGCATCGGCGCGTCGGCACCGTCGCGCGCAATGGCACGCAGTGACTCAATGAGCTGGCGGGCTGCCGGTAGCCACGTGTGTGTGACAGCCGCGGCGACAGTCAGCGCGTACGCGAGGTTGTTGATGTCTTCGGAGGTGCAGAAAATGTGGACCACTTCGTGCAGGTCCGGCAGACAGGTGGAATCTCCCAGCTCGTCTGGCGCCTGATCCAAGTGCTCTTTGATCAGGTATTCGACCGCTTTGACATCGTGGCGCGTTTCAGCTTCGATGCGGGCGAGACGATGAATGTCTTCCGGCCCAAAATCGACGGCCAGGCGGCGCAGATAGGCGCGTTCCGCATCGGTCAGTGTGGGAGCGCCGGGCAGAACCTCGTGGTCCATCAGGTAGATGAGCCATTCAACTTCCACATGGACGCGCGCACGGTTCAACGCTGCCTCAGACAGCGTGTTTGCCAGAGGGGCGACGGCTGCGCGGTAGCGCCCATCCAGAGGGGACAGGGGTGTGTCCACTGCAAGGTCGGTATAGCCGGATTCCGGATTGAAAAGAGTTGACCACGTATCGCTCATGGCCTTATTCTACGCAATCGCACCGAATCGACGTATTGCCCGCAATTCACACGTTTAATCGTTGCAAGAACAGTAGAATCAGTAGGCTAGTTCTGAACGATTGTTCACAGACAATGGGGTGGAGGAAGATGAGTAACGAGGCAGTGCACCTGGTGTTCATGGGAGTTGCCGGATGCGGAAAGACCACTGCAGCTCAGCAGATGGCCGACTTCCTGAAATGGCCAGCAGCCGAGGCGGATGATTTCCACCCCCAGGCGAATATCGACAAGATGAGTGCGGGCACACCGCTCACCGATGAGGACCGTTGGCCGTGGCTGCGTTCGATACGCGACTGGATGAGCGATCACGCCAGAAATGGCCAATCAACGATCGTCACCTGCTCCGCGTTGAAACGCAGCTATCGTGACCTGCTGCGCGAATCGCAAGGACGCGTCTTTTTCGTGCATCTGACAGTGCCGGAAGATGTCATCCGAGAGCGCATGGCGACCCGTGACCACTTCATGAAGCCCAATATGCTGCCTTCACAGTTTGCCACGCTCGAAGACCTCGAAAGTGACGAGGACGGCGTAGTGATCTCCGCCCTTGGAGATATCGACGAGACTTTCAATGCCACAGTGAATGCCCTGCGCGAGCAGGGTCTGATTGATTAAGGGGCCAAACCGATGAATCAGATTCTCATCCCCATGGCAGGAGCCGCGGACGGTGTGCAACACACGGACAGTGTGGCGCAGCTGCTGGTAGCGGCACTGGCCGGTATCGCCACGATCATCGTGCTGATCGTCTGGCGCAAAATGCACCCATTCCTCGCGCTGACACTCGGATCCGCTGTCCTCGCATTGATTGCAGGCATCCCGCTGACCGACACGTTCACCGCATTTACCAAGGGCGTCGGATCCACCGTCGGTGGCGTGGGCGTCCTGATCGCATTCGGCGCCATCATCGGCAAGCTCCTGATCGACTCAGGCGGCGCTGACCAGATCGTTGACACTGTCCTTGAAAAGACAGCTCCGCACCGCTTGCCGTGGGCTATGGCACTGGTCGCCTTCGTCGTCGGTATCCCGCTGTTCTTTGAAGTCGGCATCGTGCTGCTGATCCCAGTGGTCATGCTCGTTGCGCGCCGCGCCAAACTGCCGGTCGTAGCGGTCGGGATTCCTGCACTGGCTGGCTTGTCGGCACTGCACGGACTCGTGCCTCCGCACCCCGGGCCACTCATCGCGATTGACGCACTGAATGCGAATATCGGCATCACACTCGGCCTGGGCCTCCTCGTCGCTGTGCCCACAGTCATCATTTCCGGCCCGCTGGCGGCGAAGGTGATGGTCAAGTGGGTGCCGCGCGAAGCCGCCAGTGTCCTGGGCGATGCCTCTGAAACCGAAAAGCGCGAAGGGCACCGCCCATCATTCGGTGTGGCAATCTCCGTAGTTTTGATGCCCGTGATCTTGATGCTGCTGCGCACCGTGGTCGAAATGGTGATGATGGGGCACGAGGACTCCATCATCTTCAAACTGCTGACATTCGTCGGTGAACCGATCGTGGCGCTGCTGCTGACCGTGCTGTATGCGATTGTCGTTCTGGGGCGCATGAGCGGCCGCACCACACAGGAAGTCACCAACATCGTGGGCTCCTCGCTGGCCCCGGTCGCATCCATCCTCCTCATTGTCGGTGCCGGCGGCGGTTTCAAGGAAACGCTGGTCGAATCCGGTATTGCCGAGATCATCGCCCAGTGGATTGAGCAGATGGGAATGCCGATCCTGATCGCAGGCTGGCTGGTGGCAGTGGCCGTGCGTCTGGCCACGGGTTCGGCCACAGTTGCCACGATCACCGCTGGCGGCATCATGGCACCTATGGCAGCCGACATTTCACCCGTTGCCGCTGCACTGCTGGTGCTCGCCATCGGCGCCGGATCCGTGTTCCTCTCACACGTCAACGACGCTGGGTTCTGGCTGGTCAAGGAATACTTCGGCATGACGGTGGGTGAGACGTTCAAAACGTGGTCGCTGATGGAAACGATCCTGTCGGTGGTCGCGTTGCTGTGCGTCATCGTTATCGCCATCCCACTGGGAGCCTTCTAGGAGACGACTACCTCACATCATCACGTAGCCTGATGCTGTTCTTTTCCCTCGAGACCGAAGGGGGCCATAATGAGTGAAATGACGTATCAGGCTATCGCGATGATTGTGTATTTCGTCGCCATGATTATGCTCGGCCTGCTGGCCTACAACCGGACGAGCAATCTTGACGACTACATGCTGGGTGGCAGGTCGCTGTCCCCAGGTGTGGCAGCGTTGTCGGCCGGCGCATCCGACATGTCGGGCTGGCTGCTGATGGGTTTGCCCGGCGCAATCTACGCGACAGGTCTGATCAACGGCTGGATCGCGGTTGGCCTGACGATCGGCGCATGGCTGAACTGGAAGTACACAGCTCCTCGGCTCAGGTCATACAGTCAGGTTTCCTCCAACTCGATCACTGTGCCGTCGTTCGTGTCCTCACGCCTCAAAGACCCTCACAATGTGATCCGCATCGTCGCCGGCCTGGTCATCATGGTGTTCTTCACCTTCTACGTGTCATCAGGCATGGTAGCCGGCGGCTCGTTTTTTGAATCATCCTTCGGTATGGATTACCGCCTGGGCATGACACTGGTGGCCGGGATCGTCGTGCTCTACACCCTGGTGGGCGGCTTCCTTGCAGTATCGTGGACGGACGTTGTCCAGGGCCTCATGATGGTGGGTGCGCTCATTTTGGTGCCGACCGTGGCGATTATTCACGTCGGCGGCTTCAGCCCGATGGTGCAGACCATCAAGCGCGTGGATCCCACCATTTTGCATCCATCGGGCGGGACGCTGAGCGCGACGGCCGTGATAGGCATTATCTCCGCACTGGCATGGGGGTTGGGCTACTTCGGTCAACCCCACATCATCGTGCGTTTCATGGCGCTGCGCTCAGCCGCGCAAGCAAAGGCTGCGCGTCGCATCGGCATCGGCTGGATGGCTCTGGCAGTCATCGGCGCAGGTATGACTGCTCTGGCAGGCGTCGCCTACTACCAGCACGACGAATCACAGCTGCCGAATCCCGAATCCGTCTTCATCACGCTGGGACAGCTGATGTTCCACCCCCTGATCGCCGGGTTCATGCTGGCCGCCATTCTGGCGGCAATCATGTCAACGATTTCATCGCAGCTGCTGGTCACATCCTCGGCAATCGTGGAGGATATCTACAAAGCATTGTCCAAACGAGACCTGTCGGAAACCAACGGCGTACTACTGGGACGCCTGGCCGTGGCCGCCGTGTCCGTACTGGCAGCGGTGCTGGCGTGGAGTCCCTCGGACACGATCCTCGGCCTGGTGGCCTTCGCGTGGGCAGGTTTCGGTGCATCATTCGGACCGATCGTGATTCTGTGCCTGTACTGGCGCAAACTCACCTGGCAAGGCGCATGCGCCGGCATCATCGTCGGAGCCGTGACCGTGGCCGTGTGGGGCAACCTGTCAGGCGGCATCTTCGACCTGTACGAAATCGTCCCCGGATTCGTGTTCAACCTTCTGGTCAGCGTCGCAGTGTCGATGGCAACCTATCGGCGCAACGATGAGATCGACGCCGAGTTTGATGCCGCTCTGGACGGATTGACGGCTTAACCCACCCAGTGCCGCGCGATCGCGAGGGTTTCAGGCACGTAGGAGCGCCCGAACAGCTCGCAGTGTACGACGAGCATATGTAGCTGATGCAGTGAAATGCGTTCGCGCCAGCCGTCAGCAAGGGGCGATTCCTCGTCGTAAGCCGCCCAGATCCGCTCCACGAAGGGCGCGCCGAATACGGCAAGTGCCGCCAGGTCTTCCTCCGCATGACCGCCCTGGGCAGCCGGGTCGATCAGCGTCGCACCGTTCGGGGTCCACATCACGTTGCCCGACCACAGGTCCCCGTGCGTGCGGGCCGCAGGCGTTGTGACCAGTCGCGGTTGGTCATGGTCGAGGGAACCGCTCTCAAGCCTGGTGCACAAAGCTTCGAGTGTGGCGCGCTCATCTGCGGTGAAGGCTTGAGCTTTCAGGTACGGGCGGATTCTATATTCGGCGTAAAACTCGCCCCATGACGTGGGTGCTTCGACTTTGGACAGGAGCGGCAGGGGCGTCAGACCCATCCACCCCTGAGCGTCCTCTTTGGCCGGTGGCGGCGCACCCAGATTCGGTGCGCCGGCCGCATGTGTGTGGGCCAGTGCGCGACCAAAATCCTCGGCAGCCTGCCTGGTTGGCCGCGTCGTTTCCAGCTCGGGTTCCTCCAGCCATGTCGTGCCGTAATCGCTCACCGGCACAACGGGCGCAGCCTGGGGTGGCGTGTCAGCCAGCCACTTGAGACCGGCCACCTCGTACAGGATCCTGCCTGGTCGCTGATCACTCTTGCGAAAAGTACCCATATCCTTACCGTACAATCAGAACGAGACTCTGTTCATCTGTTTTTCGAGGAGCGCACTGTGGCGCAACAGCACCCACAGCTATGCCGCCAGGAGTGGCTCGACCTCACCGGTCAGTGGCTCTTCGCATACGATGATGAGGATCGCGGCCTGAGCGAGCATTGAGAGCGCCCTCGTGACAATCCGGCTGAGATCTTCGATCGCACAATCACCGTTCCGTACCCGCCCGAATCTGAAGCCTCCGGCATCAATGACCCGTCATTTCACCCGATCTGCTGGTACTACCGCGCGCTGACGGACGCTGAGATCAGCGCGGTGCGCGGGTCCGGGCAGCGTGTGATCCTCAACTGTGGAGCAGTCGACTACCAGGCACACATGTGGGTCGACGGCAGCGTTGTGCTCATCGAGTTTGCGGATCTCGTAAGGTTCCCGCACGAAGGCTTGGACCACGCGGTTGCCTTCGATGTTTTCCTTCACCATCGAATTGAGACGAGCCAGGGATTCACGCATCGACAGGAAGAGGGGGCGTGCATGTTTGGCCAGCTGGCGGGCACAATAGGCCAGGAACGGGGTGATGGCTAGCAGGGCCAGCGCGAGGCGCCATTCGATCGTGAACATGACGGCCAGTGAGCCGATGAACAGGCACACGCAGTCGACCACGTTGTAGGTCACCCACGACAGGAAGTGCCGGATTGCGTCGGTGTCTGCGGTCAGGCGGTTCATGATGTCGCCGGTGCGCGTGTGGTTGAAGTACGTGAAATCCAGCGAATGCAGTTTTTCGTACTGGTCGGACACCAGGCGGTAAATCGAGTTCTGTCCGAAGCGTTCCATCAGCATCTGGTAGCCGTAGCGGGCGCAGGTGCGTACAAGCGTCGCACCCACCATCGCGCCGCACAGGGGCAGGAGCTGATCGAGGTGGCGGTCAACGATGACGAGATCCACGATCATTCCCGCAAGGATCGGGACCAGCATGATCAGGATCTTGTCGACGACGAACAGCACCAGTGCGGCAAAGACGCGCGGAACGTCGGGGCGGCAGTAGGGCACAATCCACCTGAGGTTCGAAGCCTTGGTGTTGGATGTGGGATCGACGTACATCCGGTCATCTCCCGAAGAAAAGTCATGCGCGTGGGGTGATCACACTGTATTCAATCACTCGGTCAAGTGCGAATGGTGGAGCGGAGAGGTTTTCCACAGGTTCGCGCGCCTCCCCTCGCCAATCCACAGGCGGCCGCACGGCATGCGCGCGAGGCGATGAGGCTGGCTACCGTGACACCGTCATTGATGTGAAGGAGGCAGCATATGAGCGGCGAAATCGACGCGGTACTGAGGAGCTTGTGGAGCGTGAGCGAGGACATGGATGGGCTTGTCGCAACCCTCAGCGCCATCGAATGCCCCAGTTGGCAAGGACCCACTGCGGACCTGGCGCGCCGGGAATTCAACGCCGTTGTGACGGATGCGATGTGGGCGCAGCAGGTTGTGGGCGATGCGGCACGCAACTCCGTATTGATGTGTCCGGTTGGGGGATAGGAGGAACGCGTGAGTGAGCAGAGCGTAGACCCAGGTTTCTATGACTCCGTTGTCACCACCAGCGCACACACCAGTGTTGACACAGATGAGCTGATCGGAGCGGCACTCGGCGTGATGATGGCGAAAGAGACGGCGCAGAACTGTTATGCGAGTCTGATGGTTATTCAGCTCATGGCGTCCTCGGCCGTCATGCTGGGGTTCGATCCCGGCCGCCTCATCGGCGCGGTGGAGGATGCGATGACTGCTGTGAGTGCGCTCGTTGTGCGTCTGGAATCTTTGAGTAACCGCCTGACCGCAGCGGCAATGAAGTATCTCAGTGCAGAAGGTGATGCCCAGCGTTTTGTCACCGCACGCATGCTGCTGATGGACGGGCGAGTGTCGTGGACACCGCTTTCGCCACTGACAACAGGGCTGACAGCGGGGCAAGTCTACGGGTATGCGAATGAATTCAGCGGCAAGATGCGCAGCGACCCTACCTTGGGATACCGTGTCGAATTCGACATGGCGACGTTGGGGACGACAGTGAATTCCCTGTCCACCAGAAGGGATCTGTACGGTTTCCGTCCCGATGCCGGTCAGCAGGCATGGTGGGGCAGTCCGCGCACTCAAACCGTTGACGCCGCACGCGTTGCCAGTCAGCTCTTCTTCACGGTCGGGCAGCGCGCGACGGGACCGCTGGCAGGCCTGCAAATCACCACCTCGCAAATCAGTGACGCGGGAGGATCGGGGCGCCCCCAGCGATCCTCGCAGATCCGTGTCGTTGATCCGAGCATCCCGAAAAAAGGTGTGGCTGCATTGGCGGGTATGCCGCCGCTGTGGTTGACGGCGCGAAGTGCGGTGAATGCGTCGAGTCGAGCCAGCGGCGTGAGCGTATCCAACAGGTATGCGCCAACTCCCCGCCTACCCCGCACCGTACCGACGCCTCGCAGTGGTAGTGAACTGTTGGGCCGCGTCAGTCAGCTTGAAAGCGGCAGCGACACGTTCGGCCAGCTTGAGATCCTCAAACATGAAACGCCGCAGCCCGACGGGTCGACAAAGCGATCATGGTCAGTCGTCGTGCGCGGTACGCAAAAGTGGACACCCGGGCAGACCAACCCGCAGGACATGCTCAGCAACTTGCAGGCGGTCGGCCATGATAATAACGATCTGAGTGCTGCAACCCTTGAAGCGATGGACATGGCGGGGATCGCACCCGACGAGCCCGTCGAATTCGTCGGACACTCCCAGTCGGGTATCACAAATACGCAGCTCATTGCCGACCCGGACACGACGCGCAAGTACACCGTCGTCTCCAGTCTGACCGCCGGGTCTCCGACAGGAAATTACGTCATGCCCGAGGGCGTCCACACCCTGTTCATGGAGAATACGCGCGACATCGTCCCGCCTCTTGACGGCTCCCCAAACATGGATGTCAACGATGCGGTGACTGTTTCCTTTGACGGCGACCTGGTCGGACCGCTGGACGGGGAGGGGCTGGACATCACGCCGCACGGCCTGGAACCGTATACCAAAGCCTTCGACGCCTTGAATGATCCGTCAGCGTATGCGGCGCCCCCGGAAGTGCGCGAATGGTCCAGGCATCGCGAACAGTCACTGCGCCTGAGCGATCAGACTGTGACAACCTCGCAGCTGTTCAACACTCGCCGCATCTTTGCAGATGAATAGCTACGACTCTGACCTGCGTGGCAGCGCGGCGACAACAAGAGCGGAAATAACAGCCGTAATCAGACCCGCACCCACTGCCGGCCAGAAGCCTCCAACCGTGAAACCAAGATTCGCCTGCTCACTGAGCCACCCTGTCAGCATGAACATCAACGCGTTTGTGACCAGTGCGAACAAGCCGAAGGTGAGGATATACAGCGGGAACGTGACAACCTTGACCAGCGGGCGAACCAGTGAGTTCACCGCCGTGAAAATCAAAGCCACCAGAATCATCGTGCCCAGAGATTTCCACACCGACGCTTCGGGAGCAAAACTCACGGAGCTGATGATCAGGGTGGACACCCAGATTCCGACCAGATTGGCAAGGGAACGTACAAGAAACCTCATAGGTACATCGTCTCATGATGCCTGCCGCCAGGCCACCGCTAAGGCGCCACCATGAGGGAAGCTCCTACAGCCACCATGACGACCAGTTCGGCCAGCCCGATGTATTTCACGGCGATCGTGGTGCGCTGATGCTTCCACGGCATGAAAGTCGCCCTCGTGAATGCGAGCGCGAAGGCACAGGGTACGAGCCAATGAAGCTGCCCGGCCTCAGCTGCCCACGCAGTCCCGACGACAGTCAGAGCATGCCAGATCACTGAGGCGACAATCCAAGTGGGGTTTCCGCGCTCGCGGATCAGGCAGCGCACATGCAGAACGGACCCGACCAGCACTCCGGCCAACGCTGCCCATGCGCACCAGGCCTGAGGCCACAGCTCGCCGCCTTGCCAGGGGAACCAGTGTGTGCGCCGGAAAGCGGTCGAGATATCCACCGCAACAGGACACATGAACACAGAAGCAAATACCTGCGACAGTCGCGCGAGTATGGACCGTTGGCGCCGCCGCAGACTCTGCACCAGCGCGATCGCGATGAGGGGTGCGAAAATCGGTGCCCACGACAGCAGTTTCGGGGCGCACAGGACCGACGCTCCGCCCAGGAGGACGGTGCTTACGGCCCACGTGCCTGTGGCCGCTGCGAAACGCTGACGCTTGGGGGAGCGGATCCACCAGCTTCCCGCAGAAAACAACATGAACGCCACCATCCACGCAGCCAGAACCAGCAGGTGAAGAGGGCGCCAGCCTCCGCGCGTGGCACCGACCAGGAAAGGCAGCAGCGCCATCATCCACGAGCCATGCTGGTCAGGCAGCCAGCCGGTGCGCATGAGTGCGCGCACGCGCGAAGAAGAACGCGGGCGTCGGATGCGCGGATGGTCAGTCGGGCGGCTCGTCATGACGATCAGTGTACGGAAGTGGCGCACGTGGTCGCCATATGGACACTTCGGCCAAAAGGTGAGATGCCGAATCATCTGTGGCATGCGGTGGAGCACTGTACATCTATGTCCCATGAACACAATAATGAGAGCACTACCAACGTGCTCGACTCCCAGCAGGATCACTCATCGGCACGTCTGAATCCGGAGGACCGATCGGCTCGCCGCGCAGCGACCGTTTTCCCGCTCATCATCATTATCGCCTTCATCATGGGGCTGCTGATTCCCGGGCCAGCGGCGCGCCTGGCAGGAGGCGTCAACATTGCGCTCGCCGTCATCATGTTCGGCATGGGCCTGACGCTGACGGCATCCGATTTTGTCCTGGTCGTCAAGCGTCCGCTCCCCATCATCGTCGGTGTGATTGCACAGTTCGTCATCATGCCCACACTGGCCGTCGTCTTGACGAAGGTATTCAGCCTTCCGCCCGAACTTGCCGTGGGCGTCATCCTGGTGGGATGTGCACCGGGCGGTACTGCATCGAACGTGATTTCCTATCTGGCCAAAGGTGATGTCGCACTGTCCGTCGCCATGACATCCGTGTCCACCTTGCTCGCCCCGATCATGACTCCGCTGCTCACGCAGTGGCTGGCCGGCCAATACCTGCCTGTTGACGCGTGGTCGATGGCGAAGACGATTGTGCAGATCGTCCTTGTGCCGATTCTGGCCGGCCTGATTATTCGACGCCTGGCAGAAAGCTTCGTGCAGAAAGTGCTGCCGTTCCTGCCGTGGGTGTCTGTCCTCGGTATCTCATACGTGCTGATCGCTGTTGTCGGTAAGTCAGCTGATCGCATTGTGCATGCTGGCCTGTTCGTCCTCCTCGTCGTGATGCTGCATAACGTCCTCGGACACGTGCTGGGATACTTCGCAGGGCGGGCCACCGGAGGCGGAGAGCGTGTTGCCCGCACCACCTGCATTGAGGTGGGCATGCAAAATTCCGGTCTGGCCGCAGGCCTCGCTTCCCAGTTCTTCACTCCCGAATCCGCTTTGCCGGCAGCCGTCTTCTCCGTATGGCACAATCTGTCCGGCGGAATCCTCGCCGCTTTCTTCCGCCGCCGCAGCCTTGGCGACGTAGACTAAACAAGCATCGACGAGGGTGACCCCACCCGGAAAGGACACGTCATGACAGCTCAACCGTGGACACCCGACTATGACTGGGGTTATGGCCGGGAAAATGAAAACCAGCTGCTCAACATGCTTGTCCGCATTACCGTCACGGACGGTGATGAGACGGTGTGCGCCGACCTGCGGCGCGCATTGAGAGAGGGATTCGCGCGCAAAACTCCCGCTCAGGGCGTGCCCGAGGGGTTCGGTGCCTACGGAGGCGGAGCCTCCATGCTGCGTTTCGGTGCAGGAAGCGCTGACGAGCCTGTTCAAATCGCGATCTGTTCAGGTGGTCAGGATGCGATCGATTCGGTCGAAATGTGCACCGACGCGATCTGGGCGATGATTGAAAGGTTTGCGGACGTGATCGACGTGCAGTGGGAGTACCTGCCGCATACGCGCTCTGACGTCTAGGTTTCGTCCGGGACGATCAGGTTGAGCGCATTCCTGAATGACTGCGCCCGCACCAGAACGTAGATGGAAACCGTCAGGATCACACCTGCCAAGCCAAAACAGATCGGCAGAGCGTAGGGCAGTCGGGCGGGGTCAATGAACCCTGTCAATACGATGAGGACTGTGGCGATGACACACCCCGTTGCTCCACTGACTGTCATCGTGCTGAAAGAAGGGGTGAAGCGGTCGCGCTGCTCACGAACATGCGCACGAGCCTCGGCATCAGCGATCCAGCGGGTCCGTTTCCACTCTGAGAACTCACGGCGATGCGGATCCGCAATGAACAGGTATGCCGCAACGGCGAAGCACACAATCACGGCCGCACCGCCGATGCTCAACGCGAGTGTCACGGTCACGGCACCGTCCTGGCCTGCGAGCAGTTCAAGCACGATGATCGGGATGAATGCGATGACACACAGAGCTGACGCCAGGGCAATGCGCTGGCCTCGTTCGCGGCGATAGTCCAGCACACGCTGGGCACACTGCAGATCCACCACGGTGAATTCTTCGGGAACCACGTCGCGTTTCGGTGTCGAGGGTGACAGCGCTTCAAGCCCGAATGAGGCTGCGAGCTCATCTGGCGTGCCGAACTGGCTGATCACAGTTGACAGTGCGGAATCCTCGTCAACGCCGGAGTCAACCAGTGCCTGTACCCGTTCGCTCATCTGATCGTGGATCTGTGTGCGGGTAGCCTGGACCTGAGGGGTGTCCCTGTCGGCAACCTGATCAAAAACATAGTCAAGATACTGGGTGATGCCGTCCATAACACTCCGATCAGTGAACAGAAGTTCTGAAAGCTCCATTGTGCCACGCCGCGGTGCTCACTCACCTCCACGTGCCAGAGGCTTCCTCCTCTGTTTCGTTGATGCCTCGTCGCGGAACAAAGCGCCGACTTGATTGAAATACGTGCTGGCTACCTGCGTTGCGCATACCCCTAGATCTTCCCTGCTTTGGTGCACATTCCCCTAGATTTAACGCTCGAATTGCACATACCCCTAGCTAAAGTCGGCACCCCAAAAGGACAAAACCTATTTCCGCAGGTCAGCCGTCAGTAGCTTCCGGCGGCCTCGAGCCTCACGCGTTAAATCTAGGGGATTGTGCATTTTTACAAGACTTTTTAGGGGTATGTGCACGCGGAGGGCTTAAATCTAGGGGTATGTGCACGTGTTGGTGCGCGCGGCAGGACAGCAGTGGCATCCCCGCCCGAAGGATTTGCGGTCAGGACACACCCAAAAAGGCTGGGCCGGACACTAAACACCCCGCGACACGCCCACCCCATACACACATTTCGGGCATTAACCCCAAAAAGGCGGTGAGATGCAGAAAGGCCAGCAAGATGTGGAAACGCCGGCAGTGTACTGAAAGGCGGCCGTATACAGAAAGATCGGGACACCGCCAACAAACTGTCAACGATGTCCCGACACATCACAATGGTCGGGGTGGCGGGATTTGAACCCACGACCTCTTCGTCCCGAACGAAGCGCGCTACCAAGCTGCGCCACACCCCGTGCGACCGTTCAAGTATAGCGATGCCGATGCTGAGTACACAAAAATAAGAGAGCAAATACGCTGCAGTTTCGGTCACACCCTTTGCGTGGCGCTGATGAAAGGGAGAAGCGGGTGAGGCTTCTGGCTGTTGACACGGCTGGAAACCTCACCCGCGAGGGATGGCAGTTAGTTCAGGTCACCTCCGTTTCCGGGACACAACCGTGAGTGCGGTTGCGCCGACGATGAAGCTGAGCGCAATGAGGCCAGTCAGGTTGTTCGCACCGGTGCGAGCAATTCCCTTGGCGACGATGTACTTACCGTCCGCGCTCTTCTTGGACTGTTCGACTTTGCCTGGAGTGACCGGCTTGGCTGGGGTGACAGGGCATGGCTGCGCAGCCACCGACAGGTCCCATTCCACGGTTGCGCCGTCTTTAACCATGTAGTCCTTGGCCACTGAAGCTGTGACGTGAACCGTTGAGTTGGTCTTTTCCGTGGTGTAGGTGACGCCTTCCTGGGTTGGAAGCTTCACCGTTTGCTCAACGCCGCACTTGTCGGCGGGAACCACTGTTGGCGCCTCGGGGGTCACGACTTTGGTGACAGTGCCTTTCACGTCCATCTGGAATGTGTCGATTCCCAGCGGTGTGGCGTAGTAAGGAGGATTGGCAAGTGACAGCATGACCGGCGTTGCGGTATTGGCCGCCAGAGCTCCAATCTCCACGCCAGCTTTGAGCTGCGCGCCTGTCACTTCCATCCGCGTGTCCCCGACAGTGAGGGCGTACATCGTCTGGTCTTTCAGGGCATTGGACGTGACAGTTGCCGTGGCATCCATCACCGCATTGTCCTTGGCAGTCAGGTACACGGTGTGGGACACGTCCCCTGAGTATCCAAGGGTGCTCGGCATGCTTTCTGCGTTCTCTTCAGTTGCGGTGAAGGTGCCGTTATCTGACGTGACAGTCTTCTCCGACAGGTACAGTGGCTTGCCTTCTGTTTCAACCTTGATCACCGGCAGGTTCGCGTCAGGGGAATTGCCCTTGAGTGTGACTGTCAGTGTGGTTCCCTCATGCGTGAACGGAAGTTCCGTATCCGTTCCGTCAATTGTCACAGACTTGACCGTGGAGGAAAGGCCGCGCAACTGGATGGTCTTGTCAGGAGCCCAGCCGTCGGTGACACCCAGGTACACCGCATTGTCGTTGACGACCGCATATCCCCAGTTTTCCTGTGGGAAACGGGCGTAGCGTGAGCCGTTGAGAATGGCGGGGTGAGCCTTGTTCCATTCGCCCACACCCTTGAGGATGTTGACCTCGAATGGATCCATTTCGCCGGTGCCCTTGGGGCCAATATTCAGAAGGTACTGGCCACCGTTGGCGACTGTTGTGAACAGGTTGTTAACTTCGTGCTGAATCTGGTAGGTCAGCTGAGCGGGATTCTGCCGCTTGTTTTCAATTTCAGGCCACTTGCAGTATCCCCAGCACGTGGGGAACGTTGAACGGGCAGCTTCCCACGGTGCCTGGCGTTTCTGGCTGAAGACCGCGTTATCGCCACCGACTTCGAAGTCACCCTTGTTGTTCCACACGCGTGAGCTGACCATGGCGTTGGGCTGCAGTTCATGCACCCAGTTGGCCATTCGCTCTGACTGGTCGGCAGTGGGAGCGCCCATATCGAACCAGACCTCTGCGATTTCGCCGTACTTCGTCATCAGCTCAGTGAGCTGAGACTTGATGTAGGGCATCATGCTTTCGGGGATCTTGTTCATGTTCGAGTAGGGCTCAGCTTCGTGCTTAGTCCAGTCGATAATGGAGAAGTACACGCCGAACTTCAAACCGACATCGGCGCAAGCAGTCGACAGTTCTTCCAGAGGGTCGAGACCCATATCGGTCTTATCAATGACGTTATAGTCAGTTGTTGCGGTATCCCACATTGCAAAACCATCATGGTGCTTTGATGTGATAACCAGATATTTCATTCCAGCGTCTTTAGCATTTTGACACCATTCATGGGCATCAAATTCAGGCGCATTCATTTGTGCTGCTTCAGCAAGATAATCTTCGTCGCTGATTTTCGACCAGGCTTT
The DNA here is from genome assembly GCF_056583835.1 of Pauljensenia sp. C0254C2. Lineage (NCBI taxonomy): Bacteria > Bacillati > Actinomycetota > Actinomycetes > Actinomycetales > Actinomycetaceae > Pauljensenia > Pauljensenia sp. C0254C2. The sequence continues at coordinate 129,013 of NZ_JBWPJO010000002.1, forward strand.
AATCTGTTCCGGATACCCTAGGGGCTGGCGTTGACCTTTGTAATATCCACCGAAGTTCGAATAAACGCCCCAGTGGATAAACATTCCGAACTTCAGCTTTTCCCAGTTTTGGGCGCGCTCCGATTCAGTGTAGGGAATTGCTGCATCCACGCCTACCACGGGGGATGGGTTCGCGGGTGCCAGATCGGCAGACGGTTCAGCGAAGGCTAGACCTGTCATAGAAGTTATGAGGCCCAGAGTTAACGCTGAAGATGCAAGAAAATGTAGCTTTCTCACGTGATCTCCTAATAGTGTGACAACATTGTCGCCGACTACGCTACTCGAAAGAATTACTTTTCTTCTACTGTTTCGGTATTAACCAAAATAAAGAGTTAATTTATTGCAAGAAACAAAATTAAAACAAAAGGAATAAGGATCTAAGTCCCCCCACACATAATGCGGCTCAAGGTGATGTCAAACGATCTCAGTTTGCGCTGACCAGACGCAGAATCGACACCTCGGGGCGCGTGGCGATACGAACCGGCGCCCACGGTGAGGTGCCCAGTCCGGCACTGACATGCAGGGGAGCAGACGCGCCCTCATGCCTCCACGTGTGCACACCCTTGGCGTAACGCGGCGGCAGGTCACAGTTCGTCACCAGCGCCCCCCACCCTGGAAGGCCAATCTGACCGCCGTGAGTATGTCCCGCGCAGATCAGATCCACACCTCGATCAACGAACGCATCGAGGACCCTGCGATACGGTGCGTGAGTGACACCGATGCGGATGGTGTCCGAATCATCCCATCTTTCCGGCAGCTCCGGCATGCGGTCGCGCTCAAGGTGCGGATCGTCAACACCTGCCAGATTGACCGCCACCGACCGGTCGCCGTGCGACAGGCGCACCGTCAGCTGATCGCACCGATTCGACAGGTCAACCCAGGACGCCCTCGTCAATTCCTGAACGAAATTGCGCCACGGCAGACGCGCCAGGCGGGACGTGTCGTGAACGGCGTGCGCATCGCGGCGCAGATAGTGCGTCCAGGGGCGGAACGTCGACGACGTGTAATAGTCATTGGAACCCAGCACGAACACTCCGGGGTAAGCCAACAGCGGCCGGTAGGCCTCACGCAGAAGCGAAGCTCCCGTCGCATTGCCGAAGTTGTCGCCCGTCGACATCACCATGTCGAAATCCTCGGTTCGGGCCACGTGGTCAAGAAAATCGACGAGGAAGTCCTGACCGGAATACAGGTGGAGGTCGGAGATGTGCAGGATGCGCAGCTCTTCGCCCTGGCGCAGTGCAGGCACTGGAATCGAGAAGTGCCGTACCGTCGGGCATCGTCGCTCGCACTGACCCCAGGCAAGCGAAGCGACCCCCAGACCCGCCACCGTCGCAGTGGCCAGGCCCAACGCGCGGCCCGCTGCGATCAGGCGGGGTGGCAGAACCGATGGCTGACGGGACGCATTGAGCAAGATGCGAGGATCCGTCGCAGCCAACGACTGGCGCGCGTTGAACTCACTCATCGTTATCTCTCTCGCTCAATAATCGTGCCGTCAGGAAGCTCGATGCTTTCGCCGGGCTTCAGATTCAAACTGTCAAGATCAATATTACTGAGGTCAACCTGGCCGTCGGTGGACAAACTAGTGGACGAGGAGTTCGCGTTGTTACCTGCGTTCCTGTCGCGATTCTGGTTCTGGTTGTTCGAGTTGGCATTGTTCTGAACCTGACGTGTGCCATTCAGGTTGGCGTTCGGCAGGGGCTGGACTTCCGCACCCTGAAGAGCAAGGTTCATGTACGGCATCCACAGGTGCAGGCCAACCGTGGAACCATAAGGAACCGAGTAGTAGCGTCCGGCCACCGTCACATCGGAGACCTGCTGGGATGATGCGTTCGCATGACCCATCCACGCGGCGGTGGCGAGCTGCGGCGTGAAGCCAACGGTCCATGTGTTCGAGTTCGAGTCAGTCGTACCGGTCTTTGCGGCAAACGGGCGGCCACCCTCCAGGTAAATACCTTCCTGCGGGCCGTACCATTCAGCAGCTGACTTGCCCAGAAGCGTCGCAACCTTATCAGCCACTTCCTGATCCAAGACCTGATGACACGACGGCTTGAATTCCTTCAGGACATTCTCTGAGCGGTCAGAAACGGACAGGAGCGCCGTCGGTGGGCACTGCGAGCCACCGTTGGCCAGCGTGCCGTACGCCGAAGCCATCGCGAGTGGCGATGCGCCGGTCGAACCAATGATGTTGGACGGGAGGGCGGCCGGCGCTTCACCCGTATTGGGGTCCTTAATGCCCAGGTCAGCTGCGCGCTGGAAAATCTCACACAAATCGAGGCGGCTCGCCATGTTAACAAATGCCTGGTTGACAGACATCTCTGTGGCGCGCAAGACCGTGTGGGAGCCGTCCTTGCCGGGCAGGTCGCCCACCGTCCACGGCTCGAAGCCACCGATCGCGGCGCCGTTGCAATGGAAATCACCCGGCGTGTAGGTGCGGTTACCCCGGCCAACACTTTCATAAGCGCCGTGACCTTCCTTGAACCACTGAATCAGAGTGAATACCTTGAAGGTTGATCCGACGTCAAAGTTTGAGTCCGCCGAATAGTTCACCTGCGTCATTGCTGGATCGGATTCTTTGGGTGCGCCGAAGTGCGTATTTTGAGCCATCGCAACGATGTGGCCGTTGGACGGCTCCACCGACGCGATCGCGGCGTCGACTCCGTTACCCGGCGGCAATGCTCCGTTGACAACGTCCAGCGCAGCTTTCTGCTTATTCGCGTCAATCGTGGTGCGAATCGTGATACCGCCGGTCTTCAGCAGGCGTTCACGTTCGATGCGGGTCTCACCGAATATTGCATCGTCGAGGAACTGCTGCTTGGCGAACTCGCAGAAATACTCCATACCCGTCGCCGCGCCGGCACAGCCCTGGGGGCGCTCGTTCGGGTTGAGCATGTCGGGAACAGGTGTGGCCACCGCCTCGTCGTGTTCCTGCTGAGTAATGATGCCCTGATCGAGCATGACGGAAAGGACGATGTCACGTCGTTCCTGAGCGGCATCGGGGTGAACCAGCGGATCGTAGGAGACCGGGGACTGCACCAGGCCCGCCAGCAGTGCCGACTGCGGCATGGTCAACTCGGATGCGTGGGAGGAAAAGTACAGGTCAGCAGCGGCTTCAACGCCATAGGTGGTGGGGCCGAATGGTGCGATATTCAGGTAGCCGGTCAGGATGTCATCCTTGGACATCTGGCGCTCCAGACTCATCGCGTACTTCATTTCACGCAGCTTGCGCTCAGGTGTACTCACCGTCGCATCGTGAATCTGTTCAGGGTCGCCTTCCAGAAGGCCTTTCTCCACCAGCGAGTTACGCACGTACTGCTGCGTGATGGTCGATGCACCCTGCATGCCGTCATCGTCGGAGAAGTTACGCACAACGGCGCGCATAATGCCGTCCGGGTCCACGCCGTGATGGGTGAAGAATCGCTTGTCCTCAATAGCGACAATCGCCTGCTTCATCTCTTCGGAAATCTTGTCGGACGGCACGACGATACGGCGCTTGTCGTAGAACTTGGCGATCGTCTGATTGTTGGCGTCGAGCATCGTCGACTCTTCAGCCGGTGCAACGATCTCGATATCTTCGGGCAGCTCCTCGAGAATCGATGGTGAGGCTTTGGCGGCCACCCCCAGTGATCCCACGGCAGGCACCGCGATACCGGCACCCAGGACGCCCAGCAGTGCAGAGATGCAGATGAAGGCGAGCAGGAGCGCCACCAGCTGGACTGGCGTGACTGAACGAGTTCGAGTCTGTGGCTTCGACATAGGTTAAGGATACGTGTGTCCACGTGTATTAGGGGAGGGGAAGTGCCTGAGGTATGAGGAATTCGTCAAATTGAGGCTGCTGGCGTCACCCTCGTCGATGATTGACGAGGGAGGCCGCGGGCGCCTGTTATGCATCCTGTGAGGAGGATATTTCACACTATTGATGATCTCGTGTTGCTTGAATGAGTCAGATGTGTGTATGGTCACAGTAGTGATGGTCAAGGATGATCATGGACTGGAGAACAAGGAATGAGCAGTATCGATCAGGATCAGACATGGGCCGCCCGCGCGCTGTGTGCGACGGAAGAACCGGACGCACTGTTTGTGCAGGGAGCTTCCCAACGCCAGGTACGAGTCAAATGCATGGCATGCGAAGTGCGCCTGGAATGTCTGGCAGATGCGTTGCAGTCAGAAGCTAACTTCGGCGTGTGGGGTGGACTGACTGAACGTGAACGGCGAGCTATGCTGCGTCACTACGACGACGTGGAGGATTGGTGGCAGTGGCTCAACGAATCTCAGGACGCTTTGGCGTGTGAACTACGTACACCGCGGATCCCGAAAGTTCTGGCCCACGTGCGCCGCTAGGAAGCATCGGTATCAAACAGTTAGGCTAGTGACATGACCACATGGGAATACGCAACGATTCCGTTGCTTACACATGCCACAAAAGCAATCCTGGATCAATGGGGTGCTGACGGGTGGGAACTTGTCACCGTCATCCCCGGGCCGACGGGTTCCGATAATCTGGTCGCCTACCTGAAGCGGCCGATAGAAAAACAGGCATAAAAAAGTGGGGCGGTCAGCGACCGCCCCACTTTTTTGACGTCTTCAGCGTGCGCGACGAGCCAGACGGTCAACATCCAGCAGCGTCACTGCGCGACCCTCAAGGCGGATCCAGCCGCGGGAGACGAAGTCAGCCAGTGACTTGTTGACGGTTTCGCGCGACGCGCCAACCAGCTGAGCAAGCTCTTCCTGAGTCAGGTCATGAGGCACGTGAACGCCTTCGTCGGTGGGCGCGCCGAAACGGTCGGCCAGGTCAAGCAGCGCCTTGGCGACACGGCCTGGAACATCTGAGAAGACCAGGTCAGACATGGACTCGTTCGTGCGGCGCAGACGCTGGGCAAGTGCCTTGAGCATGTGCTTGGCCAGCGTCGGGTTCGTGTCAAGGATTTCCATGAGGTCTTCGTGCTCAAGGTAGAGCAGGGTCGCCGGGGACACTGCGGTAGCGTCCGTGGAGCGCGGGCCTGGATCGAAGAGCGTCAGTTCACCGATAATTTCGCCCGGTCCGAGCACGGCGAGCAGTGATTCGCGCCCGTCGTTGCTGGTGTGACCCAGCTTGATCTTGCCTTCGGTGATGATGTAGAGGCGATCGCCAAGGTCGCCCTCGTCAAAGAGAGTTTCGCCGCGACGCAATGCGGTGCGTCCCATCTTGGACTGCAAGAAGTTCTTCTGCGCCTCGTCGAGCCCGTCGAAGAGGGGAACCTGATTGATAATGTCATCAACAAACATGTGAGACCAAACTCCGTTCCTGTCGTCTATGTCGAATCGCGCGAGGCTGCTCGCAGCGTTTCATCTTCCATTGTGTCGTAATCGTGACAATCACCACGGCGTTTTGGCCGGAGTGTATGGCAACAACAGTCAATATTATTATTCATACGTGACGATTCCAACAGAACACGACACATCTGGGCTTGTCAATGCGGGTTCTGAAGCTGCCGAGGCACTTGCGCGTCAGCTGATGAACGCCTATCCGGACGCCACATGCACATTAGATTGTTCGACGCCGTTCCAGCTGCTCATTGCGACAATGCTGTCGGCGCAGACAACCGATGAGCGGGTCAACCGCATCACGCCGGCGCTCTTCGGGGAATTTCCAACAGCTCTGGACCTTGCTCAGGCGCGGCGCGATACGGTCGAGCAGATCGTGCGGCCGTTGGGTTTCCAGCACCGACGATCCGGGCAGATCATTGCGACCGCTCAGGCGCTGTGCACTGAATTCGGTGGTGAGGTTCCGCAGTCCAACAAGGAGTTGGAAAAACTCCCCGGGGTCGGGCATAAGACGGCCAACGTCGTGATGGGAGTGTGTTTCGGAGCGCGCGCACTGACAGTTGATACACATGTCGGCCGCCTGTCTCGCCGTTTGGGATGGACGAGGGCGACCAGCGTGACGCGCGTCGAAAAGGACGTGACAACACTGCTGGCAGGCGTGAACTGGACGAAACTGTCACATGTTCTGATCGCACATGGTCGCTCAGTGTGCACTGCCCAGGGGCCTCGATGCGATGAGTGTCCGGTGGTGGATCGCTGCCCGAAAGTCGGTGTAGTGCCCTGGTCAGGTGGTGGGCAGTGAAGCCAGGAAATCGCTGATCAGGGTCGTGACACGCTCGGGTGCTTCTTCGGGGGCGAAGTGCCCTACTGCGGGCAGCATTGTGGTGTGCAGCGGATAGGTCACATGGTGTGAATCGCGCGCAAAATCTGTAGCCGACAGTGATGAATCTTCTGCGCAGTGCACGCTCAGAGTCGGAACCTGCACGGGGTCGGCCAGCGCCTTGCGCGAGGCGATGGACAGGAATCGCGTGCTGGAAAATGAGTCAGTGGTCGCGGAGGCGGCGAACGCGCGAGCCATTGCGCGTCGATAGGGTTGTGCGTCGGCCAGCATCTGTTCGCGATGTGAGGGCGCCGCCCACGAACGGATCATTGAATCGATGAGTTTGCCGGATTTGAGCAAGGTGACGCGCCGCCAGGGAATATCCATGCGCAGGGCGAGCAGACGCCCGCGCCACAGAGGAAGCAGTGTGGGCCACAGGGTACGTTCCAGTGGGTGCGGCGCCGCCAGCGTCATCACCGCGCGCAACGCAACCGGATTGGTAGCTCCCAGCATCCATGCAACAGCACCGCCCATGCCTGCGCCGACCACTGTGAAGTGGGAAATACCCATTGCTGACATGATGGCGGTGACGTCATGGGACAGTTGCAGCAGATCCACCTTGTCGGCCTGCAGGTCGGAGGCGCCGAAACCGCGCTGATCAACTGCGATCACACGATGCCCCTGATCAGCCAGGGAGGGAATAACATGCCGCCAGGAACGCCAGAACAAAGGGAATTCGTGCAGCAGAACAACGGCGTGGTCACATTCCAACGGGCCGGCATCGACAACATGGAAGGTCGCGCCGCCAGCGTTGACGTGACGATGCTGCCACGGACCGGGCTCTTCCAGAACCTCCCGAAGAGAAAGATCTGCATCCATGTGATTCAGCGGCCCTCATCGCGAGCCTTGGCCGCGCGGCGGCGGGCTCGCCATGAGAAGAAGGCACCTTCAGGATTGATCTTTTCCACCTCAGCGCGCAGAGCTTCCTCCGAGCGGCCACGGCGACGTACCCAGTGAGAGACCCACGCGCCTACCAGCACGATCAGGCCCAGGAGTGCGAAGCGTCCGGAAAATGCGGAGGCCTGGAAGTGGTGAGCAAGATTCATGCCGAATGCGTTCCACGAGTTCAGCCACTGAACAGCAGGCTGAATGAGCTGCGAGAAAATCCCCGGAATGACGATCGGAACAAGTCCGGACAGGAAGGTGAGGATACCCATGACGAAGCCACCCAGCGAGGAGCGCGCAACCGTCACCCCCAGCAGGACAACAATCACCAGAGCGCCCACCAGTTCGGCAATAGCTGCCAGGTTCACTGCCCCCGTCGAGAACGCAGACCCGTCAGCAAGTGTCATGCGCGCCCCGGCATCAGCTGCGAGGAACCATGCGATGGGCAGGAAGATCAAGAATGCGAAGAAGCTCCACCAGTGCGATCCAGCGCGAGACGGAATCTCGGGCGACAGTGTCGTGCCTTCAAAGATGGCGTCATCGAGGGAACTCGGGGTGCCTTCCACGTGCACCGGAACCGGTTCAGCGCGAGGATGCCAGTTTGCCTCGTTCTCATCTGCCGGATCTGCTTCCTCCGGCGGAGAGACGAGGGAACGGCGGTGCACTGCGGTGCGCTCCAGCTCATCTTCATCTGTGGCTGTTTCGTCCTCATCGCGGTCATGGCGATTCTCGAGGACGTCGCGCGGAGCTGGTGCCGGCAAATCATCACGCTCAGGCGGGGAGATGCGGTCGCGAGGTTCATCCTCATCCAGGTCAGGTGCGTCGCCCTCGTCATCAACAGGATCGACGGGGGAGGGGATGCGTGGTTCGGAAGTGGAGGGCACAGGATCGACGGCCGAGGTGTCATCGGCAGCACTGCCAGGCGCTCCAATGATGTTTTCCGTGTCGCCCTCATGCCTGCTCAAGGTCACTTCTTCGCCCGTGAGAATCTCATCGCTGGCAGCTGATTCAGCGATTTCGTCAGTTTCTTCGGGGCGCGGTGCCATCGGCGCAGCCGTTGATCCGCTTGCGCCCTCGAAAGTCGGGCTCTCATCGACGATGAGTTCATCGTCTCCCACTTCACCTTCCGGGCGGCGGTCGTGGAGTTCCTGATCAGACATGGTGCTACCTCCTTAGACCTTTAATGTAGCGTGAGAACTGCCCGATCTTGCGATGGGCGTGCCGAAACGGCCGATTCTGATCGTGTTACATCTCATCCACAAAACCGTGGCGGTGCCCAGTTGCCCGCAACACCTGTGCGCGAACATGGCGGCGCGTCAGCAGCGGACCCATGACCAGTGCGGGAAGCAGTAACCCCAGCGCGGACAGCACCGGCGCAGCCAGAGAAATCTGCGTCGTGGCGAGGGAATGCGGTGTGACCACCGCGCCGGTAAGGCTTGACCACAATGGGATGAGGAACGAAAACGGTATGACCACCAGAACTGAGGACGCCACAATGGGTCCGGACGTTGACCACTGCGAAATCCACGCCACCAGGCCGAAACACAAGGCGCAGATCAGCGCCGGAACTGGTCGGAACGTGTTTTCTGCCATCAGCCCCTCCAACCCCTGTGACGCTACGCGCAGTGATTCCTCGGGCGCGGCAACCATCATCATGATGCACCCGAGAATCAGGGCAACACAGGAAAAGACCGCGACCCACGTCCGGTTGCGCGCATTGTGGAATTGCCCGTTGAAGGGACGCACGCGGGAGGACCCTCCCTGAGAACTCTCGGCACTGGCCTGCTCCAGTTCCCTCAGCGTGGCGTGAACCGTCCACCGCCGCGTGGCAATGGTTGCCACCGTCGCCCCCAGGCAGATGAAGACCACGCATATTGGATACAGACTCCACCGCATCGATGTCAGTGAGTCCGCCTCGCTCATAGCGATTCCCATCCACAGGGGAGCGCGCAACGCGCCGGTCAGCTGGCCCACTCCGACAATTACCGCACTGACAGTGGTGACGGCAAGGCCGGCTGAGGACTCATCAGAGTTGGCAGCCACGAGTGCCAGCAACAGGGTCGTAATGACGATACCGACGGTGCCCTCGGACGATGACAATGGCTGTCCCTGCGCGGTGGCGGCCTGAGTGTCAGCGACCGCAAATCCCATGATGATCAGCGCGACAGGTGAAAAAACCGCTGAGAAAACCGCTGAACGCAGGTGCTGTGACAGCGTGGCCCGAGGGATCGACCTGACCCCAGTCTGTGCCACTTTCGTCTCGCTCACGTTCACCTCACCCGATAAACTCACCACGTGGAAGAATCCGATCACATTGTGCGCATGCGCCTCCTGCTTCAAGCGTGGCAGACCCCAGATATCTGCGCGCTGCGCGAACAATGTGACAGCGCATTGACGCGCGTCCGTTTCCATCATAGTTTGCGCCGCCGGTGGCAGGAAGTACGCGCCCTGACCAACATCTATGAAGCTGCCTATCTTTCTCGCTGGGAAGGCTCACCGATCAGCACCAGCGATCTGCGTGACCTCACGATGCGCGAGGGGCCACACGAAGCCGGCACCCTGACCACAGGTGAACAGTTCGCGCTGGGGATCTGGCGCAGCCAATGGCACGTCATGACGCTCATGCCGCCCCTGAACCGCACGCCCACCACCAGGCCTGCATCGCAGCCCGCTTTGCCGAACCTGGTCGCCGGACTGCACCGCGACATCACGTCACTTCTTGCTACCTCAGGCTACGTTGAACGTTCCCGAATTGCCGTTCCTGCCTCGCCTCGGCGTCTCGCTCACGTTTTGTCGCATGTCACCTGTGATGTGCCTGCTGTGGTGAGTGCAGCCGCAGTATGGGCCGACTGTGCAGCTCATCCACTGTTCGAACCAGGTTCACGCTCCGTGGGGGCGGCTGTGGCGCGATGGATTCTGACCGTGCGCGGAACGGACCCGACAGGGGTCGTGACTGTGAGCAAGCTGAGCGCCACAGACCCTCAGCGCGTTGCGCGCATTGTGTCCGGCTGGGCAGCGCCCGATCACTCCTACGCGCACGACGTGCTCGCATTCTTCCTGTCATCACTGATCGCCGGTGTCGACGATGCCCTGGATATTGCGCTCAGTGTCCAGGCAGGCCACCCTCGGCAATAGGAAACGAGGGCGGGCTACTTGCCGCGCAAACTGGTATACGCGCGGTAAAACGACCACGCCGCGCCTGCAGCAGAGCAAGCGGCAATCATGCCCGGCACAATGAGTCGAGCCGGCGAGGTGCGGACCTGAACCGTGTGCGTGAAACTGCGAATCGGCCAGTCGCGTTCCTGAGCGATTTCACGCAGCTGACGGTCAGGGTTGATGACGACGGGGTGCCCCACTGCCTCCAGTAACGGCACATCAGTGATGGAATCTGAATACGCGAAGCACTCCCCCAGATCCCACCCGTTGCGCTGTGCCATGTCGATGCAGGCGCGCGCCTTCTCATCGGCGTAGTTGAAACGCGAAATCACGCCGGTGAACGTCCCGTCCTCATTGCGCTGCGCGTAGGAACCGATCGACGCGTCAGCACCCAGCATGTGAGCAACCGGGCGCACCATTTCTTCAATCGAGGCTGAGGCGATGACAATGCGCCGACCAGCCGCGCGGTGAATGGCGATTTCTTCCAGCGCCTCCACGAAGCACACCGGGTCAATTGACCTGCTCAACGCATCCTTCACGGTGGACTCCAGGTAGACTCCGTCCCATCCGGCAGCGATTTCACCCAGTGATTCGCGCATTTTCTCTGTCGCCTGCTCGTCAGCGCCCTTGATCAGGTAGGGCAGTTGGATGAGCAGACCCAGCAGTGCGCCGCGCCGGGTCAGAAGGCCGGCCTCACGCAGGGGAGCGCGCAGCGCCACGGAGGTTGACGTGGCCAGGATTGTCTTGTCGAGGTCGAAAAAGGCAGCGGACCTTGAGCGTGGCTGTGATCGCTTCATGCGGGTCTCCTGATCGTCGAGTCGAAAAACTGCGCGCGTTATCCACAGGGTGGTGTCTCTCTCCAGTCTTCCACAGGTTGACTGAGCGAGGTGGACGAGGGAAGCCACGTGAGATGAAGTGACGGCATGAGTACACAGTGGAACGTGCGCGTCGGACTGGATCGACTGGACGAGGGTGCCAGGCGCAGCGCATGTGAAATCATCGAGCTTGCAGGCGGAACGGTTGCCAGCGACGGACTGCCCTGCGACATGTGGCTGACCTCGGATCCGGATGGGCCACCCTCGTCAGTCCGTGCGTCTGCACAGGTGCCGGTCATTGTTGTCGGCCCTGCCGGATCGCTGCGCCTGCCCGGCGATGAGATGATGCTGGCCGACATTGTCGCCTCATGTGAACCGTCACCGGTATTTTCCCCTGACCTGATACGCATCGGTTGCGCCGGATGGCAAGGTGGGGTGGGGGTGACGGCAATCGCGCGGGCGCTGGCTCAGCAGATCCGGTCGCACCCGCTGCCGGTTCTGCCTCAGGCTCCCCCTCCGCCCGTGATCGTCGTGGACACCGCCGAGTATGGGCCAGGCGTGGGCGCGGCGCAGGACGTGGCCGCTGACGGTATCCACTGGGGTGACCTGCGCGCAGACGAGACCGGATGGACTGGCACGCTCATTGACGCTCTGCCCGTGCGTGACGGCGTGAAAATCCTCGCGGCTGACTGCCGTGGTGGGCCGGCACGTTCAGATACGAGGCTGGTGCGGGTGCTCACCAGCGTGAGCTCCCGCGCGCATGTTGTGGTCGATCTGGGACGGTGGGATGAATACGCAATGCGCACCGCCTCCCAATGTGGAATCGATGCGCTGTGCCTGGTCGGACGCGCCGACCTGGACGGGGTGTGTACGCTGATGGCCGGCATATCCCGCTATGCGCCACCTGCTGTGCCCGTCGTGATTGCCACGACGCACGGGACGACGACGCAACTGTTGGGCAGTATCCGCGAGTGCGGCTTCCAGTCGATTCAGGCCATGCAGTGTCCTTTTCGAGGTGGGATGCCCAGGGGTTTTGCCGTCAAGCGAATGTATGCCGCGCTCAGGTCGGGCATGGAGCGTGCGCGATGAGCCGTCACACCATGAGGCGCGCGCTCGCTCAGGGGCACTCAGCTGTCCGGGCGGTGCGTGACAATGCTCGCGAGGGTGCAGGAGTGAGAGAACTGGCCACCGATTTTGACGATCTGGTGGCGCGCGCCGGCGGACTCGGACCGGACCTTGCTCCTCTTGTGGCGGACCCCGATGTGACAGATGTGCTCGTCAACTCCACCAGTGTCTGGATCGATCGCGGGCAGGGGGTGGAGCGCGTTGACGTGCAGCTGGGGTCGGAAAGTCAGGTTCGGGCGCTCGCGGTCCACATGGCAGCTGCGTGCGGACGACGACTGGATGAGGCCAGTCCGATTGTGGATGGAACGCTGCCCGGCGGCGTGCGCCTGCACGCGGTGCTCTCACCAGTTTCTGATGAAGGAACGGTGATTTCCCTGCGGACCTCGCGCGCTCACTCCATGACGCTGGAGCAGATGGTGCGCAAGTCTTTGATGGACGGTTCCATCGCGAGCGTGATGGCCCAGTTGGTGGCACTGCGGGCCAACATTTTGATATCCGGGGCGACCGGGTCGGGTAAGACCACATTGCTGTCGACCATGCTGTCCAGCGTGCCGCATGACGAACGGATCGTGTGTATCGAGGAGGTACGGGAATTGCGTCCCTGTCACCCGCATGTTATCCACTTGCAGGAAAGGCAGGCCAATGTTCAGGGCGCGGGAGCGGTGAGCCTGTCGGATCTGGTGCGCGCTGCGATGCGAATGCGGCCCGACCGACTGATTCTCGGTGAGTGTCGAGGCGCCGAAGTGCGTGACGTGTTGACGGCGCTCAACACCGGACACGACGGGGGAATGGCTACCATCCACGCCAACGCGGTGGAAGATGTTCCGGCACGTCTGGCTGCCCTCGGATCGCTGGCCGGCCTGTCGGATGCCGCGCTGTCAGCGCAAGCGGTGGCCGCATTTGACGCGGTGATTCAGATGAGGCGCGATGCGCATGGAAGGCGGGTCAGCCAGATTGGTGTTCTGACCCGGACAGCAGGTGGCGTTGCCTGTGAATGTGAATGCGCGCTGAGAGAGCGTGATGGCCGGCTCTACCCTGATCGCGCCTGGCCACTGCTGGCTGAACGGCTGCACATCGATCTGGACGCGAAAAGTGCTGCTCCATGATGGCGCTACTGTGCTTGATGAGTGCCTGTTTGGTCGCGGCGATTGGCATATCGGCCGCCAAACATTGGCGCGCTCAGGCTGTGATCGTGGCCTGGAGATTCGACGAATCATTGAAGGCAGTTCGCGCACAGAAGCCAGTGCCTCCCTCGTCAAATGTCGTGCCGGCCGGGCAGGACAGCAGCTCCCAGTTGTCGATGTTGGTGGCCGAGGTGGCAGCCCGGCTGCGTGCCGGTATGCCGACTGCCGAGGCGTGGATGCGTGCGTGGGACAGAGTTGGCTCTGCGCACCTGGGTTCATGGGAGGGGATTGCCGAGGACGGTGTTCCCCGATCCGTGGCGAGGCTGGCGCGCGCTCCCTCGTGGCGCGATGTGCGGCGTGATGTGCTGGGTTTGGTGCGGCAGCGAGACGCGTTGTCGTGGCGCCACCTAGTGTCCTCGTGTGGGCGGCTGCGGCGACGCAGCACAGTGAGCGAACGGGTCAGTCGGCGCTCAGCTCATACCTTGAGTGTCGCATGCCGCCTGACGCAGGAACTGGGAACGCCGCTTGCTGAGGTACTGGATATTGTGGCTGACAGTATCGATGAAGCTGCAGCCGCCGAAGATGCGCGCGCCATCGCACGATCTGGCCCCTTGACCTCGGCACGTATTCTCACCGCATTGCCTGTGGCGGGTATTGCGCTGGGTCAGCTGATTGGGGCGAACCCTCTTGAGCGCTTCTGTGACGGTGGGATCGGCACCATCAGCGCCATCATCGGAACGGTGTGCCTGATCGTTGGTCGGCTCGTCTCCACTCGCATGATCACCCGAACCATTGACATAAGCGAGGGCGTCGATCCGGCCACTATGTGCGATCTGACGATCGCGGGAATGAATGCGGGTGCCTCAGTGCCCTCCATTGTGCGCACGCTGGGCCGCGTCGGTAATGACGCGGAACTGGAACGGATCGGTAGCGAACTGGTCCTGGGGGCACGGTGGGGTGATGCGTGGAATCCCCATCCAGCCAACGCCGCGCTGCTGGCTGATGTCCTCGAGCCGGCATGGAGCGATGGCACGTCGCCGGTGCCGTTGCTCACGCGTGCTGCGCGCCAGGTCAGGGCACGGCGCATCGCACATGCAAAAAGTGAGGCTGAACGCCTGGCGGTGCGCCTTGTCATCCCGCTGGGGGCGTTACTGCTGCCGTCCTTCATCGCCCTGGGCGTCGTGCCAATCCTGCTGCATATTGGCACGAACACTTTTGGCGGGTTGTGGTAGCTGACGGGTCGGCACCTGACAGCCCCTGGTTATCCACACCGCGCATCTACAGATGCGTTGAATCCACAGCTGCCCTTCTAGGCGCTTCTTGCTCCACAATTTGCGCACAGTCGATGGAGATCGCAGTGCGTGTCACGGAAGGTGGTCACACCGTCAAACGGCGGACAGTCACTATTGATCGAAAGGACAAACATGGCAATCACCCAACGCATCGAAGATGCAGCGACGAAGGCAGCGTGTGACACGTGGTGTCAATACGACGCAATGATCCAACGTGCTCACCATGTCGAGGATCATGATGCCGATCCGGAAGAAGGATCCACAACCGTGGAATACGCGATCGGGGCGGTCGCAGCAGCCGGCTTCGCCGGACTTCTGCTCGTCGTTCTCAAGTCAGGCGCAGTGAAATCCCTGCTTCAGGGCATTATCCAGCAGGCGCTTTCACTGTGAACAGGCATGCGACACGTGGTCCCGTAAGTGCCAGGGAGTGCTTACGGGACCACCCCGCTGGTGGCAGCGAAACGGGCGGGCATAGCGAGGACGGCATGGTGACAGTCGAACATGCGCTCTCACTTTTCGCCGTGATGATCGTGGTGGCGTTCGTTCTTGGCGTCGTCAGCATTGCTCACACGCGCATTGAACTGTGTTCGGCGGTTCGTCAAGGTGCACATGAAGCAGCCATAGGTGGCCAGGATCCAGCTCTCAGTGTTTCCCAGGCGTACGGCAGGCCCGTTACTGTCACAACGAACAAATCAGGGCGATGGATGACGGTCACCGGGCACGCCAGTGTGGCTGCGCCGGCTGGATGGGTCGGTGCTACAGCATCGTGCACGATCACCACCATTTCCGAGCTGGTGCCCTGATGGTATACGGCGACAGGGGGAACGAGGAAGGATCAGGCACCATCTCCGCGCTGGCGGTCATCGCATGCACCGTGATGATGTGTGTGGTGATTGCTGGTGCAGGGAGTGTGCACGGGCATCAGACCCGTCTTCAGGCAGTGGCTGACGTTGCAGCCCTGGCCGGTGGGCATCGGTCGGCGGTTGCACAGTGGACCGGAGGTGGGATGAATGCCTGCACGGTGGCCAGTGAGGTCGTCGAGCGCAATGGGGCTCACGCCGGCTGCGAGGTGCGCGGAGATGACACCTATGTGACGGTGAGCCAGAGAGTGCTTGTTGCGGGGATCAGTGTGGATATTCGCGCGAGGGCACGCGCAGGGCCGGTCAGGCGTGACACGCTGAAGCAGTGAGCGAGACGACTAACACGAGGAAGTCCCCTAATCCGGGAAGATTCACGGTGAAAAACGCTTAACCCGAGGCGGCAGAGCGTCGCTCAATCCTGGTTTTGCCTGATGAATCACGACAAAGGCACGCTGTGACCCTTCAATCGTTAACGATCACGTAAACGGTCGGCGTTGCGCAGCGGTCGTGCTGATACGAGGACGAAAAATTACGTTTTTATATCGTTTTTGGCAGATTTAACACTTTATTTGTCGTTTTGCACGAACCAAGCTACACTGTCAAGCACGTTGTCGTACAAATGTGACACTGGAGTCGTTAGCGCTAACGGTCTAGGTCTTATTTGTCGCAGGCGTTATGTACCACGCACGAAGGGGTGAGACGTGACACATTTGCTCGACTTGAAAGGTATGTCGAAGACCTTTCCGGGCGTCAAAGCACTATCGAATGTCAATTTGGATCTTCGAGCAGGAGAAGTGCTGGGGCTTTGCGGTGAAAACGGTGCCGGAAAGTCGACGCTGATGAAGGTCCTGACCGGTATTTATCAGCCTGATCCAGGCGGCGAGATTTGGATCAAGGGCGAAAAGGTCCACGTGACGGGCATCAACCACGCACGTGACCTTGGCCTGGCCATCATTCACCAGGAACTCAACATCGTTCCCGACCTGACGGTTGCCCAGAATCTGTACCTGGGGCGCCCAGGCTCCACTAGAGCCGGGATCGTCAATGACAAGAAACTGAACAAGGATGCTCAGGAGCTTTTCGATCATCTGAAGATGGATATCAACCCCAAGGCTTACTGTCGCGACCTGTCAGTGGCGCGCCTCCAGATGGTGGAAATCGCCCGAGCGCTGTCGTATAACGCAGACATTCTCATTATGGATGAGCCGACTGCGGCGTTGACGATCGAAGAAACGGACGCACTGTTTGACCTGATCCACGACTTCGTCACGCCGTCAACCGGTCTGATATACATCTCGCACCGTATGCCTGAAATCAAGCAGATTACGGACCGCGTGGTCGTTCTGCGCGACGGTGAATACGTCGGCACGGTGAACACGGCTGAAGTGGAGATGCAGGAAATCATCTCCATGATGGTGGGACGCAAACTGAAGTCTGACGTCCGTCCCGCCACGAAGCCGCAGACAGACGAAACTGTTCTGGAAGTCAAGAACCTGTCCACGAAGAATCTCATCAAGAACGTGAGCTTCGACGTGAAGAAGGGTGAGATTTTCGGATTCGCCGGTCTGATGGGTGCAGGTCGCACCGAAGTGGCGCGATGCGTCTTCGGTGCTGATCCGCGCACCGAAGGTGACATTTACGTGCACGGCAAGAAGGTCAGGATTACGAACGCCAAAGACGGGGTGACGAACGGTATCGGCTACCTGTCCGAAGACCGTAAACGCTTCGGAATCCTGCTGGATGCTGACGTGAAAGCCAACGTCACGCTGGCCGACATGAAGGACTATGCGAAAGCGGGCTTTGTCGACGATCGCAAGATCCGCAGGACCGCACTCGACTATGTGGACAAATTGCGGATTCGCACCCCTTCAATCAATCAGACCCTGTTGAACCTGTCTGGTGGTAACCAGCAGAAAGTTGTTATTGCCAAGTGGTTGGTTCGAGACAGTGATGTCTTGATCTTCGATGAGCCAACACGCGGTATCGACGTGGGCGCAAAAGAAGAGATCTATCAACTGCTGGAAAACCTCGCGGCGCAAGGCAAGGCAATCGTTGTGATTTCATCGGAACTGCCCGAAGTACTGCGCCTGTCGAACCGCATCGCAGTGATGGCACAGGGCCGCATTATCGGCATCCTCGATAACGAGGAAGCCACCCAAGAAAAGATCATGGAACTGGCCACCGTTGGCCAAGAGCAAGCAATGGGAGTGGACGCGTGAGCACCGAGGTTGAAACGAAAGACCAAGCGTCAGAAAAGTCCAACAGCAAAGTCGTGACTTTCCTGAAGTCATCAATTCAGCAGCTTTTCGCATTCGCTGCACTGATCCTGATTTACATTTACTTCCTGTTCGCAGCCCCGAACTTCGCATCCATTGGCGTGTTCATGAACGTCCTGATGGCAGCTTCTGCAATCGGCGTCATGGCGCTGGGTGCAACGTTCATCATCGCCACCGGCGGCATCGACCTGTCAGTGGGCACCGGCATGACGCTGACAGCAGTGTCGGCAGGTCTGCTGATGGGCTCACCCGAATCCGGATACCTCGGGCTGCCCGTCGGTATCGGCTTGCTGCTCGTCCTGGTGGTCGGCGCAGTGATCGGACTGGTCAACGGGTTTAACGTGGCGTTCCTGGGTATTCCTCCCTTCATCGCCACACTGGCCATGATGATGGCAGCCAACGGTCTGTCACTGATTCTGTCGGGTAAGAGCTCGATCAAGATCCCCTCGCCGTTCTACTACAACCTGTCGAACGGCAAACTGATCGGCTCCCTGCCCAACGCAGCGTTGATCTTCATTATCTTGACTGTCATCGCATCGATCCTGCTGACGCGCACGGTCCTGGGCCGCTACGCGCTGTCGATGGGATCGAACATCGAAGCCACACGCCTGTCAGGCGTGAACGTGCGCTTCTGGACCTTGATGGTGTACATCGCAGCCGGTATCTTCACGGCCATCGGCGGCATCCTGTACTCAGCACGATTCGGATTCGCACAACCAGCTGAAGGTCTCGGACTCGAGTTGCAGGCAATCGCAGCGGTCGTCATCGGCGGTACCTCACTTGCCGGTGGTCGCGCCACAATCATCGGTACGTTCATTGGTGCGCTGCTGATGAACACTCTGACGACAGGTCTGCAGATGATGGGTGTTGCAAAGGAATGGCAGCTCGTGGTGACCGGCCTGGTCATCCTGCTGGCAGTCTTTATCGATAACGTCCGCCGAGCCCGTGCTCAGGCAGTGTAAGCATTACTTGAATCGGACAACCGTCCAACCACCACAACGGCGAAGAAAGACCTTCGCCCGAAAGAAAGGAACAGCAATGCGCCCAATTGGACGTATCGTGAGCCTCATTGCCGCTGGGGCAATGGCATTGGGAATGACCGCTTGCTCATCAGGCGGCGGCGACACAAACGCCGCTTCCGGCGACGCCGGTGCAACACAGAGCGGTGAAAGCGCCGGCGGTGCTGCCAGCGGTGAAACCATCTACCTCGTCTCGAAAGGCTTCCAGCACCGCTTCTGGCAGGCAGTGAAGGAAGGCGCAATGCAGGCAGGTGAAGAATTCGGCTACAAGGTTGAATTCATCGGACCCGCCAACGAGCAAGCCATCACTGAGCAGCTCCAGCAGCTCCAGACCGCACTGGACACCAAGCCTGCTGCAATCGGATTTGCAGCACTGGATTCAGAAGCTGCCGCCCCGATCCTCGAGCAGATCAAGGCCGCCAACATTCCGGTGGTCGCATTCGACTCCGGCGTTGAGTCCGACATTCCGGTGACAACCGTTCAGACGGACAACAAGGCCGCTGCCGCTGAAGCCGCCAAGCACCTGGCGGAACTCGTGGGCCACAAGGGCAAGGTTGCTCTGGTCTGCCACGATGACACCTCCCAGACCGGTAAGGACCGCTGCGCCGGATACCAGGAATACATGGCTGAGAATGAACCTGACATCGAACTGCTCGATCCCCAGATCGGCGGCGAGGTCGGTGTGGCAGCTGACGTTGCCAAGAGCATTCTGACTGCCAACCCGGATGTTGTAGGTATTGGCGCAACGAACGAAGCATCAGCCATCGGCACGATGCAGGGTGTGACCGAATCCGGCAACGCCGGCAAGGTTCAGATGGTTGGTATCGACTCCGGTAAGGCACAGCTCGAATCCGTTCGCAGCGGCGTGCAGGCCGGCGCTGTGACTCAGGCTCCAGTCAAGATGGGATACGAAACTGTCAAGGCTGCAATTGCAGCCATCAAGGGTGAAGAACTGCCCAAGATCATTGACTCCGGTTTCGCCTGGTATGACAAGACCAATATGGACGATCCTGACATTAAGGCCAACCTCTACGAGTGATTTCACATCCCACCGGATAATAGCCCAGGTGGAGGGGGAGAACCCGTTGATCCCCCTCCACCACCTCCTGACCAACGGGACATAA
This sequence comes from Pauljensenia sp. C0254C2, assembly GCF_056583835.1. Taxonomy (NCBI): domain Bacteria; kingdom Bacillati; phylum Actinomycetota; class Actinomycetes; order Actinomycetales; family Actinomycetaceae; genus Pauljensenia; species Pauljensenia sp. C0254C2. The sequence continues at coordinate 148,909 of NZ_JBWPJO010000002.1, forward strand.
TAGTGACGTGACGCTTCGGCCGAACGTCACCGTCCTTACTGCCACGCAGGGGACCAACTAAGACAAACGAAACCAATGAAGGAATGAGGAAACATGGCTGAACACCCCAAGATCGGCATCCGACCAATTATCGATGGACGTCGCAGGGGAGTGCGTGAAAGCCTCGAAGATCAGACAATGGGCATGGCTCAGCGTCTGGCGAAGCTGTACACGGACGAACTACACTACATCGATGGTGAACCTGTGGAATGCATCATCGCTGACACCACCATTGGTGGCGTTTCCGAAGCCATCGCATGCCAGAAGAAATTCGACACTGAAAACGTTGGTCTGACTGTCTCGGTGACCCCGTGCTGGTGCTACGGCACAGAAACCCTGCAGATGGACACCCGTACCCCGCACGCAATCTGGGGCTTCAACGGCACAGAGCGTCCAGGCGCCGTCTACCTTGCCGCTGCACTGGCAGGACACGCACAACTCGGCTTCCCGGCATTCGGCATCTACGGTAAGCAGGTCCAGGATGCTGACGACGAGACCATCCCCGATGACGTGCGTGGCCGTCTGCTCGACTTTGCGAAGGCAGGTCTGGCTGTGGCACAGATGCGCGGTGAAGCATACCTGTCGATGGGCTCGGTTGCCATGGGCATTGCCGGATCAACGGTCAAGGACGAATTCTTCGGCCCCTACCTTGGCATGCGCAATGAGTACATCGATATGTCCGAGTTCTACCGCCGTATCAACGAGAAGATCTACGACGAAGAAGAGTACGAAAAGGCCCTGAAGTGGATGAAGGAAAACTTCACCATCGGAAAGGACTACAACCCGGAAAAGAACCAGCATCCCGAGCGCCATGAAGATTGGTGGGAAACCTGTGCCAAGATGGTGCTGATCGGCCACGACCTGATGAAAGGCAACCCCAAGCTGGCAGAAAAGGGATGGGCCGAAGAAGCCGGCGGCCATGGTGCAATCGCAGCCGGATTCCAGGGACAGCGTCAGTGGACAGACGGCATGCCCAACGGCGACGTCATGGAAACTGTCCTCAACACCAACTTTGACTGGAACGGCGCACGTCAGCCAGTCGGAGTTGTCGCAACCGAAAATGACTCCCTGAACGGTGCATCCATGCTGTTCGGATATCTGCTGACCAACACCCCGCAGATCTTCTCCGACGTGCGCACCTACTGGAGCCCGGAATCGGTCAAGCGAGTCACCGGCTATGAGCTGGAAGGACACGCAAAGGACGGCTTCCTGGATCTGCGCAACTCCGGCTCGACCACACTGGATGGTGCCGGCAAGGCCACCCGTGACGGCAAGCCTGTCATCAAGCCGTGGTGGGAAGTAACCGAAGAGGACCAGAAGGCAGCCCTTGAGGCAACAACCTTCCACCCCTCAGGGTACGAATACTTCCCCGGTGGTGGGTGGTCAACCCACTTCCGCACCAGCGGCGAAATGCCCGTGACGATGTGCCGTATCAACCTTGTCTACGGACAGGGCCCGGTTCTGCAGATCGCTGAAGGCTGGACCATTGATCTGCCCGACGAAGTCGCCACAACCATTGAGCAGCGCACCGACCCGGCATGGCCGACCACCTGGTTCGCACCGCGTCTGACCGGCGAGGGGGCCTTTGCCTCCGTCTACGACGTGATGAATAACTGGGGCGCCAACCACGGTGCAATCTCATACGGACACATTGGCGCTCAGCTCATCACGCTGGCCTCCATGCTCCGTATCCCGGTTAACATGCATAACGTGCCGGAAGATGATATCTTCCGTCCGCGCGCATGGACACTGTTCGGAACAGCCGACGTTGAAGGCGCGGACTACCGTGCCTGCAAGAACTTCGGACCGCTGTACCGCTGAGTCATCCGGCTCTCGCCGCTGACATCAGGATGCCCGATGGGTGGGGCGTCAAGGCGCCCCACCCATCACTGCACCCACTGGGCGAATGCCCTGTCACCCTCGGACAATTACCACTGACATCACACTGAAAATACTGAGAAAAGAAGGACGTTTCATGACCACTGCGCTTGCTGTCGATTTAGGGTCGTCGTCAGGCCGCGTTGTTGCAGGACGCTTGGAAGGCGACCATATTGAGATCCACGAGGTGCATCGGTTCTCACATGAAGCGATCCGACGTGACGGCTCACTGGTGTGGAACCTGGAGCGTTTGTGGGATCAAACCGTTGAAGGTCTGCAGAAAGCCGTCCAGGAATATCCCGACGCACAATCCGTATCTGTGGATACCTGGGGCGTCGACTTCGTCGCGCTGGACAGCGACGATCATCCTGTTGGCCCACCACGCGCCTACCGCGATGAGCGCACGGCACGCACATTGGAACAATTCCGTCAACGCATTGATGATGAAGAATTCTTTCATCTGACGGGAATCGCTCCAGCCACCATCAACACCGCAAACCAGCTCGTTGCACTGACCCGCGAAGAACCGGAACTGGCTGAGCACATCGACACGGTTCTGCTTCTGCCTGATTACTTCGCGTGGAAACTGTCCGGCGTCAAAGGCTGGTCTCGTTCTATCTGCTCCAGCTCAGGACTGTGCGAACCTGGTTCGCCACGCTGGTCAGACACGGTCTTTTCACGCCTTGGTCTTCCCCGTTCATGGGTTGGTGATCTCAACGATGACCTCACCACAGTCGGCCCGTGCACGGTCGAAGGGCTTGAATCGCTCACGGTGGTGCGCGGCGGCGCACACGATACGGCATGTGCAGTCCACGGCCTGCCTGTCGAAGAAGGCGTCAAAGCGTACTTCCTGTCCTGCGGATCATGGTCCGTGCTCGGCGGCATGCTGGACCGCCCGCTGCTCACTGACGCAGCATTCAAACTGGGCCTGACCAATGAATCACGCAGTGACGGAGGAGTTCGTCCGCTGTTCAACATCACCGGCATGTGGATCCTGCAGGAACTCCAGCGTCAGTGGGAGCGCGAAGGGATGCCGACCGACACCGACGAATTGGTGGCCGCTGCGCGCACATGCGCCCCGTCCGCACATCTGTTTGACCCGGATGACTCCCGTTTTGCCGAACCCGGTGAAATGGTTGAAAAGATCGACACCGTGATTCGGGAAGCCGGCGGTGAGCCTCCCTCGACGAAGCCCGAGTACGTACGACTGGTCATTGAATCCTTTGCCCAGCGTTATGCGCGCGGCATTGACGAGCTGGCGCAGATCGCTGGAAGCAGGCCCGACCAACTCAACCTGGTAGGAGGTGGCGCGCGCAACCACCTTCTGTGTGATCTGACCGCGCAGGCCGCTCAGCTGCGTGTCGTGGCCGGCCCGATCGAAGCGTCGATCCTGGGCTCCCTCATCGCGCAACTGGAAATAATGGGGAACATCGCTTCAGGCGACAGGCCCCACATCATTGCAACGACAGCGAAGACCCGTGTCCACGAACCCTCTGCGCGTTAAGAACGGACCACCCGCGAAGAACAAGCGAGTCTCGCTCGCAGACGTGGCGCGCCATGCCGGCGTGTCAGCCAACACGGTCTCGCGCGTGGTACGAGGCGACCCTGAAGTCGCAGATTCCACACGAGCGAATATCACCGCGCTGCTCCACGAGATGGGGTACCGGCCGAACTATGCGGCCAGGGCTCTTGCCGGCAAGCGTACAGGGGTCATCCATGTGCTGATGGCGGCGCCGATGTTCCACGGGCACGGCCAGACGTTGCTGCATGTGCTCAACGCTGCCAGCGATGCCGGTCTGAGCGTGTCGATTTCGAATGTCTACATGTCCAACGGGCACGTCACCAGTAACGCGATCCCATTTCGAGTCGACGGAATCGTCATTCTGGGCGGTCAGGACCCCGTCATCGAAATGGCGATGAAGCTGGCTCGCACAACGCCGACGACGCTGCTGCTGTCATCGGAAACGAATATCGATGGCGTATCGACCGTCTCTGTCGATAACGTGCTGGGCTCACGAGTCGCCACCGACCACTTGTTGCGTGGAGGAGTCACTGACATCGTTCACCTGATGGGGCCGGCAAGCTGGAACGACGCACATCAGCGGCGCAAGGGATTCGAAGAAGCGTGTGCGCAGTCCGACGCCTCTTTAAATGTCGAGATCATCGAATGTGGCTCGTGGAATGCTGTGGACGGATTCGATGCCACCTACAGCATGGGGCGCATCCCTCAGGGAATCGTCGCATCCAACGACCAGATTGCGCTGGGGGCCATGCGCGCCGTTCGCGAGCTCGGCGGAGAGCTCCCCCACGACACCCGCGTGGTCGGTTTTGACGATGAGGCGGGCGCGCAGTGCTTCTCGCCGCCGCTCACAACTATTCGACAGCCCTTTGACCGGGTGGGCCGCACGGCGATTCGTCAGATCGTCGACCTCATTGCCGGACGCCCACCGCAGGACTTCATCATTCCCCCCGAACTGGTCATTCGGACCAGCTCCCAAATTGTCACTCACTACGAATGAAAGGACACCACTGATGCTGTACGGACCTATGACTCACCCCGCGTTCCTACGCGCACTTGCCGCAGCCGGACACGGCTCGAAGATCTTGCTGGCCGATGGTAACTACCCGCACACCACCGGCGTGAACGAGCGCTGCGAACTGATCTCCCTCAACCTTGCGCCCGGCTTGCTGGGCGTCAACGAGATCCTCGAAGTTCTCAAGCGCACGATCCCGATTGAAAAAGCGGAGATCATGGTGCCTGAGGATGATCAGGACACGATTGACATTCCGGCTCACGCCGACTACAAGGCAGCTTTGCCGGATGTGGAATTCGGTGAGATTCCGCGCTTCAAGTTCTACGACGCGGCTCGAAGTGAGGATGTCGGCATTATTGTGGCGACGGGCGATCAGCGCCTGTACGCGAACTTGCTGCTGACAATCGGCGTGCGCCAGCCTGGTGAGTAGCCGCTCCGTTACCCTCCGTTCACCGGATTTTCGTTTGAGTGACGATTGATCTGAGGTGAGTATCTGGGACTTTCGTCGCCCTCGTGAAGATTTTTCTTCAACGAGGGCGACTTAGTTTTCTGCCTTCCGTTGATTTCCAGTTGTTATCTGACGGCTGGAAGGGCGTGATTCAGCGGAAAAATGGCGGAGAAAAGTTCACATATCGAGTGTTGCATACTTTCGATTGATTTACTAAAATTCATCATAGGCAAATCGAAACGTAAGGATGCGATGAGATGACGAGAGCGCAACACGAGCGTAACAGCTTCATTCTCGACCAGCTGGCGGCTGAGGGTGAAGTCTCTGTGAGCACTCTTGCCGTTGAGCTCGATGTCTCTCCAGTTACCGTCCGATCCACCCTCAAACAGCTCGAAGAAGACGGCTACCTGGTCAGGACGCACGGCGGTGCGCGTCCGACCGCGTTCCGCAATATTCGACTGCGCCAGATGGATCGCGTCGACGCAAAAGAGCGCATCGTGCGTGCAGCGGCAGCGATGGTCAGGGACAATGACCGCATCATGATTGAAGCGGGCACGACCTGTGCGATGATCGTTCGGCACCTGGCCGGAAAACGCGGCGTGCAGATTGTCACCAACTCGGTGCTTGTTTTCGCCAACGCTCGCTCGAATCCACAGCTCAACATCACGCTGACGGGTGGCCAGTTCCGCGCTGAATCAGAATCGCTGACCGGACCGCTGGCGGAACGCTCAATTAACTCGTTCAATGCACGCATCGCGTTCCTGGGGACGGACGGATTCACAGTCGAGCGTGGTCTGACAACTCAGCTGGTTGAAGGCGGAGAAGTCGCCACCTTGATGAGGGCGCGTGCAGAAGAGACGTGGCTGCTGGCAGATTCGTCGAAATACGGAAAGAGCGGATTTGTCAGTTTCATGGGACTTGATGACGTCACGGGGATCATTACCGATGATGACCTCACGGCGGACTCGATGAAGGAATTGGAAGAACACACCCGCGTTCGCGCGGTGTAAGGGAGGAACACATGGCCACCATCGTGGTGATGCCCCAACTGGGTAACTCAGTGGAGTCCTGCTTGATCAACGAGTGGGAGGTCTCCGTTGGCGACGCGGTCGCCGTTGACCAGGTGCTGTGCTCAATTGAGACGGACAAAGCAACAATGGACGTGCCCAGTACCGATGCCGGCACAGTCCTCAAACTTCTGTGGGAAGTCGGTGATGAAGTCCCCGTCAAGGATCCCTTGCTGATTCTGGGCGAGCCTGGCGAAGAGATCAGCGAGGAAGTTCTCGCGCAGGCCGGTGTCTCCGGTGACTCCAACGAAGCCGCCAGTGCTCCCGAACAGGAAGCACCCGCTGAAGAAGAAAAGCCTGAGGCGCCCTCGTTCCAGACGGCAGCATCCGGCGGAGCGATTTCGCCTCGCGCCCGCGCACTGGCCGACAGTGAAGGACTGGACCCGTCGGCAGTGTCCGAAGGATCCGGCCCCCACGGACGCGTGCTCGAACGCGATGTAAAGGCCTATCTTGCCGAGAACCCTGCCACCAACGCAGCTCGTGCCCAGGGCGCAACCGGAACTGGAACCGGACTGGGTGGACGCGTCACGACCGCCGACCTGGCTTCCCCGGCAGCCGACGAGGCAGCCGCAGCGCCGCTGATCAGTGCCGACGCCGACTTCCCTGGCCCCTCCGAAGCGGCACCGTTGAAGGGCATCCGCAAGGTTGTCGCCACGCGCATGATGGAGTCCCTGGCCGAAACCGCTCAGCTGTCCTACACGGTCAGCGCGAAGGCCGACAAGCTCATGGCCATGCGCAAGCGTTTCAAGCAGGCCGACGAATCACTGGGCGTCAATGCCATTACGATCGGTGACCTGGTCGGATACGCAGTCGTCAAGACGATCGCGAAGTACCCGACATTCAACGCGCATCTGGCTGACGGCACCTACACGAAGTTCCAGAACATTCACCTCGGGGTGGCCGTCGATACTCCGCGTGGCCTGCTGGTCCCGGTGATCCGCGGAGCCAACGCCATGAACCTGAAGGAATTCTCCGCTGCCTCCAAGCAGGTGGCTGGTGATTCGATTGACGGCACTATCAGCCCCGACCTGCTCAACGGCGGCACCTTCACCGTGACGAATCTGGGATCGTTCGGCGTGGAGACCTTCACACCGATCATCAACCGTCCGCAGGTCGCGATCCTGGGCGTGGCAGCTGTGACGCCGCGGGCCGCCCTCGACAATGACGGAAATGTTGTGGTGGAAAAGAGGATCGGCTTCTCGCTGACCGCTGACCACCAGGTGATTGATGGTGCTGACGCAGCGCGATTCCTGCGCGACCTGGTCAACGCCATCGAAAACATCGACCTGACAGTATTGGGATGAGCGCCATGACAGAGACAAAATTCGACGTCATCGTACTGGGCGGAGGCCCGGGCGGATATCTTGCAGCCGAACGCCTCGGCAACGGCGGCAAGAAAGTCCTGCTGATCGAGGAGAAAGATCTCGGCGGCACATGCCTGACGGTGGGATGTATCCCCACCAAGACCCTGCTGAACTCCGCGAAGCACTACGTGCACGCGAGTGAGGCCGGCGCCTACGGCGTGGGGATCGAGGGTGCCTCCTATGACTGGGAAGCGATGCAAAAGTGGAAGGGCCAGGTCGTCAAAGGTCTGGTCGGAGGCGTGGGAGCCAGCGTCAAGAAAGCCGGCTGCACCGTCGTGTACGGGCGTGGCTACTTCGAAGGCCCCGGCAAGGTACGCGTGGATGACACGCACTACACCGCTGAACACGTCATCATCGCGACCGGTTCAGTTCCTGCGATGCCGCCCATCCCGGGCAGCGCCGACAACGAAAAGGTCGTGGATTCCACCGGACTGTTATCTATCTCCGACGTGCCGAAACGACTGGCCGTCATCGGTGGCGGTGTCATCGGCGTGGAGTTCGCCTCGTTGTTCTCCAGCCTGGGCAGTGAAGTGACCGTCGTCGAAATGATGGACGAGATCCTGCCCTTCATGGATGACGACATGGCAGCTCAGCTGCGCAAGGCGATGCCCGCCATCACCTTCAACCTCGGCTGCAAAGTGGAGGCGGTCGAAGGGTCGAACGTCGTCTTCTCCAAGGAAGGCCAGAAGCACACGGTGGAGGCCGACCTGGTTCTCATGGCGGTGGGTCGTCGCCCAGCCACGCGCGGCTGGGGAGCTGAAGAATCCGGACTTGACATCGAGCGCCGCGGCATAACGGTTGATGACCGCCTGCGCACGAACCTTCCCAACGTGTGGGCCATCGGTGATGTGACGGGTCGTTCCCTGCTGGCACACGCTGCATACCGCATGGGCGAGGTCGTGGCGGCGAACATCCTGGATGACCAGGCCTACAAGCGTGGACAGGTGATGCGCTGGAACACGATCCCATGGGCTGTGTATTGCCTGCCGGAAGCAGCCGGTGTGGGACTGACCGAATCGAAGGCCAAGGCTGAGGGACGCGCCATTAAGGTCGGGTCCGTGCCTGGCCAGATGTCCGGCCGGTTCATCGCTGAGAACGGCTTCAAAGCACCCGGCAGCGCCAAAGTGATTGTGGATGCTGAGACGAACCACGTCCTCGGCATTCACGTGTTGGGCACATACGCATCCGAGATGATCTGGGGCGCATGCGCCGTCCTCGAAACCGAACTGACACTGGACGATCTGCGTCAGCTTGTCGTCCCGCACCCGACAGTATCTGAACTCATCCGCGAAGCTGCCTGGGCTGTCAAAGCCTGAGCGCACCGACATAACTGATTAGAAGTAGGCGAAAGAAAGAACATGACGAAGTCACTGACAGTTGACCCGGCGAAGGTCCGCGCGTCCGGAAAGATCACCATTCCAGATATTCCGATCAACCAATACACGTTCGACCTTGACACCGAGGTCGGCCGATACGGCAAAGATGGCATGGTGCAGATGCTCCACGACATGATCGCGGTGCGCACATTTGAATCCATGCTTGATTCCATCAAGAAGACCGGCGGATGGCAGGGCGTGGAATACAACCACCGTGGCCCCGCCCACCTGGGAATCGGTCAGGAAGCCGCATACGTCGGCCAGTCCTTTGTGCTGACCCCCGACGATTTCATCTTCGGCTCTCACCGCTCACACGGTGAGATCCTGTCCAAGTCCTTCTCAGCTGCACGCCAGTACGAGGACGCTGATCTGGAAGCAGTTATGAAGGGCTTCCTCGACGGTGAAACGCTGGGACTGGCCGAAGAAATCGGGTACGAGAACCTGCGTGAGCTGTCCGAAAACTTCATCCTGTTCGGCACGCTGGCGGAGATCTTCGCCCGTAAGGCAGGCTTCAACCGCGGCATGGGCGGCTCGATGCACGCCTTCTTCCAGCCTTTCGGTTCCATGCCGAACAACGCCATTGTTGGCGGCTCGGCACCCATTGCCACGGGCGCAGCGCTCTACAAGCGCATTAACCGTAAGCCCGGCATCGTGGTGGCCAACGTCGGTGACGCAGCCCTGGGCTGTGGCCCGGTATGGGAAGCCATCCAGCTGGCATCGATGGATCAGTACCGCACGCTGTGGCGCGAAGAAGACGGCGGCAACCCGCCGATCATGTACAACTTCTTCAACAACTTCTACGGAATGGGCGGCCAGACCTCCGGCGAAACAATGGGATACGACGTTTTGGCTCGCGTTGGCGCAGGTGTCAACCCCGAAGCCATGCACGCCGAACGCGTCGACGGCATTAACCCGCTGGCCGTTGCAGATGCCGTCACGCGCAAGAAGAAGATCCTGGAAGAAGGTCGCGGACCTGTCCTCATGGACACCCTGACCTACCGCTTCTCAGGCCACTCCCCGTCCGACGCCTCCAGCTATCGTGACAAGGCTGAAGTGGATCTGTGGGAGGAAGTCGACTGCATCAAGACATACTCTGAGCTGCTCATCTCCAACGACCTGGTCTCCCAGGGCGACATCGATGACTTCTCCGCGAAGTTCACCGAGAAGCTCACCAAGGTGCTGGTGCTGGCATCCGACGATGAGAAGTGCCCGCGTGTGGGACCCGAGTACGTCGAAAACGCCATGTTCTCCAACACGCCGACCGAAGCGATGGAGGAGGGCGAATCTGAAATCACCCTCGAGGACAACCCGCGTATCAAGGCTTTGTCCAAGAAGATCCGCTCTTCGCGCGACGAGAACGGCAAGCCCGTCTCGAAGATGAAGATGTTCCAGTTCCGTGACGCCCTGTTCGAAGCCATGATTCATCGCTTCTCCGTCGATCCGACGATGGCGGCATGGGGCGAAGAGAACCGCGACTGGGGTGGCGCATTCGCCGTCTACCGTGGCCTGACCGAAGCACTGCCGTACCGTCGCCTGTTCAACTCGCCGATTTCGGAAGCAGCGATTGTCGGTGCCGGTGTTGGGTACGCGATCTGTGGTGGCCGCGCTGTTGCAGAACTCATGTACTGCGACTTCCTGGGCCGCTCCGGTGACGAAGTGTTCAACCAGATGGCCAAGTGGCAGGCAATGGCCGCGGGCCTGATCAAGATGCCACTGGTGCTGCGCGTGTCTGTCGGCAACAAGTACGGTGCGCAGCACTCACAGGACTGGACAGCTCTGACCGCTCACATTCCTGGCCTGAAGGTATACTTCCCGGCCACGCCAACCGACGCAAAGGGCATGTTGAATCTGGCGTTGCACGGCACGGATCCCGTGGTCTTCTTCGAATCCCAGCAGCTGTATGACAAGGGCGAAGACTTCGAAGAGGGGGGCGTGCCCGAGGGCTACTACGAAACACCTGAAGGTGAGCCCGCCATCCGCCGCGAAGGCAAGGACATCACGATTGCAACCCTGGGCGCAACGCTCTACCGTGCGCTTGAAGCAGCCGACATTCTGGAAGAAAAGTACGGCATGTCCGCTGAGGTCATCGACCTGCGCTTCGTCTGCCCGCTGAACTACGACAAGCTGATCGAATCAGTGAAGAAGACAGGCCGCCTGCTGCTGAGCTCGGACGCGTGTGAACGCGGCTCGGTGCTGCAGGACGTCGCACAGAACGTGCAGTCACTGGCCTTCGACGCACTCGACGCACCGGTGACCATCGTGGGATCGCGCAACACCGTGATCCCGGCTGCTGAGCTGGAAAAGACCTTCTTCCCGCAGCCTGAATGGATAATCGATGCCATTCACGAGCGCATTGTTCCACTGCCGGGACACACCCCCACCACCAACCAGACTGAGGGTGAACTGGCACGTCGTAACCGCCTCGGAATCTGAGACATGCGGTGAGGCGGCAAAAAGGCTGCTGCCGCCTCACCGCCGTATCCCACTCGCAGCCACAACATATCCAACGGCCACGGTGCTCACTGAGCGATGCCGTGAGCACCTGGCCGACAACGAACCCAGCAGAGGAAATATGAGCGTTCCAGTTACTAACGATGTCAGCCTCACTCAGAGTGAACGCCTCGATGCTTTGCGTGAGGGCGCCGCACACTTCACGTTCCCTGCGTGGGCGCCAGAATCCAACAACCACATCCACACGTGCTACTCCTTCAGCCCGTACACACCGACCCATGCTGCACTGCGAGCCAGGCAGGCAGGGCTGCGGGTTGTTGGGTCCGTTGACCACGACTCGATCGCTGCCGCCCCGGAAATGAGCGAGGCTTGCCGTATCCTGTCGATGGGTTCGGTGACCGGCTTTGAAATCCGCGCGTTCTTCGACGATACGCCCGACGGCCCGTTTGCATCGCGCAAACTCAACAACCCCGATTCAGCGGGTATGGCCTACCTGACCGTCCAGGGAGTTCCGGCGCCGTCCCGTGAAAAGGCCGATCAGTGGCTTGCACCCAAGCGAGTGGCACGCCTGCAGCGCACCCTCGAAATGGCCGAACGTGCCAACAAGATTTTGGCCGGCCTGAATCTGACTCCCTTCGATCCACAGCGCGACATGGTGGATCACTCCCAATATGCCAACGGCGGCGGAATCACGGAACGCCACTTGCTTGCAGCGATGGCGCGCGCACTGATCAACGGTTTCGGCAGGGGACAGGCTCTGCTTGACGGCTTGGCGACCATGAATGTGGAGGTGCCGGCCCCCCTCGTCGATCGACTGGGAGACGAGGCCAATCCGTACCTGATGTACGACCTGCTCGGCCTGCTCAAATCTGAATACCTGCAGCAGATCTACATTCAGCCTTCTCACGAGGAATGCCCGACCGCCCGCGAGGTCGTCGCCTTTGCTGATTCGATCGGCGCGATCGCGACCTACGCTTACCTGGGAGACGTGTCAGCCTCACCGACAGGAGACAAGAAGGCGGAGAAGTTTGAAGACTCCTTCCTTGATGAGCTGTTCGAAGCTTTGGAGGAACGCGGGTTCAGGGCAGTGACCTACATGCCGCCACGCAACACCGATGAGCAGCTTGCCCGGATTCATGAACTGGCCACGCAGCACGGCATGCTGGAAATCTCCGGTGTGGACATCAACCAGCCGCGCCAATCCTTCAACTGCCCTGAGCTGCGCAGAGAGGAATTTGCCGGACTCAACCAGGCGACCTGGGCACTCGTGGCGCACGAAGCACTCACCAGTGTGGACCCGCAGCTGCACCTGCTGGGATCAGGTCGACTGAGCCCGCAGGACCTGGCGGCCCGCATCGAACAATACGCGCCGCTTGGCCGCGAATACGCCGACGGGACGCCCGCCGAGGACATAGCTTCACGCCTGACGGCGTGATCACAGGCTTACCCAAGACCCAAGTGATGTGGAGGAATGAAAGATGAGCGTTGCACCTATCGTGCGCGGAGTGTTTCTGCGCGCACTAGGTCGACCAATTCTGGTCAGCCGCAGCGACAAGGAAGCAACGATCACGCTGCCTGCAGACGAAGACAGCCTGATCCAGATGAATGACTCGGAGGTGAACGAGCTTCTGGGCGGCGTGAACCTACCGGTCACCGTCAGATGCGGAGAGGACATCTTCGAGGTCACCGAAACAGGTAAACGCGGTGAACGCGAGATCTCCGGCAGGATTGCCGTCGTAACGGGCGGCGCGCAGGGCTTCGGTGCTGAAATCGCACGCGGTCTGATCGACCAGGGCTGCTTCGTTTTCATTGCTGACCTCAACGAAGAAGGCGCCCGCGCCAAGGCCGAAGAACTCGGCGAACACGCATGGCCGATCACGGTAGACGTGTCCAACGAGGAATCAGTGGCAGCGATGGCTGAGGAAATTGAGCGCGTGGCCGGCGGGCTTGACCTGGTGGTCTCCAACGCCGGAATCGTGCGCGCTGGAAGCGTCCTGACGCAGGACCCGTCCGCATTCCGCCTGTCCACGAACATCAACTACATTGCGTTCTTCCTGGTCACTCAGGCGTGCGGCAATCTTCTGGCCCGCCAGCACAAGGCTGCACCCCAGTGGCTGACTGACATCATCCAGGTCAACTCCAAGTCCGGCCTGGAAGGATCCAACAAGAACGCCGCCTATGCCGGGTCGAAGTTCGGTGGCCTCGGACTGGTGCAGTCCTTCGCCCTCGAACTGGTCGCCCACGGCATCAAAGTCAACGCTGTGTGCCCGGGCAACTTCCTCGACGGACCACTGTGGTCAGACCCTGATCGCGGACTGTTCGTCCAGTACCTCAACTCAGGGAAGGTACCAGGCGCAAAGACCGTTGCCGATGTGAAGGAATACTACGAAGCGAAGGTGCCGATGCATCGCGGCGCACAGGGCATCGACGTTTTGCGCGCCATCTACTACATCGTTGAGCAAGCCTATGAAACTGGCCAGGCGGTGCCCGTCACCGGCGGTCAGGTCATGATGAATTAACAGGGCCACAGGCCGAAAGGAACACATTTCAATGTCCACTCAGACAACAACTGCAGTGCGTATCCACGGAGTGGAGGACCTCCGCCTGGAAACGTTCGACCTGCCTGAAATCGGTGAGGACGAAATCCTCGCTGAAGTCACGTCAGACTCGATCTGCATGTCCACCAACAAGCTCGCGCACCAGGGCGAGGCGCACAAACGCGTGCGCGGATCGCTGGCGGAAACCCCGACAATGGTCGGGCACGAATTCTGCGGAACGATCAAGAAGGTCGGCTCCAAGTGGGCTGACCAGTTCACACCCGGCATGAAGTTCGCCATTCAGCCCGCCCTGAACTACAAGGGAACACTGTGGGCACCGGGATACTCCTACCAGTACATCGGCGGCGACGCGACCTACGTCGTGATCCCCAGCGAGGTCATGGAGTCCAACTGCCTGTTCGAATACAAGGAAGACAGCTTCTTCACTGGCTCCCTGACCGAGCCGTACTCGTGCGTCATCGGCGCATTCAAGGCGCAGTACCACATGAAGCCGAACGACTACACGCACTACATGGGTATTCGCGAGGGCGGCACACTGGCCATGCTCGCATCCGTCGGCCCGATGGGACTGGCCGGCCTGGACGTGGCACTGCATCAGGAGCGCAAGCCGCGCCGTATCGTCGTCACCGACATTGCACAGGATCGCCTCGATCGTGCAGCCGCGCTGCTGACCGTTGAAGATGCGAAGAAGAACGGCATCGAGCTTCACTACGTCAACACCGGCGACATGGAGGATCCGGTCGCGGAGCTGACAAAGATCAACGAGGGCGAACTGTTTGATGACGTCTTCGTGTTCGCTCCGGTGCGTCCGGTCGTGGAGCTCGGCTCGAAGCTGCTGGCTCGCGAAGGCTGCATGAACTTCTTCGCCGGCCCGCCGCGTAACGATTTTGAGGCGACGATCAACTTCTACGATATCCACTACTCAGGTCACCACTACGTGGCCACAACCGGTGGCACGTACGAGGACGTCGCTGATGCGATCGATATGTTTGAATCAGGCAAGCTGAACCCGGCCGTCCTGGTCACCCACATCGGTGGTCTGAACGTGGTCGAGGAAACGACGCTGAATCTGCCGAACATTCCCGGTGGCAAGAAGCTGATCTACACCCACAAGAGGCTGGATCTGGTCGCAATTGACGATTTCGCTGAGCGCGGCAAGACGGATCCGTTCTATGCGGAGCTGGATCGCCTGTGCAAGGCGAACAACGGTCTGTGGAACAAGCAGGCTGAAGAATACCTCCTGGAGCACGCGCCGTCGATTGACGAGTAGCATCGTCGCGCGTCATGGGTCGCCCTCGTTCATTGTGATGGACGAGGGCGACCCATAATCGCTTCTGTAGATCCTGCTCACACGATGTGAGAAGAACGCTGCCGCCCTGATAGCCTAATTTTCATGACACGCGGGATGACAGTTGCGATACAGGGAGAGGCCGGATCGAATTCCGAAGTGGGTGCTCTCCAACTCTTTCCGGACGCAACGATTGCGCCCTGCGAGACGTTTACCGCCGCTTTCGATGCAGTGCACGACCAGGCAGCTGATGTAGCAGTAATACCGGTGGAAAACTCCTCGGCCGGTCGCGTCGCAGACCCGCACCAGCTGCTGCCCAACTCTGGCCTGTACATCACCCGTGAACTGTTTCTGCCGATCCACTTCGATCTGGTGGCACCCCAGGGTGCGACACTGGAGTCGATCCGCTCCGTGCGCTCCCACGTCCACGCATTCGGCCAGTGTACGAAACTGTTTGCCAACTGGAAGTGGACGCGCCACATCAGTGCCGATACGGCAGGGGCTGCGCGTGAAGTTGCGATGATGGGGAACCGATCCGTAGCGGCATTGGCTCCCTCCGGAATTGCAGACAAATTCGATCTGGCGGTGCTGCAAAGCCATGTCGAAGACAACGACAACAATGCGACGCGATTCCTTGTCCTGTCGCCCAAGCCAGAGGTGAGCCAGACACGGCCAGCCATCACAACGGTTCTGTTTCGCACCAAGAACGTGCCTGCCGCGCTGTACAAATGCCTGGGCGGATTCGCGACGAACTCGGTGAACATGACAAAGCTGGAAAGCTACCAGCTGGGGGGCTCTTTCTGCGCCACGCAGTTTTATGTCGACCTCGATGGGCACATGGAGGATCCAAACGTCAAGCGTGCCCTCGATGAATTGCACTTCTACGTCGCGGACATGAAAGTCATGGGCTGCTACCCGGCGGACCCCTACCGCGAGGAACTGGCGTAGTTCCCTATCGTTGCGGCTGTCTCGGTCCTTCATCTGTGCCTTGTAACCTTTCCTTTTCATGATCGGCGAGGAACATGAAAAGAAAATAGTCAGAACTATTGACTGACAGTCAATTCTCCATTTAATGTAGTAACGCCTGAGTTCCTCCGAGACGAGAGATTGACAGTTCGATGGCTGACTTGGAATTCGACCGCGCTGCCGTTGGTGTGAGCGCGAAGAAAGATTGGACCGATTCTGAAGAATTCGGGAGAATCGGTGCTGTTGCCAGACAGATTTCCATAGTGGGAATTGCGAAGAATCTGCCAGAAGGCCCGAACGAAGGTGTTCAATCCCTGCGCGATGCAGTGAGGAACTATCGCGATGGCATGAAGGACGTGATCTTTGAATTCTCGGATGCCTGCGCTGTTCTGGGATCAGGTCAGGAAAAAGCAATTGCCAACTATGACAAAACTGAAGCGGCGAATGGAAATCTCTTCATACGAGATGTCCGCGAAGGTATCGCAGTGCTGAGTGAGAGGTTGGGAGGCTGACTATGGCTGGTGCTGACGAACTGCCCACCCCGCCTGATATCCAGGCAGGCGCGAACGCGTATGCCGACGATTTCGAGATGGTGAGTAAACGTATCGCGAACACCCAAATCGCATCTGGAGCAGATCAGGTGCCGGGCTGGGAAGGCCAGGCTGCTCAAAAGTACTGTTCGGAAGCTCAATCACTGTCGACACACGTCTCCACATTGGCTAAATCATTTTCAAATCCTGTGAATTCACTACGGGACTGGGCTCACACTGTAGGCGAAGCCATCCGCAAGGTTGAGCGGTGGCAGCAGGAATGGGATGACGCTGAAGCAGAAGCTACGCAGAGAATCAACGCGCTCAATGCCGACAGAGACGCCCGACAAAACACAAACAATCCGATGGATCGTCTTGAGTACAGCCGGAGCCATGGAGAGATCATTGAGTCAAAAGATATTCAGCAGACTCGTCTGAGAGAATCATATAAAAATGAGATGGAAAGACTGGATAGTGAGGCGTCAGCTACTGCGTCCGCTTTAACCGGATCAATCAATTCAATCGTATCGGCTGCTGATCGCAAGGGTGGGCGAGACTCGATAGGAAAGAGCCTATTCGACGACATGCCGCTGGTAGATGGCCAGGCCGAATGGGAATACTGTCAGGGCATAGCGGACGACGCTGCTGATCTTCTTGATATGTCTTCCCCGGATCTCATTGAAAACATCAAGGAATTCAATAAGAAATACGCCGACGATCTGGATAACCCGTTCTTTGCCAATGCGCTGGCCGAACGGGTACCTCCTGAGGATATGGCCCGGTTTGTGGCGAGGATGGGGGATTTCAAGGGACAGATTGTTGATCCAGGGACTCATGAAATTGACACCGATTTCGATAAAGCAATCGAAAATGTGACGCGTTCGCTGGGAACAGCCATGGTTCTGTCAACTGGGGGAATGAATGGTGATCCTGCATACCAGAGCGCCCAGAACAGTTTCAATGTGGTGCAAGACGGCCTGATGGCATCTGATGGACAGTATTATTCCGCTGTTCAGGAGCATAATCTGGATGGCTTGAAGAAGTATGGCCACACGCTTGTCGACTCTTCCGGAGAACCTGTTGACCCCAATTTCGCGGGGATGGCTGGAACTCATTATGGCTATGAATACGTTGGGCACATGCTCGGCGTAGCGTCAGAAAATGAAAACATTTCACTTGGTGGAGGATTCGTTGAAGATTACAACGGGAAAGACTCGATAGCTCGCGACATTATCACCTGGGATAATGAGCATCCTGAGTTGCGACAAAACGCTTTCCCGTACTCTTCATGGATTGGCTCGCACATGCCTGGAGGCAGCTACGGTGCCTACGGCTGGACACTTGATCCTGTCACCTCCATGATGAAATTGATGGATATGCCCGACTCTTTTGCCGATGGGACACCGGATTCTTTGTCTGCCGCAGAAACTGAACGCGCAGATGGTGTGCGTAACCTGCTTGCCAGTAATACAGATTTTGCTGTTGACGGTCGGGCGATGTCGATGACGGAGTACCTGACAGGGCACCGCGCTATTACTGATATCTTCGGCGGATGGACTGATCAGGGAGATGCATTTGGTGAGGTCATTGCGCAAAATACGATGCTTGTTGACAAGCCTGACGCCTCTCCCGACGATCCAGCGTATGCAGAATGGGCGGATCGTGAGAAGAAGTCTGCGCAAATCACCATGGACTTTGTTCAGGGGTATCAAGATGGCCTGAAAGACTTTGGAGAATCACAAGGCGAAAATCGCTTCGGCATGATGAACAGTCAACTGAGAAGCTGGGCTGGCGTCGCGCTTGCGCCTCGAGTTGATAATCTTCTGTTCGAAATCGGTTCTGGGTCGAGTGCTGAAAACACCGTAGCGGAAATGGGTCTGAATGATGATCGGGCATCGTTTGCGTTCTCTAAAGATCTCAGGAAATCGCTTCTAGGTGAGAAGAGCCTGCTGACTGATTTGGCATTTGATCATCCGGTAAAAATGGATGACGGTTCGTACATCGGTGGACGCGGACCCGCAATTGATAATCTGCGACTTTCGGCAATTGAGAAGTTCCAGGAAGACGTCGATGGTTCGTCGCCGACAACAGCAGGCGTACAAAACATTGCTCAAAAATGGGCGCCCGGTTTCAATCAATTGTTCGGTGCGCACGGAGCCGCAGACGGGGCTCATGCCGAATGGCTTGACGAAACCAACAAACGCTGGCGAGAGCTCGCTGAGGGGGGTCTTGGTGCAGCAGGACTGCCGGGCAAAATTCCCGGCGCCGGCAAAGTTACGCAGTTTATCGCGGGTCAGGCACTCGGTGCCGGAACTGACATGGCTCTTGACCAATTTCTGCCGACCAATCACGCTGAACTGGCGCAGGCTTCACGCATTAATGATCAGGAAGTTGCGCGTACTTTGATGGCTCAGTCGTTGTACTCACGTTATGCCGATTCGGAAGTCATGGGCGCGCCAGTTATGGGCAAACAGCCTGATGGAAGCTTTTTGAGCACTCGCTCTGGCGCCGGTCTGGACGACTATTACAATTCTGATGGGACATTGAAAGACTACGAGGATCTTTCACCGGAACAACGCACAGCCTTCCAGAATTTCATCAACAATAATGAGAATACTGCGAATATTGAGCACGAAGTCAATTCGGTGTTCAATGACACTCAGCAAAATGAAAAGAACGCGCAAGGCGGGAACTAAGGACTCATTGAATCGCATGGAAGGCTGTTGAAAGATGAGGAGACTGTGGCGGTATGCACTGGTCACCATTGGACTTGTTTCAATGGGACACTTGACTGGATGCGACGTTACGTTGGGGCAGTCGGAATCATCGATGTCGGATTCGACGCAGTGCATGCAATCATCCGATGATGACCAATCCAAGGAGGTCAACACCATGAATATTGACTTGCCCGGCGGGTGGGTCATCCGTGAAACTCCGGATAATCCGACAGTGGATTATCGGATTGAAGCGTCCACTGATCCGGATTCAAACGCAACGGCCGAAGTCGTGCGCTACCACATTTTCGACTGGGGAGACATCGACACAAAAGAACCTCGCTCTGATCCGATGGAGCTGATCCCGGACCCTGCTGACATGCGAGAAGACAGAATCAAACTCGCTCAGGAGAACTCTCGCGTGTCCAACACTGAGGCATTGCCTGATCGGAGTATCGACGGCTGTCAAGCCACGGGACTGGCTTTCGTTGCGGATGAGGATGAGGGTGCTGTCGAGACCATGATTGTGTACGTGGCTCGACCTGATGGCATGTGGGTGATGACCCTTCGAAGTGCGCCGAACGAGGCGCTGCCGCACGAACTCGTGGCCGCCCTCGACACCGTGACGTGGAGCTGAACGCGCGGCGCAGGTAACCGGAGCCGATCATCTGGCTCCACCGCAGGTGATGTGCCCAACGATCGCCGGAATGAGCAGTTTTTTCGTGTATTGTCTCGTTCAGCATCGTTGTAGGCAACAATCGAGGGAAACATGAGCGCAGACACTCACGCGGTGAACGAGACACAGTGGTCCATTGAACGACGAGTGACCGTATGGTGCATCCATGCTTTCACCATGAGCGGTCTGCTTTGGGCACTGCTGGCAGTCGACTCACTGCGCTCTGGCGACATCAAGATGATGTGGCTGTGGCTGGGAATTGCGCTGATTGTGGACGCTGTTGACGGGCCAATGTCACGCGCGGCTGACGTGACGAAAGTGGTCCCGTGGTTCTCTGGCGTGATGATGGATAACGTCGTGGACTATCTGACGTGGACATTCATTCCAGCGGTGTTCATGTTCCTTTACATTCCGCTCGGGCCGGGCAAATGGCCAATCCTTGCTGCAGCACTGGTCCTCGGCTCATCCATGTTCTGTTACGCCAACACGAAGATGAAGTCCTCGGACTGGTATTTTGTAGGGTTCCCGGCAGCGTGGAACGTCGTCGCTATTATCATGTGGTTGTTCGCGACGCCCTGGTGGTTCAACTGGCTGATCGTCGTGATTTTCACCGTGCTGGCCGTTATCCCGTTCAAGTGGATCCATCCCTTCAGAGTCACTCACCTGCGCATCTTCAATGCCACTGCCGCCGCCTTGTGGGTCGTGACAACTGCGGTGATGGTGGGGTTGTACCCGGCTCGCCCGCTGTGGCTCATGATCGTGTGGCTCGTGGCTGGCGTGTGGCTGATGGTCGTCAGCGCAGAACGTACCGTACGAGGGCGCCCCTCCAAGCGCCACGTGTCCTAATCAGGCTCGATGCTGGAGAGCTGGCGATTGGCACGCCGGTCCAGCCAGTACTTGAAACCTTCGAGCACGAAAGCAGAGGCAATCAGCAGTGCGATGATCACGATGACGTACCCGGGGTAGTCTTTTCCGTTGAGCCCGAAGTACACGTAGGGCGCGACGAAGGTGATGACGGTGACGGCCAGTCCTGCCATGCGTTTGAGGAAATGCGCGGCCGTCACCATCGTGAGCACGCCCCACGTGTAGGGAATCGCCGTCGTCAGGTCGATGAGCCACAACAACAGAAGCGAGCCGTGGAATTCGCGCACATACGACACGGGCAACACGCGCAGCGCCGAGTAGATCAGCACAACCGCGTAAGCCAGGAACTTCGGATTCGTCAGTATTCGCGTGACCATGAAACGGTGTTGTAGGCGGATACCTGCCTGCGTGAGGCTGCGGTAAGTGGAAGCTGAAACCAAAAGTGCATCCAGGCCCGTGAGGGCATGGTGAAGGAACGCCAGGTCCTCAGGTCTGCCTCGTTCCAGAAGGAATGGGATTAACAGACGCGGGGCTACGCCGATGGGCTGGCATTGCTGCCCCTCGTAGGTCTGCACGGGTCCGAGCTCGTGGAGCAGGTCGGGGGCCAGCCACTGTTCCCAGTGCGCGCGATCGGTGGGCGTCATCATCAAAAGCCAGAGCCGTTCGCGTTTTCGTACCGAGTCACGCAGCGTGACCTGCAGTTCGCGGATATTGTCAGGGCGAGTGGGATCAATGACGTGGGAGAATTCGCGGACGTGGCGATCCCGCAGGTCGCCTGTGCGTTCGACACCTGCAGCTCCGCGCACGGACACCGGGTCGAGGCTGATGTCGCTGGCGAAAGAGATTCCCAGAAGAAGATGCACCTACACACAGTACATGTCGAGACCTCTCGCGCGGTAAAAGGTGCGTCGGTAGTGGCGTATCTGCGAGGCTGAAGTGTTGGAGGTAAGCAGACGCGATGTGCAGACGCACTGAGGGGCCGGTCAGCAGACCGGCCCCTCAGGCATCCCATCAACACAGTGCGAGTCTAATCGAGAAACAGCTCCCTTGAAACAGTCGCTATAGAACCTCGTTGGCTCGATGGTGTCAACACTACGGGCCCTACCTTGGAATAGCTTTGAGCGAACCTTAAAAATCCCTGTGAATTTTGGTCCTGTGGTGAGATCCTCGACTCAGGATCGGACGGTCGCGGGGCAGGAAGACAAAGCTTCGGGAGAAGCAGACGGCGTGGGCGAATCCGAGGGCGCCGCCTCCTCCGGTGGGCAGTGACTGGCCAGGAACTCCAGCACCGCGATCGCGCCAGCCTTCGACAGCGGCTCGTTGCCGTTGCCGCACTTGGGAGACTGCACGCACGACGGGCACCCGTCCGAACACGGACACTCCTGCAGGCGCGTCACAGTTGCCTGCACCCACCGCGCAGCATGCGCACACCCGTACATCGCGTAACCAGCGCCGCCGCGATAGGCATCGAACACGAAGACGGTAGGCGCGTCAGTGTCCTCGTGCAGCGCGGTCGACAGCCCGCCCAAGTCCCAGCGGTCACAGGTCGCCAGCAGCGGTAGCAGTGCAATCATCGCGTGCTCAGCGCCATGCAAAGCGCCCGGCAGTTCAGCTTGCGTCAGGCCAATGCTGCGCAGTGCACCGGGAGCCAGAGTGAACCACACGCCTACAGTCTCCAGCGTGTGGGACGGCAACGACAGCTCGCGGTTACGGATGAATTCCAGGCCCGGAAGTCGAAGCAGGTCGTAGTCAGTGACTCTAGTGGTGACGTCAACCTCGCCGGTGTGCCATGTGACCGCGCCATCTGCACTGTGCCACTCCTGGGATGTACTTACGATGGAGACAGCAACGTGTTGTTTCGCGCGGGTGCGCAGCTGCGTTGAGACAGGTTCGACGAGGGCGACCCGTCCGCCGTCACCAGGTGACAGCGGTGCCAGGCTCAGTACGTGATAGGTGCGCCCTTGATGCAGGTAGATGGCATCTGGAAAAACCTGAGCGTCGGCGGACCCCTCGTCGACTGTGCCGATGACGGTGCCGGTGGCCTGATCGATGATCTGGACTTCGCCGCCGCCCCCTCGTAAATCGGTCAGATCAGCTGCGCGGTCGCCGCGCGTGACATCCCAGTACCATCCTGCCGGACGGCGCACCAAAAGCCCCTGATCAGCCAGGTCATCGAACATAGAGGTGTCACCGTCAGGCAGACCGAAGCAAGCGGCATCGTCAGCGGTCAGCGGCAGCTCCTGAGCGGCGGCACACAGGTGAGGCGCCAGGACCCACGGATTGAGCGGATCAATGACCGCGGCTTCAACCTCCCGGGTGAGTTCGTCGGGGTGATGGATGATGTAGGAGTCGAGCGGATTGTCGCTGGCGATGAGGATCGAAAGGCCGCGCGCTCCGGCCCGACCGGCACGGCCCACCTGCTGCCACAAGGATGCGCGCGTACCCGGCCAGCCGACAGTAATGGTCGCGTCCAGTCCGGACACGTCCATGCCCAGTTCCAGTGCATTTGTCGTGGCGACCGCCCTCAGCTGCCCAGACCGCAAAGAACGTTCCAATGCTCGGCGCTCTTCAGGCAGATATCCGCCCCGGTAGGAGGCAACGGACCCAACCAGCGGAGACAATGAGGCAGACAGTATGTCGCGCACATGCGCCGCCAGGGTTTCAGCTCCCACGCGTGAGCGCACGAATGCCAGGAGACGAGCGCCACGCTCCACCAAAGCAGCGATGAGCGAGGCAGCCTCGGACGTGGCGCTGATACGCCACGTGGACGGTGCCTTCTCCAGCACGACCGGCTCATTGTCAGCCAGCGCGTCCAGGAATGCGTCAATGGGGATATCGTCCGGGTCGGGGCGCAACGCAGGCTGCCACAGTATGAGCTGATGCTCACCGGCAGGTGAGCCGTCCTCGGTAATGGCGCAGATGTCCTCACGCCCCGTCATCTGACGGGCGACATCGTGAGGGTCACGCACAGTGGCGGACAACATGATGACGGTGGGGTTCGCACCCAGGTGGCGGGCAATACGCAGCAGGCGGCGAATGACCAGGGCAATGTGGGAGCCAGTCATGCCGCGCCAGTAGTGCAGCTCATCGATGACGATGTAACGCAGGGAAGCTAGCAGTCGTGTCCACCGCTGATGACCAGGCAGCATGACGAAATGCAGGTAATCAGGATTGGTCAAGACGATGTCGGCATGAGCGCGCGCCCAGTCCTTCGCCTCGCGTGGTGTATCACCATCCGCCGTACTCACGCGCACTCCCCACTGCGTGCCCTGCGCCGTGTTGATCCACTTGTGCAGTGCGCTCAACTGGTCGGCGGCAAGCGCCTTCGTGGGGGACAGGTACAACAGTGTGGGCCGGTGGTGCACTTCGGAGATACGCGCCGGCCTGTCGGATGCGGCGTGGTCGGCCAGATCGGACAGAATCGGCACCCATGCGACCAAAGACTTCCCGGAGCCAGTCCCGGTGGCGACAACTGTGTCCTGTCCGGCGTGCACGGCGTCCAGTGCGCGCCGCTGGTGCTCCCACACGTGCTCGATACCCAGGTCAGCGCCTGCGTGTGTGACGGAGGGGTTGATCCACCCAGGCCACGGTGCGGTGCGTGCCGGTCGTGCAGGAATGCTGTGAACGTGAACCAGCCGATCGTCACGCGCACCAATGCGCTCCAGCATCGCAAGAAGGTCGTCGATGCCCGCGCTCAGGGACGAGGGCGCCCTCGTCGAACCGGCACCTGCGACATCAGCCATTGGGACACGACGTATGGGTGAACGCTTGACGCATGTAGGCGATGGCTTCGAGGCCGGCACTCACCCCTGCTGCGAGGTTGTCGGACAATTGAGCGTCCGTGAGGCCGCACTGCGTGTCAACGGTAAAGTCAGCGCACACCTGGACGTGGTGATCGGGGCTGTTCATCGTGTAGACGGTGGGAATGAACTTCTCACGATTCCACCAGTCGGATGCGGCAAAGAGCTGCTTCTTGCACCGATCAGGCTGCGCATCGGTATCCCACACCGCGCGAACACACAGGAAACGCTCGCTCGCATCGAAGGAGAAGAGGAAAGGAACCTCCTCGATCACTACTCCGGCTGCCTGATCTTTGACGAGGACACCCAGCTCGTATGTCAACGCGTGGGCGCAGCTGATGACGCGATCCAGGCTGACCGGTGTGGGGCGCTCGGAATCCGCTGAATCAGGCACTGAATGCAGCGACGTGTTCATTGTGCCTCCTCCTCGCGTTCCCATGTAATGAATTCGGGCAGTGTTGCCTCCAGATCGTGGAAGAACGACATGGTCATCGCCATCGAGGTTTCGTAGAACGTGGAGAGCTGCTGGTCAGTCAGACCTGCTGACGTGAGGATGGCGCATTCGGTGTGGAGGCCGAAACTCGTCTGATCTTCCAGGGGCGCCAGGTAAGCCTTGGGCGCTGTGCGCATCGAGTTGCAGGCTTCGATTTCACATTCGAGTGCGTAGAACTGAGCGTCGTTGCGTGCGATGCCTCGCCAGATGCCCCGCATGATCAGCACATTCGGATACGTCGCATCCCACAGGTAAATCGCGTTCGGGGTGGGAACGACGAGTTGGTTGTTTTCCCAGTCATCAAAATGCACGTGATTGCCCGCAAGCAATGTGCGTATGCGCTGGACATCAATGGGACGGGACAACGCAACCATGACGACCTCCTCTGGCTCAGGACGAGTGGCGGATACGTGGAAAAGTGGGCGCACTGGCATTGCCAACACCCTATGACACGTCATCGCTTTCAGCGCGCTGAGATGTCGGGGCCGTAGCGGCTGGCGGCTGGCTTACGCCGTCAATGAAGTCCAGAGCCTGTCTGCCGCCCTTGAGCCCGACATTGACATTGGTTCGAAGCTGCGCATCTGACAGGCCGTGTGCTGTTGAGACGCGTAGGCGGGTAAAGACGAAGGAACGATCCTGAGCATCGGTCTGGACGAACGCCGTGGGTGTCACCCGCTGCGCATTCCACTGGTTGGCTCGTTCAATTAACGTGCCAGCCTGGCGCGAAAAGAGGCGTGTGATCAGGCGCGCAGCACTGACAGTCAGCCACGGATCGTCGCCCTCGGAAAGGGAGACGAAAAACAGGTCACTGCCAAGTCTGACCTGAAGCTGTGTCGGGTCGGACTCGGAGGGACGCGGATGTGTGCCCACGTCGCGCAGTGCGCGCTCAATGCGATCCAGGTCGACAGGAAGAATTGCAGGTACGTCAGACACGGTCAGCGATCCTCCTCGTGCGGTGCGTCCACATCCCAGGTCACCATGTCCGGCAATTGGCGTTCGAGGGCGTGCAGAACTTCAGCAATGGATGCCACCGAGCGCGTGATGAACCCGGTCAGCTGTTCGTCGCTGACGCCGTCCGCAATGATGAGGGTCGTCTCGGCTACGAGCTGGTACCCCTCATCGTCAGCCAGTGGCACGATAAAGAGCTTGGGGCTGAACTCGACTGGATTGATCTTGGCGGCCACCAGTTCAAGTTCGGTGCGGCTGTCTTCATCAGGAGCTTCACCGCGCCAGTGAGCGCGGATACGGAAGAAATCAGGGTGGGACAGATCCCAGGAGTAGAACGCGTTTTGTTCCAGGCTGGTGAACACTGCGTCATCGGTTGAGGAGGGGCGGAAATCGACATGAAGATCCGTCAGAGTCCGGTCCAGTCGGGTCGATGTGACGGGCGAAGTCTGTGATGGTGACACGCTCATCCCTCCCTTGCCAGCTGCCGATGCATTTTCATCATATGCGCTTATCGTGCCGTTTCCTGAGCGAGGTGCCCAGGCCTCATTTTCTTCATCCTACGTGAGGGAAAAGAGGGCGGCAGAACTTCGTTGCGAAGAGCCGCAAGATCCTACATGTCTAGACGAGTGTGACTCGCGCGTCTGGGCGGCGCGCGGCCGTGAAACCGTGCTCGGAAGTTGGCGCATCATGGAATACAGTTTCTATCGGGAATGCTCAACACGAACCGAGGAGTAAGCGAGATGGCCATGCCTGACGAGCCTCGCCCTGACGTGCGGCAGATGCCCGAAGATGGTGCTGGTCAGCGCGCAGCCGGACCACCGGCCTCATCCACATCGCCGTCCGCGCCCGACCAAATCGGGCCATCATCTCGCCCGGCGCAGCAGTGGGCCGCCCGCCCGGATGGATACAGCGCACGGCTGTTCCGCCGGATTGTGTCAGCCGTGGTGTATATCGTCGTGATCGTGGTGACGATTCGCGGCGCCGTCTTCACGGCAGTTGGGCAGGCCTGGGATACGGCATTGATGGAAACGCTGGCCACGTGGCGCCCCACTGTTGCGCCGGTGGGCCGCATCCTGGTTCACCTGGCCTCCTGGCAGGCCGTCGTTGTCATGTGTGTCGTTGTCGCGGCCGTTGCGATTGCGCGCAGGCGGTGGCACCTGGCCGTGCGTGCCGTCATCGTCGTCGTTGCGGCAAATCTGACCACGCAGCTGGTCAAACTCCTGATCGTGCGACCGGATCTGGGATCGTCGATCCACATCGCAAACTCACTGCCCTCCGGCCACACAACGTTTGCCGCATCCATCGCGCTCGCCTTGGTCATCGTGGCGCCTCGATGGGTGCGCACCCCGGCCGCCTACGTCGGGTGGATCTGGACCACGCTCATGGCCATGACCGTCATCATGTACGGCTGGCATCGTCCTTCCGATGTTCTGGTCGCAGTGCTGGTGGCCGGCACATGGGCGCAGCTGCTCGCACCTGTTGAACACCGCAGGCGGCACGGCGTGATGGCGCGGCGCATGTTGTCCTTCTTCTGTGGCTGCGCGATCATCTTCGCGCTCCTCATCGCATGGTATTTCATGCCCAACGTCGACATCGTCTCGCACTTTGCGCCGGGCGCGTGGGACATGGGTTACGCACAGTTCGTTGCCAGTGACCCGGCGCGCACCAGGTGGCTCGCCCTGGCCGTCATGTTCATGCTCAGTGGTGTCGCGGGCGCAGTAATGTGCGAGGTGGACCGCCTGTCGTGGGCACAGCCGCAATCTCGCAACAGTCGGTGAAACAGCGGGCGCGGTCGCCCTCGTCAATGACAACACGCACAAAGTGACCGACGAGAGGGACGCTGTGCAACGCCCACTGGGCGAGATGGGGACTTTCGGCCCATGCTCGACGAGGGAATCATAGCTGACGCATGCGACACGCCGAACCACGACATCTAGTGGGTGGAATTTAAAACGGCAACTAGATATGGTGTTCACGCAACGTCGACAAGGATGACGGCCTGACGCCGCAGCAGCCCGAGTGCGGGCTGTTTTCCCTGTGACGAAACCCCTGACGCGTGGCGGGCTTTCCGCGCGTCGACCCCACATCAAGGCAGAGGAGACTGAACCGTGCGCTATGACGTAGATGCCATCAGCACAATTGATGAATACCTGGAACGCTCCGACTGGCGCGTCAATGCGAACGCAAACCAGGGGTACTCCCTGGGCGGTTTGATCCTCAACGCCTCTGGCAAGATGGTCGCAAACTACTGGCTGGAAAAGATCTATTCACCGGAAGCCGGTGAAGCGCACCGCTCGGGAGCCCTGCACATTCACGACCTCGACATGTTCTCCGGGTACTGCGCAGGCTGGTCGCTCAAACGCCTCATCCAGGAAGGCTTCAACGGTGTGCCTGGTGCGATCGCCTCGGCCCCACCCAAACATTTCTCCTCTGCGTGCGGTCAGATCGTCAACTTTCTGGGCACGCTGCAAAACGAGTGGGCCGGTGCGCAGGCGTTTTCATCTTTCGATACCTACATGGCGCCATTCGTCCGCCTCGACAACATGACGTACGAGGAGATCGTCCAGTGCATGCAGGAACTGATCTTCAACCTGAATGTTCCTTCACGCTGGGGCTCGCAGTGCCCGTTCACGAACCTCACGTTCGACTGGACATGCCCCGACGATCTGATGGATGAAGCTCCGCTGATTGGCGACGAGATCTGCGACTTCACCTACGGCGACCTGCAGCATGAAATGGACCTGATCAACCAGGCGTTTATCGAAGTGATGACCGGGGGAGACGCTGACGGACGTGTCTTCACGTTCCCGATCCCGACGTACAACATCACCAGGGACTTCGACTGGGATTCGCCCAACACGCTGCGCCTGTTCGAAATGACCGCGAAGTACGGCCTGCCTTACTTCCAGAACTTCATCAATTCCGATCTGGATCCGCATATGATCCGATCAATGTGCTGCCGATTGCAGTTGGATCTGCGCGAACTGCTCAAGCGCGGCAACGGCCTGTTCGGGTCGGCTGAGCTGACCGGATCGGTGGGTGTGGTCACGCTTAACATGGCGCGTCTGGGCTACCTGTACAAGGGTGACCTGGACGGACTGATCGGTGCGATGGACCAGCTGATCGACATTGCCTCCGACACGCTGGAGCGCAAGCGCGAAACCATTTCCTACCACATGGAACACGGCCTGTTCCCCTACACGCGCCGCTACCTGGGGTCGCTGGATAACCACTTCTCCACCATCGGCGTGAACGGCATGAATGAGATGGTCCGCAACTTCACCGACGACCAGATGGACATCACGGATCCGCGTGGACGCGAGATGTGCGAAAAGATCCTCGATCGCGTGCGCGACCGCATGGTGCAGCTGCAGGAATCCACCGGTCACATGTACAACCTGGAGGCCACCCCTGCCGAAGGTACGACGTACCGCTTCGCCAAGGAAGACCGCAAACGCTACCCCGACATCCTGCAGGCCGGCTCCGCCGATCAGCCGTACTACACGAACTCCTCGCAGCTGCCCGTCGGCTACACCGACGACCCATTCCAGGCTCTGGAAGAGCAGGAAGTGCTGCAGGGCAAGTACACGGGCGGCACTGTGCTTCACCTGTACATGGGGGAGCGTGTCTCATCTGCGAAGGCCTGCATGGAAATGGTCCGTCGCTCTCTGACTGCTTTCAAGGTGCCGTACGTGACAATCACGCCGACCTTCTCGATTTGTCCGGTCCATGGGTATCTGGCGGGCGAGCACTTCACGTGTGAACGCTGCGCGGATGCCCACCCGAACAGTGCTCCGCAGACGTGTGAGGTGTGGACACGCGTCATGGGCTACTTCCGCCCCGTCCAGTCTTTCAACATCGGCAAGAAGGGTGAGTACGCCGAACGCACAATGTTCACTGAATCAGCCGCCTCTCAGCACGGCGAACTGGTCAGCGCCTTTCCTCCCGTCTCCCTTTCATGAAGGACGAGGCAGGCCGCGGGCGCCTTGTCAACGCCGACGACCTTCAAATAGCTGGGCTCACCCCGATGTCAACGGTGGACTGGCCTGGCAAGCTGGTCGCATCGGTGTTCTGCCAGGGATGTCCGTGGCTGTGCCCGTACTGCCATAACCACGCGATCATCGATCCGACGATCCCGGGCGTGGTCGCATGGTCATCGGTGGAGGATCTGCTGTCACGGCGCCGCGGACTGCTCGATGGCGTGGTGTTTTCCGGAGGCGAGGCCACACGCCAGCAGGCACTGATACCAGCGATGCGTCGGGTGCGCGAGATGGGATTCCTGATTGGTTTGCACACCGCAGGGCCGTATCCGCATCGCCTGCGTGATGTGCTGTCTGAGGGTCTGGTGGACTGGGTCGGGATTGATGTTAAAGCGATGCCGGACACGTATCAGGTCGTGGCGGGGCGCCAGGGAGCCGGCACGAAAGCGTGGGAGGCGCTGGACGTGCTGCTCGAGTATGCCGAACGCCGCCCAGGCGCGGATAGCGCTGGTTCGGCTGGCGACGAGGGTGATGACGGTGCGCGCTCGCGGTCGGTGGATTACGAAGTGCGCCTGACGGTGTATCCCGATGGGCCGCGTGACGGTTTGACGGTGGCGAGAGAAGCGTTCCGGCGCGGCGTTCGCCGCTTTGCCTTGCAGCAGGCCAGGGCGATGGGTGCGCCTGACGGTTTCCGCTCCGACGCGGTGGGGTGGGATGACCAGGTTGAGGCGCTGGCCCGCGACATCGAACAGATCGGGTTCGACACCTTCGCCTATCGGCCCGCGCACTGAATAGGTGAGTGCGGTGACCTCGGACAATAGGACAGAGTTCGCCCGCGCGATCGTCAGGCGTGCAGCGGTGCGCTAGGCTTGTCAGTAACACCATTGGAGCTGATGGAGGCAAACGCGATGAACAATCAGTCAGATCCTCGCAACCTACATCAACTGGCCGCTGACCCCAGTACGGATTATGAGACGCTGAGGGATATCGCCTACCGTCACCCGGAGCTGCGTGCCGTCGTTGCTCAGAATCCGCACACCTACTCGGGGCTGCTCGAGTGGTTGGGATCGTTGGGAGATCCCGCGGTGGACCAGGCGCTTGCTCAGAGGCGTGCATACGGGCAGCAGGGAGCGGGGCGTTTCCCACCTGTTTCTCAGGCGGCGTCCGGTACGGCCGCCCTCGACCAGGCCAGTCGCCAGCAGGGGAATCGAAGCGGTGAATCTGATGGATCGTCGCAGTCCAGAGTGGGACTGGTGCTCGGAATCCTCATCGCCATCGCTCTTGTGCTTGTGGTGATCTCGATCGTGGTATTCAAAGGGATTTTCCCCTCCCGTCCGGTTGATCCCAGCCCCGCGCCGGCTCCGCAGTCGTCTGCGCAGTCGACCGAGCCTGAAAGCAACGGGGCGGCTGAAGAGCAGTCGGAGGCCGAACCAGAGCAGGCTCAGTCAGATGAACAACCGATCGTGTACCCGGCACCGGCGGGTGCAGTTCAGGCCGGCGAGATCATGGCGCCCTCGGGCAATATTGCCTGCACCCTGTCCGACGAAACTGTCTCATGTGTCATTGTTGATGACGATTACGCAGCTGCCGGAGTTGAGAGCTGCGGTGACCGGCTGACAAATCTGGTTGCCACCGCCGAAGGAGCTTCGCGCAAATGCGTGGAGTCCGCACAAGGTGGTGGGCAGGCCCTTGAATACGGCAAGTTTGCAACCAGTGGTGACGTCGCATGTCAGTCGACGCAGAACGGCATGAGCTGCTGGAACGTGAAGTCCGGAGCTTCATTTGCCCTTGCCCGTCAAGGATGGATGGTCAGGGAGCAAGGCCCCATCGGTGAAGACCAGTTCAGATGGTGAGTATCGATACTTGCAGCACGGTCTGAATAGCCTAGTGTCTCGGGGATGCGAAGCGATTTTCATTAGTAATTTGGACTGTCTCTTAAGCTGATTGACGTTCGACGAGACGAGCGATAGGGGGTTTGGGGATTTCAATGTCCGCTGTGATTCCAAGCATGTTCAGTCCATCAGTAAGAAGCTGAGCTGCTGTCGGGTCGCCAGCGAGTGTGAAAGTGGTGAGAGGAATCGGCAGATACGAGTCGAATAACTCATCATCCACACCGACGATTGCGATATCATCGGGGATCGACATGCCTCTGCTGAGTACAGCATTCATGATCGGCATTGCGTGAACGTCGTTGTAACAGGCGAACGCATCTATCTCAGGATTCAAGTCGAGATAGTCGTTTACCATCTGTGTGAGTTCAGCCGAATCTCCTCCTTGTGGGATGGGGAGCACTAGCTCGAATGGGCTACGGTATCCCGCTTCGTTGAGTGCAGCTCGAGCGCCTTGTGCACGCGGAGCCGAAAAGATCTGCATCAGGGGATTGTCCGTAGTTGCGAGAGCAATCGTGTGAGAACCTCGTGAGAGCAAATAGTGGACTTGAGCCCTGCCTACCTCTAAGCCGGCAAGTTCCTGAGAATGTCCTCCTTCGACATGTGGAATCGACAAAGAATCGAAAGTTTCAATATCGTCTGTATCCAAGCCATATGGAGCAATTATCAGGGCTGGAGTGATCGCTGATAGCAGCGACGCTGTTAGCTCTTCATTTTCGTACCATAGAAGCGGGGTCAATCCGCATGAAGTGATTGCGGTGCTGAGTTGCTGGTAGTACTGCCCTAACTTGAATGTTGAGGGAAAAGGTGGCATGGCGATCACGACAACCCGCGAATGTCCCATTGCAAGATCGCGG
Source organism: Pauljensenia sp. C0254C2 (assembly GCF_056583835.1). Lineage (NCBI taxonomy): Bacteria > Bacillati > Actinomycetota > Actinomycetes > Actinomycetales > Actinomycetaceae > Pauljensenia > Pauljensenia sp. C0254C2. The sequence goes on from NZ_JBWPJO010000002.1 coordinate 181,629, forward strand.
GCAAGAGAATTGGGTGTGTAGCCCAGTTTCTGCGCCGCCTGAAGGACGCGTGCCCGCGTGGCACTCGAGATACTCTGCCCAGGCTTGTCATTAAGAACGTAGCTCACCGTGGCGCGCGAGGTGCGTGCCAATCTTGCGACATCGGCACTGGTGGGGCGGCGACGGACGTTAGCCATGATTGCTCATTTCCTGCGACTGCTGGGGCAATCAAATGATATCGCTTGACGATTTTGGGTTACGCGCTTAAGCTATGAGCTAACGGGTGCTTACGCGTGTAAGTCCGGTTGTGAACACCAATCAATGAAGAGGGACAGACAATGACGCACCCATGGCAGAACAAGATAGGGTTCGGTGCTGCGTATTATCACGAGTATCATTTCGAGGACCGTCTCGATAAGGACTTGGATCTCATGGTCGAGGGCGGTTTCAACATCATTCGAGTCGGTGAATCCGTCTGGTCAACGTGGGAGCCAGAAGACGGGGTCTTCAATCTTGAATGGCTTCAACCGATCCTTGATGGTGCCCATAAGCGTGGTATCGATGTCATCATCGGGACACCGACATATGCCGCGCCTCCGTGGATGAGAGTGCGATACCCCGAGACAACCTTGCAGGTCGCGACAGGTGTGGAAAAGCCATACGGCGGGCGACAGGACATCAACTACCACAACGCAACCTTCTGTCGTCTGGCCGAACGCGTCATACGGAAAATCGTTGAGCGCTACAAAGATCATCCTGCTGTGGTGGGATGGCAAGTGGATAATGAGCCCGGTCTGGCATTGATGTACAATCCGGATGTTTTCGCCGACTTCAAGAAATGGCTTCAGAAACGCTACGGTGACGTCGACACCCTCAACCGGAAGTGGGGCCTGACTTATTGGTCCCACAGAATCACCTCGTGGGATGAGCTGTGGACGCCCGACGGTAACACGGTACCTTCCTATGACCTAGCCTGGCGGCGATTCCAGGCAGAAATCACTCACGAGATGATTCAATGGCAGGCTGACTTGGTTCGCCAGATGGTCCCCGATCACCACATCGTTACCACGTGTATTGCAGCCAACCAGCCGGGACAAGACATTACAGAGGTGGCCAGCGCACTTGATATCGCCGGATCGAACATCTACTTTGCCGCACAGGTCGGCCTAGAAAAGCCTGGTATAGACGAACTGGATCCTCAAGGTGCTCCCGGTTGGATTCCCTGGTCTGGCCCCGCCTATGTTCAAATGCTTCTTGACGTCTCCCGCGGAATGAAAGACGCACCTTTTGTCGTCACCGAAACGGGAGCAACCTCAATTGGCTACTCCCATAACCTGATCGTGCCGTGGCCTGGCCAACGCCGACAGGTCATATGGCAGATGATTGCCCGCGGTGCTCAGATGATTGAATACTGGCACTGGCACACCAACAGATTTGGATTCGAGACATGGTGGGAAGGAATCCTCGGTCACTCGCTGACACCGACCCGTACCTATCACGAGTTGTCAGATGTGGCCCACGAGCTGGAAAGCTCACGCGAACTCATCTCAGGGCTCACACCGCATTCTGACATCGGAGTGATTGTCACGGCTGAATCGCGCTGGGCAACTGAATTCCAACCGCCCATTGGTGAAGGCATTCGCGGCGACCAGGGTGCCTACGACAAAGGCATGGCACTTCTCATGAGAGGTATCCAGGATGCCGGCCTGACCACCGATATTGTCAACATTGATCAACTTGGTACGAGCCCTGAGGAGATGGTCAAACGCTGGCCGGTGCTGGTTAGCGCTTTCCTCTACGTGCTTTCCGACCAGGACCTGCAGCTGCTGCGCGAATACGTCGCTGCAGGTGGCCACCTTGTCGTTATGCCGCGTACAGGGCTGGCAGATGCAGAAGCAATTGTTCGTGATTGCACCAAGCCAGGCGTACTTCGAACAGATGCTGGTGTCCATTACGACGAATCAACCACGCTGCTGCACCCCGTTGCAGTTCATGGGCAGTGGGAAGGACATGCGCAGTGGTATGCCGACTGCCTGATTCCGGACAGCGACGACGTCCTCGTCCTTGGTCACTACGATGACCCATTCCTAGACGACTACGCAGCTGCAACGACCCAGCAAACGGGCCAAGGGCGAGTAACCACCGTGGGGTGCTACCCGGATCGTGAACTGGCGCGTCACCTGTTCGAATGGGTTGATTCCACGTCGCTCGAGCCGGATCAGTGGCGAGCACATGCAGGCGAACAGCAAACCTACATGCGTGCTACGAGCACTCAGAACACAACGCTGCACTTCATACACAACTGGTCTTGGAAGCCCAGTACCTATGTTGTGCCTGAGCGTGCGACGGGACTTGACGGCGCAGTTTACAAGGCCGGGGAAGAAATCAAGCTTGGCGCATGGGACGTTGCAGTCGTTCATACGCCCTCTCACTGATCCACTGTTTCCGGTTCCCATTAACGAATAACGAAGAAAGAAAGCAAGATGAACACTGATACCGGCACGACGGGCACGCCACAGGTGACCCGTCCGAAATTGACAGCTGACACCATCCGCTTCGCAGCGGCTCTCGCGCTGTTCTCATTCTTGTGGATGGGCGGCCTGATGATTGTCTCGGGCGTCCTACTGCCGCAGCGGCTCACAGACATTGGCGTGGCGAATAAAGAGGCAGTATTCGGAGCCCTCAACACCATTACTGCAATCGTCTCGCTCCTGTCGAATCTGATTGCCGGTAACCTCTCAGACCGTACTCGCTCGGTGTTTGGCAAACGTACGCCCTGGGTTTTCACCGGCGGCATTTTAGGTGGCGCCTCGCTGTTCCTGATTCAGGTTCTACCCAATGCATTCCTGATCGGACTGTCCTACTCCATCTCCATGGTCGGTCTCAATATGATGATTGCCCCGGTGATCGCAACACTGTCGGACAGAATCCCCGAGCGTCAACGTGCCACTATGTCGGCATTTATCGCAGCAGGTACATTGGTTGGCCAATCAGTGGGCCAGCTGGTAGGTGCACGTTTCCTCGGCCAGACATTGCCCGGATTCGTTACGGCAGGAATCCTCATGGGGTTGGCAGGAATTCTCACGGTTATGGTGTGGCCACGGGAAGGCTCCTCCCGCAATGGCGAAACGCAGCATGAAAAAGAAACCCTGCTTGACTTGCTCAAGTCCTTCCGCCCACCTCGCAATGCCCCGGATTTCTGGCGCGCCTTTGTCGGCCGTTCACTGCTGATTCTGAGCTACTACATGATCCTCAACTACCAGCTGTACATCCTCCAGGATCACATTGGTGCAACAGAAGCCCAGGCCTCGGCGACGATCGCGACAATGGCAATAGTGACGCTGATTGTATCGGCGATTGCGACGGTTACGTCAGGACCGCTATCTGACTTGATTCACCGCAGGAAGATCCCTGTTGTCGTCGCCTCGATTCTGCTTGCAGTGGGATACCTGATCCCGTGGGTGATGCCGACAACAACAGGCATGATTCTGTTTGCCGCATTTGCAGGATTCGGATACGGCACGTATTCGTCAGTTGATCAGGCGCTCAATGTCGATGTGCTGCCATCGAAGGAAACTGCGGGTAAAGATCTGGGCATTTTGAACATAGCGACGACGCTTGGTCAGGCTGTTGGCCCGATCATCACGTCTGTACTTGTCACGGCCATGTCCTCATACTCGTTTGTGTTCCCGACAGCGATCGCATTTGCTGTCATTGCGTGCGTATTTATCATGCGGATCAAGTCTGTGCGGTAGGGCTTTACGCACCGAGGGCGTCTGCCAGCGCCTCGAGATAGTCACTGGCAGAGCCGTCGATGCGCAGGCGAACGGCAGAGTGATGATCGAGGTCGCACGGCCCACGATTGATGACGACCAGGTCAGCGCCACTGCTGATTGCCTGGTGAGCAATCCACACGGCGGTTGACACTTTCACTGACGTGCCCACGACCAGGAGCACGTCACACTGCGCAGCAAAGGTCAGTCCCTTGTCCATCTGGTCTGATGGCAGCATTTCACCGAAAAAGACGACGTTCGGTTTGAGGATCCCACCACACTGCGGGCAGGGAACCAGTGTGATTGCGGAAGCCTCGGCACCCTCGGGATCAACCTGAGCCAGAATCGCCACGTGAGTGGGATCAGGGTCGTCGACCAGATTTGGGTTGGCGGCGCGCAACTCGCCATCGAGCCATTCTCGGGGGTACCGCGCTGCGCACTGCATGCAGTCAACCGTCAAGAACGAGCCGTGAAGCAGAGCGAGCTGGTGGATCCCAGCCTTTTCATCTAGGCCATCCACATTCTGGGTGGCAACGCCGTGAAGGATTCCTGCCCGCTCCATGCGTGCGAGCGCCTCATGTCCACGTGTGGCGGGCAGGTCCTGCAACGCTCGCCACGTCACCTGGTTTCGCTCCCACACCCAGCGTTGCCATTTCGGATCCGACAGGAACAGGTCGATATCCACTGTCGGCGTGCCTGACGATCCGGTTCCGCGATAGTCCGGAAGCCCTGAATCAGTGGATATTCCGGCACCTGTCAGAGCAGCCAGACGCTTACCCGCACACAGCTCGACCAGCTCATCCAGATGAGGCAGCGAGGATGACGACCGTGGCATTACTGCTGCCTGAACCTTTCCACGAACTTCTTCACAATTTGCCCCGCCTGGTGGGTTCCTTCACCCATGTGCCCGATCTGCACCAGGGTCTCCAGATCGTCAGTGCCTGAGTAGCCGGCATCGGCATAGATCGCCAGGCGCTGATTGATCGCGTCGGAGTCAAGTTCAGGGTTGAACTGCGTAGCCCAAAAAGCCGGCCCAAAACGCATCATCTGCGTGGGACACGTGACTGATGTAGCAAGAACCGTCGTGCCCGGCGGCACTTCTTCTACTGCTTCGTGGTGGCCGACGTAGGTTGTGAATGTGCGCGGAAAGTCCTCAAGCAGCGGGTCATCCTCGGCCTCCTCAGTCAGGGTGATTGTCACCATCGAAGCCGGTTCAGCCCACCGTGTCGTCACCGTGCCGCCCAGAACCGTCGCGGCAACCTCCGTTCCGTAACCCGTGGTCAGACATGGGGTTTTCGCCTCGAGGATCTGATGGAACAAGTGAGCCAGATCTTCCTCAGTTCTGCGCTGGGACGATGACTTCTTCTCAGTGGGAGTAGTGGTGCCGTAAGGCGATCCAGCCACGAAGATGCCGCTGTAGGCATTGACGTCAACTTCGGGCAGCCCCAGCATATCCATGCGAACCTGTTCGAGCGTGGACGGCGTCAAACCGCTGACCAGGAGGTACGAATGGTATTCAGCGTCGATCGCTTCTTCTTCGGGGCGTGTTGATACCAGCAAGAAAGGCTTCATGCTTCAAGTGTAGGCAAAGAAAGAATTTCCGGTACCCTTACGGTCGAAACATGGGATCTACAGACCGGCCGTGAAACCGATGACGAAGATGCCGACAACGAGACAGATCGAGATGATCACGATGCCCGATACAACAAGCCCGGCGACGGCCTCGTGCCTTCCTCGACCACCGCGTGAAAACGAGGTGATGAGTCCGGCAATACTCAAGATCAGGGCGAAGATTGTCAGAGGGAACGCCAGCAGGGAAAGGGCTGCCATCCACAGGCCAATCGTGGCGGCAGTGTTGGAGTTATGGCGAGGGGCGTTGTATCCGGGGGCCGAGAAAACCATGGCCGGGTCAATGTTCTGAGTTCCGGGGAAAACGAACTGGGGCGACGACGGATCCAGTGCAGGATCAAGGGATGGATCCAAGGACGGATCCAGCGTCGGGTTTTCTGTGGCACTGTGTGAGGAATCAAGAGAAGGATCCAGCACGTGCAACTGCGGACCTGTCGCTGGCTGACTCACCAGTTCCCCCCTCACTCCCCGCGGCCCTGTGCTGACCGAGGGCATCTTTGGTATCCCCTTGTGACGATCCTGCTACGTCCCACCCTACGGCATGACGACTGGGTTCATCTATGGTCACAGCTTATCTGCACGCTCAGGCAACTCGCCCATCAGTTCACCCGTGTGAAATCAACCATGATTTGCCGCGGAATTTAGCCTTTTGTCGGCAAGTTCGATACTGTGATGTTCCGACCGGTGAACGGCCTGCACTTTTGCATCCTTATCAACTGATCGGAGACATCCGCATGAGCGGTTCAGCTACCCCTCGCGCCTCGCGCGAGTCTTCCCATTCGTCAAGTCGTCCTCGGGGCGGCTTTTTTTCATGGCGACTTCACGGTGATGGCACGTCAATCGCTCCCGGCGAGGTTGTCGCCCCCGAAGAGCGTCTGTCGTGGCCGCGCACCATCGGAATCGGTGCGCAGCACGTTGTCGCCATGTTCGGTGCGACGTTCCTCGTCCCTCTGATCACAGGCTTCCCACCTTCGACCACGCTGTTCTTCTGCGCAGTCGGCACACTGCTGTTCTTCCTGATCACCGGCGGACGCATGCCGTCCTACCTCGGATCATCTTTCGCGCTGATTGCGCCGATCACCGCTGTCACACAGACCCTCGGCCACAACTATGCCCTGGGTGGCGTAATCGCCACCGGTGCAACCCTGACCCTGGTCGGCGTCATCGTGCACTTCGCCGGCGCACACTGGATCGACGTCGTGATGCCCCCGGTCGTCACCGGTGCAATTGTCGCGCTGATCGGCCTGAACCTTGCGCCAGCCGCATGGAACTGGGTCAAGGAAGGCCCACTGACGGCAGTGGTCACCATCGTGTCAATCTGCCTGATCACCGTGCTCTTCAAGGGTATTATCGGACGCCTGTCCATCCTGTTCGGCGTGCTGATCGGCTACGTTGCAGCAATCCTCCAGAACGAGGTTGACTTCTCACGCGTTGCTGAAGCCTCCTGGATCGGTCTGCCTGAGTTCTCCACACCTGCTTTTGATCCATCGACGCTGGGCCTGTTTGTCCCGGTTGTCTTCGTCCTTATTGCTGAAAACGTTGGTCACGTGAAGTCGGTGTCAGCGATGACCGGGCGCGATCTTGACGGCATCACCGGGCGTGCACTGATCGCTGACGGCTGCTCCACCATGCTTGCCGGTGCCGGCGGTGGTTCAGGTACCACGACGTATGCGGAAAACATCGGTGTGATGGCTGCGACCCGCGTGTACTCCACGGCCGCGTACCTGGTCGCCTCAGGCATGGCGTTCCTTCTGGCTCTCACGCCCAAGTTCGGCGCCCTCATTTCGACGATTCCGGCTGGCGTTCTGGGCGGTGCAGGCACCGTCCTGTACGGCATGATCGGCATGCTGGGCGTGCGTATCTGGGTGCAGAACCAGGTGGACTTCTCTGACCCGGTTAACCTCAACACCGCTGCGGTTTCCCTGATCGTCGCAATCGCGAACTTCACGTGGGTTGCCGGCGGCATGCAGTTCGAAGGTATTGCACTGGGTTCAGGTGCAGCATTGCTGATCTACCATGTCATGCGCTGGATTTCTAAGCTGCGCGGCACGACGCTTGAGGCTGCTTCACCTGCGTCAGCCCCGTCAGGTACCGAGTTGGAGTCGACGGCCTATTCGACCCGTCATCATTCACGAGGGGAACTGGCGGACGCTGCTGAACTGGCAGATGGCACCGAACAGACTGGCGGCGCTGAACAGGCTCGCTAAGCCAATTCTTCAGGTATCAAACGAGGGCGGCTCACGTGAGTCGCCCTCGTTCCTATTAAAAGCGGACGCAACGTCACTGCTGTGACACCGCGGCGACGCTACTCGGATTGTCCCTCTGACTGACTGCCGTCGCCTGACTGATCATCGTCGCCGGTTTGGGTGGTCGCGGGCGCAAGAAGCTCCGGGTCGACAGGCAGGCACGAGTCGCTGCCTTTCAAGGCGCTTTGAGCCTCTGCGATTTTCTTGATATCTTCCTTAGGCAGCAGTGAATCGAAGAATGTACCGAGGATGACCTGGACAACCTCGTCGGTGCCTTCGCTCAGCACCACGCGCGCATCAGGGAAGAAGCGCGCAACCGTGTAGCCGGCATCAATGTTCTTGGGGGAGACGTCAATTTCGACGGTGCCGGTCAACTCACTTGCCGCGTTGGCAGGATCCTGCATGACAAATCCCTGCTCGGCCAGCATCGTCGTCACCGAGCTGGCCAGGCCCGACTGTGAGGTGGCGTTGAGAACCTGAACATGGATCGTGTCTGCCGGCAGCGGTGTCGTACCTTCCGTCGGGCACACAATGTCGCCCAGACCTGCCGTCTTTTCCGTCTTGGAGAACTCTTCGGAGGGCATCGAAATGATGTTCGTGATCACGAGGAGCGCAGCAATGACCAGTACTGCCATGACGGATGCCACGACGGAAAATGTCAGATTCTGCTTACTCTGTCGGGCATCAAGGAAGCGTTGACGTGCTGATCGACGCCGAGATTGCTGCGGGTTCACGTCACTAACTTAGCCGAAATACACTGTGAATGTGACCTCGCCATGCACGGGCGGTGAAAGCTCAGCTGCCGCTGTCCAAGTCCTCGAGCATCTTGTCAAGCTCCTCGAGCTGCTCATCCAATTCTGCGAACTGGTCGTCAAGGTCACTCGTGAGGTTTTCGACGTCACCCGAGAAAGTGTCTGGATAGCAGAACTGTGCCTGATCCATCGACACGTTGACAATACCCATGTCATCGCCCTGCTCAGCCTTGTCGGCCAGTGAGAGTAGGTTCTTCTTCGTGCGATCGTCGTCTGTGAGCCGCCCGGCGTGAGGCCCGTGGATTGGGGGGGACGGGGCGGGAGCCGGCGCCGGGGTGGGAGTCGGAGTTGGAGTTGGAACGGGCTGCGTGCTTTGCGGTGTGGGTTGGATGCCCTGTGCAGTGGGGTCCTTTTTGACGAGTGGTCCACATGCACTCAGGGTCATGGTGATGGCGACTGTGCTCAGGAGCGCGAGAATTTTGGTCGGTTTTCTCACATTTTGGAGTCTGTCACGACGAAGGCGCCATGAGAACCCTCGTCGATAAGGTTGATATGCAGTTGTCACCATCAACGCCTTATGGTGATAGAGCAGTGTGCGGCTCCCAGCTGTCGCGCACACGAGCGAAAGGACGATGTGTGAGCGCGCACATCAACACAAACAGCGCAAGTCACGATATGGATGAGCAGGCAGAATCCTCACCGGACGGACGGCCTCGCGAAGGGGAGATCGCCACTCGACCCACACCCCAATCACCACCAGTCAACTACCCGGTATTCATCGGATCAGCTCTGATCGTTGCGGTCATTGCCATCATCGCGATCGCATCACCGCAAAGCGTGGAGGCAGGGTTTACCGTGGCGGTGGATTGGATCAGTCACTGGTTCGGATCTTTCTATATTTTTCTCGCAACCTTCATCCTGGTGTTCGTCGTTGTGCTCGCTTTGAGCAAGTTCGGCAACGTGAGGCTGGGGCCAGATAACGCGACACCTGACTTCTCGACTTTCTCATGGGCAGCCATGCTGTTTGCCGCAGGTATCGGTACCGACATCATGTTCTTTGCTGTCGCAGAGCCGATCGCGCAGTACATGGCGCCTCCCACCGGTGAAGCTCAGACAGTGGAAGCTGCCCGCGCCGGCGTGGTCTACACGCTCTTCCACTACGGCATCACAGGGTGGGGCATGTACGCGCTGGTCGGAATTGCTCTGGGATACTTCGCCTACCGTCACCAGCACCACCTCGCGGTGCGGTCAGCCTTGCGGCCTCTTTTCGGCAAACATGTGGACGGCCCGCTGGGCAACATCATTGACGGCGCAGTCGTTGTGGGCGGTGTCTTCGGTATCGCCGCATCCCTGGGCGTGGGCATCATTCAGCTGAATGTCGGTCTGACGATACTGTTCGGACTGCCGCAGACAACCTCCACTCAGATCGGATTGATCGCACTGAGTGTCATCATGGCGACAGTTTCCGCTGTTTCCGGCGTCGATCGCGGCGTGCGCGTTCTGTCCAACGTGAACGTACTGTTGGCAATCGGTCTGGCCGTGTGGGTTCTGGTCACCCAAAACACCGCGTACCTGCTGGACTCGCTGGTTCGTTCCGTGGGCGACCTGGTGCGCATGTTCCCCGCCCTCACATTGGAAACCTACGCTGACCTGCGTGTGAACCCGGCAACGGCAGATGTGATCAACACGTGGCTCAATAGCTGGACCTTGTTCTTCTGGGCGTGGTGGATCACCTGGGCCGCATTCGTCGGAATGTTCCTGGCACGTATTTCACGCGGCCGCACCATCCGTGAGTTCGTCATGGGCTCACTGATCCTGCCCCTGAACTACGTCATCATGTGGGTGTCAATTTTCGGTAACGCTGCACTGGAACTCGTGATGAACGGTGACAGGGAATTCGCAGAAATCACTGTGAACGCTCCGGAACAGGGGTTCTACGCCCTGCTGCAACGAGTACCTGGCTCAACAGTGGTTGTCGCCGTCGCACTGTTCGTCGGAATCCTGTTCTATGTCACCAGCGCGGACTCAGGCTCCCTCGTCATGTCAAACCTGTCCAGCCGCATCACGAACGCTCGCCAGGACGCTGTGCCGTGGCTGCGTATCTTCTGGGCGACGCTGACCGGTGTGCTGACCATTGCGATGCTGGTTGCCGGTGGGTTGACGATCCTGCAGCAAGCCACGATCGTTATGGCGCTGCCATTCTCCTTCGTCCTTGTGCTGGTGATGATCGGCTTGTGGCGCTCGCTGTCGCAAGAGGCGTCGATGGCTCAGCGTCGTCGCCGCATCGTCCAAAACCGCGTGCTCGCATCAGGAGCCGGAACGATGGCTCGCCGCTCCTGGCGTGACCGTCTGAGCAAGACATTCGACGTTGTCACCCCTGTGCGCGCTCAGCGTGTCCTTGACAGGCGAGTGGTTCCCGCATTGCAGGCTGTGGCCGATGAACTCCACAAGGAAGATCTGCCCGCATGGGTGGTTGTTGAGGGTCCCGAAGCACAGGATCCGGATGACGAGCGTAACTTCCTGGGCCGCGTCACGCTGACAGTTGGCGGCGAATCGGAGGCCAGGGCATCGGGCGCGCAGGAGTGGGATTCAGGTGCTCAGACCACTGATACGGGCGAGCAACCGCAGACCGATTCCACCACTGAGCTGCACGAGCAGATCAATGAAATGTTTGATGATGCGAAGCCTCGAACGGCCGGGAGTACTTCTGCTGACGGAGCTGAACCGAGCATCGCGGGCCTGCTGACCGAGCATCCGTTCCGCTACACCGTGCGAGTGGTCGAGTCTCCCGTTCCGTCTGTGGGCACCGCGATGGTTGCTGAGGCGAATGACGTGACGGTGCGCCTGGAAGTGCGTCCCTCGGGCGGTGGTCAGGGGTACGACATTGTGGGGTGGTCCTCTGACCAGATCGCGCACGACGTTCTGGATCATTACGAAGGGTGGCTAGACTACCTGGGCGTGTACGACGAGTAGCACATGGGTCGCCCTCGTTGATTGATTGCATTGACGAGGGCGACCACGCTGCACCTGGCTGGCGCTGCGTGAGCGATTACACCCTGATGTGAACGCTGCGAGGTGGCCGAAAGGGCGGTCAATCAGATATGCTCCTATGTTGTTGCACGTATTGATTGGCGTATCGTCAAATCGGTGCAGCGCCTTGGAGGATTCGCCTAGTGGCCTATGGCGCACGCTTGGAAAGCGTGTTGGGTGCAAGCCCTCGGGGGTTCGAATCCCCCATCCTCCGCAAACGCCCCGCTGTTTCGTTGGAACGGCGGGGTTTTTCGTTTTCCCCACGCCAGCGCACCAAGCCAGCAAGGGTTGACACCCCCATGCCGTCAACTTACAGTTGACAGTGTGAAAGTTCTTCCCAGCGCCCACAAGCACGGCATCACACATGCTGACATTACACACGCGTGGGAAAACGCCATACGGATAATCGAATACGAATACCACGGACAAGACCGCATGCTCCTGATCGGGCCCGCCGCCGACGGCACACTGCTCGAACTCGTCGCAGTCCCAGCCCCAACGCCCGACCGAATCATTCACGCTGACAGACTCAGAGCAAAGTTCTACGACTTTTTGAGGTAAAAACATGACATACGCAACCGACACCGACACCGGGCTTGACGAACTCGACGTCACCACACACCACGCGCGAGACGCACAAAACTTCAGGAAAATAGTCGCAGCCAACAAGCAAGTAGAAGAAGCCGAAAGGCGCCTACGCCAAGCCGTCGACGACGCACGCCAGGCAGGCGACTCGTGGACCATCATCGGAGCCGCGCTCGGCATCACCCGACAAGGCGCACAAAAACGATTCGGATAACCAAACCTGAATGTGTGTGCTGAACCCCAATTCTTGGACAGTGATGTGCGATGGCTTTGAGTGTACCGCCGTTGCCGTCAATTGTGATGACCCGCGGGGCTGGGATGGTGGACAGGAGTTTTCCGTAGGCTGTGCTGTTTTCCGTGTGGCACCATTGCCAGGCCACTACTGGTCCTGTGCTTGCTCAGGCTATGAGGACGCATCAGCCGTAGGCGAGGTAGGTCCCGTCAATGAAGATCTGATCATGGACCTGGCCTGTGCAAGGTGGCGGGGGGATTGGGATATTCCAGCACCATGCGCTGTGGCGGCGTAGGGTGCGTCCTGTTGTGGTGGCGTCACAGTCCCTTTGGGGGCGTTGGTCTTTGACCCGTGTTAGGAAGCGTTGGAATGTTGTCAGCTCGCCGGCGTGTTCGCGGAGCCGTAAAGTGCTGGAGCCGCACTTGACGTTCCGTCATCGGGTTTTGCCGCCCCGAGTCCCGTTACATGTGAGCCCAGGTTCGCCACACGTTGGGTATTTTCTTGTTGATGCAGGTCGTGCCATGCAGGAAGCAGACCAAGAAAGACGTTTAGCATACAAAACCGCGATATGTGGGATTTGCTCAGCTTTACCTCACCATAAGGTTCACAATCATTAGAAACACGATTTTCGGCAGTATACCAACGAAAAGTCAATAGTTTAGACACCAAAAATGGCCGCTATCTCCCTTATATGAACAGTCAGCGTCGACGAACAAGGATTATTGCTGCTGCTGTTAAGGCCATCGGTGAAAACGGATTTCGTCACCTCTCGATGCGTCAACTTGCCGATGAAATAGGCATCTCGCATACGACGCTCTTGAGGTATTTCGGCTCAAAAGACGATTTGCTTCAAGCTGTGCTGGAGCAGCGAGAAGAAAGTGAGAGAGACTGGCGATCTGAATTGATTGAACAGCGGGGGCTCTTGGCTGCTCTACCTGAAGTCTTGGCACACAATATGACCATGCCGGCCATTATCAGGTTGGACACAACTTTGACGCTGGAGGCGATCGACGCGGAGCATCCCGCCCATGACTTCGTCCGCCAGCGCGAGGAGGACTTTCAAGAATCATTGTGCATCGAACTGCTTCGGGAACAGCGTGTTGGCAGGCTGTCAAACGACGTTGATGTTGAGCAGTTGGCGCATGAAATTAGGGCGTTAGTCGAAGGTTTGCAGCTGCTGTGGCTCAATGACCCCTCTCTGGATATTGCTGAAACGATGCGCGATTTTATCCAGCACGTGACCGCCTCGTGAATGCCAGTGAGAAAGGGTATGAGGAAACGATTCCTGAATTATCAGCTGGCAACTCATGGCCTCATTGGTCGAAGTAATTGACGAGGGTGACGCGGCGCGCTGAGCGGACTGGAATTGTGTAGACTAGATGGCGGTCCTCCGCGTGACGGTACCGTCCGAACCTCCCCAGGGCTGGAAGGCAGCAAGGATAAGGGCGCTCTGCCGGGTGCGCGGAGGATCTTTATTATCATCGTCGTTGCTGTTCAGGACGGTTGGTGTCGCCAAATGCCTATGGATACCTTTAAGGTTCGAGTGTGACCACAGCTCTGTACCGCCGCTATCGGCCCGATACGTTTGATGAGATGATCGGCCAGGATCACGTGACGCAGCCGTTACGTGCAGCTCTTCGTGCCGACCGAGTGACACATGCCTACTTGTTCTCAGGTCCACGCGGATGTGGAAAGACCACGTCGGCACGTATCCTGGCACGCTGTCTGAACTGCGCGGAGGGGCCGACCGACACCCCATGCGGACAGTGTGAATCATGCCGCGAACTGGCAACTGGCGGGCCCGGTTCCCTCGACGTTGTGGAAATTGACGCAGCCTCACACCGCGGCGTTGACGATGCCAGGGATCTGCGTGAGCGCGCCACCTTTGCGCCCGTGCGCGACCGCTACAAGGTGTTCATTATCGACGAAGCCCACATGGTCACCAAAGAGGGCTCGAACGCGATGCTGAAGCTGGTTGAAGAACCCCCTGAGCATGTGAAGTTTGTGTTCGCCACGACTGAGCCCGAAAAAGTGATCGGGACGATTCGTTCGCGTACTCATCACTACCCGTTCCGACTGGTGCCGCCGGACGTGATGCAACCGTATCTGGAGCATCTGTGTGAGGAAGAAGGGATTCATCCAGACGCGGGCGTGCTTCCCCTCGTGATGCGGTCGGGTGGAGGGTCTGTGCGCGACACGTTGTCGGTCCTCGATCAACTGATGGCTGGCGCAGTGGAGGGGGCGCTGAGCTATGACCTTGCTGTTGCGTTGCTGGGGTACACCGACACTGCTCTGCTTGATCAGACGGTTGATGCGCTCGCGGGCGGTGATGGTGCTGCCGCTTTCCGAGTTGTGGAGCACATGGTGGAGTCGGGCCATGATCCTCGTCGGTTCGTTGAGGACCTCCTGCAGCGTTTGCGTGACCTCCTGATTATCGCCGTGTCGGGAGATGCGGCAGTCGATGTCCTGGCGGGAACGCCCAGTGACCAGTTTGAACGCATGCAGGTGCAGGCCCGAAATTGGGGGCCGTACCACCTGTCGCGCGCAGCCGATCTGACTGATATGGCCTTGCGTTCGATGGTGGGCGCGACATCTCCGCGTATACAGCTGGAGTTGTTGTTGGGCCGAATCCTGGTGCCGTCACAGACTTCACCTGCATCCCGCACAGAGGTGGCAGCGCCGCAGGACCAGGAGGGCTTCCCCGGAACAGTAGGAACAGTCGGCGGAGGTGCACCGAATTACCAGTCGCCAGGCGGTGATGCTGGACATGGCAGTGCCGGAAGTGGCAGCGGGTCTGGTCGTGCGAGTGGTGCTGGCGATGGTCAGTATGACCACGAGCGCGGCGGAACTTATGGCGCGGCTCAGGCGAAAGCGGATCTGCGTCGTCGTCGCGAGCAACAATCTCAGCATTCCCAGCAAACCGGGGAGACGCAGGGGGCACCTAGGCCCCAAGCCGGCACGCAGGACAGGCCGGCACACGCAACGCGGGCATCTGACGTGGCACCGGGAGCCGAGCGTGGTCGGCCAGAACACAGCCAACATGGCCAGCGCCAGGCTGAACAGCGCCCGACTGAGCAGTGTCAGGCTGAGCAGAGGCGTCCTGAACCTGACCGCCCCGGCCACCACCCTGCGCCTGAACAGCACGCTGCGTCCGAACAATCTCATCGAAGCGGCGCGGTTGCAGATTCGATTCGCATGCGCTGGCAGGAAATTGTCGATCGTATCGCTTCGCTCAGCCGAGCCACATGGTCGCTCGTGGACTCTCACGCCCAGCTGGGAGGCGTGGACGAATCTACCGTGATCCTCAGCTTCACCACTCCAGGATTGGTAAAGGCATTCGACTCGGGTTCCCGAGCTCAGGACGTCGCTCGCGCAGTCCACGACGTGTGCGGTGCAGACGTGCAGGTCAGGGCTCAGATCGCGCAGTCAGTAGGCGGCGCGTCGCTGACTACGCCTGCATCGGTTCCACAGCAATCGCAACGCACTGATCATCAGGCACACGGGCCCAGTAACGAGGGCACGCCCCAGCGCACTGCAGGTCACGAGCCGCCCTTGTCCACTCAGCAGCACGGTGCGATGCCCGGCCAACAGTCGATGCGCTCTGAACAGGCAACGCACGACGAACAGGCAGCGCAGGCGCCGTCACGCCCACAAATTGATCAGCCTTCAGCGCCGCCCTCACCCTCGACTCCGACAGTTAACGACGATGACGATGATGACGGCTGGGGGCCGGTAGCCATACCCGGTGGCGGACGTGCCGAGGCATCTGAACCGGCCGCATCGGCGTCTTCCTCCGAGCCCGTCCACTCTGACCCGGTAGCGCGTGATCACCAGTCAGAGCGTGACGCTCATCCGGCAGCACGCCAGTATCGTCCATTTGAGCGCGAGAATGGCACAGAACAGCCGCCTCGAGCCGCACATGGCCCGATCTTTGATGACGAGGACGACGAAAACGACGAGGGCGAGGGAGACGGAGCGACTTCCGGTCGCGCCGAACCCTTGCGCGACCGCGACCATGACGAGCAGAACGCCGAGCACGCCGCACAATTAGTGGAGCAGAAGATCGGCAGTCGTCCTCAAGGAGTGGCACACGCTGTTGAGGATGTGCGAGACAGTGGTGACACAGAACCGACCGCCCCGTCGACAGCTCACTCATCCACACCACCTGAACCGCAGGGTGAGGACGCCCCTTCACCAGGCAGCGTGGAGGAGATGCGCGCCGAAGCGATCCGTGAAGTGCAGCAGGAACGAGCTGACGAAACAGGGGAGCAGGGCACAGGCGATACTCACGCCCACGAGGCAGAGGTGCGCGGTACACGGCCGCATCGCCAGCAGGAGCATTTCGCTGCCCCATACGGCCACGACGCACCTGGTGGTGAACCTGACCCAGTTATCGTGCCGCCCAATGAGGATGACTCGGCCAGCATGGATGACGTGGATCTGGAGATGTCGACCAGCGTCGGGTTGCCGGCCATACTGGAGATACTCGGCGGTACAGTGATCGAAGAAAAAGACCAGAGCGAAGAAAGATGAGTGTGACTCGTGTTTGAAGGCGCCTTACAGACCCTGATCGATGAATTGGGAATGCTGCCCGGTGTCGGACCCAAGTCAGCTCAACGCATGGCCCTGTATCTGCTCGACGCTGAACCCGATGACGTGACGCACCTGGTGGACGCCATCCAGGCCGTGCGCGAAAAAGTACACCACTGCGAAATCTGCGGTGATCTCACCGAAGCCGACCAGTGCACCATCTGCCGTAACCCCGCGCGCGACGGATCAGTGATCTGCGTTGTCGAAGAGCCCAAAGATATTCGTGCCATTGAGAATGCGAGGGTGTTCAAAGGTCGCTATCACGTCCTGGGCGGAGCGATCGACCCGATTCATGGCGTGGGGCCTGATCAACTGCGTGTGCGTCAACTGCTCACGCGCCTTCAGGACGGCACGGTTCAGGAAGTTATCGTGGCCACGAACCCCACCATTGAAGGCGAAGCAACCGCCTCCTACCTCTCGCGCACCCTGTCTACAATCGGCGTGATGACCTCGCGCCTGGCTATGGGACTGCCAATGGGTGGCGACCTGGAATACGCCGATCCCGTGACGTTGGGGCGCGCGCTCGAAGGCCGCCGTCGCGCCGAATAACTCCACGCGACCGCATAGCGGGCACCTTTCCGTCACGAGTCGCAGACTCATAGGATGAAGGGGAAACCCATCCCAGGTTGATCACAAGGAAACGAGACAAAGTGGCACTGATTGTTCAGAAATACGGTGGCTCATCTGTCGCGGATGTAGACGCGATGAAGAGGGTCGCCCAGCGTGTCGTGGACACTCGAAATGCAGGACACCAGGTCGTCGTGGTGGTCTCAGCGATGGGTGACACAACAGATGATCTGCTGGACACAGCCGCCCAGATCACCAGCGCACCACCTGACCGCGAACTCGACATCCTGCTGACAGCCGGGGAAAGAATCTCCATGTCACTGCTGGCAATGGCGGTCAATGAATGCGGCGTGCCTGCACAGGCCTACACCGGTGCACAAGCCGGCATCCGTACCGACACTCACTTCGGTAAAGCACAAATCGTCGGCATGGTGCCCGAACGCGTAGCGCGCTCCATCCGTGACGGTCAGGTCGCCATCGTCGCAGGATTCCAGGGAATATCAGAAGATGACGAAACAACGACGCTGGGTCGCGGCGGCTCCGATACGACAGCGGTCGCCCTGGCTGCCGCTTTGCACGCCGACGTGTGCGAAATCTACACCGACGTTGACGGGCTGTTCACTGCTGACCCGCGCATTGTGCCGACCGCGCGGCGCGTGCGCACCATCAGCCAGGAAGAAACACTCGAACTTGCCGCACATGGAGCAAAGATTCTGCACCTTCGGGCAGTGGAATTCGCTCGTCGATACCACGTTCCGCTGCACGTGCGCTCATCTTTTTCCGACAAGAATGGGACATGGATTTCCGACAGACCCGCAAACCCTGCACTGGCCGGCCTCGTCCCTCAAGCTGCGTTAGCTGCCAACCAGGAGGACCCAATGGAAGAGCCGATTATCTCCGGCATTGCTCACGACCGGTCACAGGACAAGATCACCGTGGTCGGCATTGCGAATTCACCCGGCATGGCCGCACGCCTGTTTGAGCTGGTGGCGCAGCAAGGTGCGAACATTGACATGATCGTGCAGAACATTCCCGTCACCTTGGAAAATCGCGCCAACATCTCCTTCACACTGCCCGCCGAGGACGCCGACCACGTCATGCAGGCGCTGGAAGCTGCGCGCGAAGAACTGGGCTTCAAGGAACTCAAGTACAACCCCGATATCGGCAAACTGTCCCTGGTTGGAGCTGGCATGCGAACCAACCCCGGCGTATCGGCCAAACTGTTCGGCGCACTGTCCCAGGCCGGCATCAACATTGATCTTATTTCCACCTCAGAGATCCGCATCTCTGTGGTGACCAAGCTGGAAGACCTTGACCGCGCCGTGCAGGCAGTGCACACCGCTTTCGGTCTGGATTCCACCGAATCTGAAGCCGTCGTATATGGAGGAACAGGACGATGACCACGCCTGAAACCCGTAGTCACACCCAGCGCGACTTGAGCGTCGCCGTCGTAGGAGCCACCGGCCAGGTCGGCTCCGTCATGCGCACCCTGCTCGATGAGCGCGACTTCCCGTTGACCAGCCTGCGTTTTTTTGCCACCGCACGTTCAGCAGGCAAGACACTGACCTGGCGTGACCAGGACATCGTCGTCGAAGACGTGGCAACCGCTGACCTGTCCGGTATCGACATCGCAATCTTCTCCGCCGGAGCCACCGCCTCACGCATCTACGCCCCACGTTTCGTTGAAAAAGGCGCAGTCGTGGTGGACAACTCCTCCGGCTGGCGCAAAGATCCGAACGTGCCGCTGGTCGTGTCCGAAGTTAACGGCGAGGATATCGCGCAGCGTCCCAAAGGCATCATTGCGAACCCGAACTGCACCACGATGGCCGCGATGCCGGTACTGAAAGTCCTGCACGACGAGGGTGTCCTGCGCCGCCTCTTCGTCTCCAGCTATCAGGCTGTCTCCGGATCCGGGCTGAAAGGCGTGCGTGAACTGGAAGAAGGTATTCGTGCCGGTGCGCACCAGGATCTGAGCAAACTGACACTGGACGGCCAGGCCGTCACCTTGCCGGAACCGTCCACATATGTCGCACCGATCGCCTTTGACGTGGTGCCCTTCGCGGGGGCGCTCGTCGATGACGGGTCAGACGAAACCGATGAGGAGCAGAAGCTGCGCAATGAGTCGCGCCGCATCCTGCACGTCCCGGATCTGAAGGTGTCGGGAACGTGTGTGCGCGTGCCCGTGTTCACTGGCCACACTCTGACGATCCACGCCGAATTCGACCGCGCGATCACTCCTGACCGTGCGCGCGAACTGTTGGCCGAGGCTCCCGGAGTGCGCCTGGTGGATGTGCCCACACCGCTCGAATGCGCCGGCATTGATGACGTGCTGGTCGGCAGGATCCGCGAGGATCAGGCCGTTGATGACGGTAAGGGGCTTGTGCTGGTAGTGGCCGGTGACAACCTGCGTAAAGGCGCAGCATTGAACTCGGTGCAGCTGGCCGAACTGGTCGCTCAGGAGCTGCTCGCCGGCTAGCTTCCATCCACCTGCGCCCCAGACAAACAGCGTCGCCCTCGTCAATTACTTACTGACGAGGGCGACTGCGTTCACGCGTGAGTGCGAAAAGCCTACTGGTTCTTCTGCTCTGCGATCTTGGCGCGCACATCATCCATGTCGAGGTTCTGAATCTGAGTGATCAGATCCTCCAGCGCGACTGCCGGCAGAGCGCCGGATTGGCGGAAAACGGCAATACCATCGCGGAAACCCATCACCGTGGGGATTGAGCTGATCTGCATGGCGGTGGCCAGTTCCTGCTGCTGATCGGTGTCGATCTTGCCGAAGACGATGTCCTCGTGCTTGTTCGACGCTTCTTCGAAAACAGGGCCGAACTGCTGGCACGGTCCGCACCACGTTGCCCAGAAGTCGACCAGGACAATGTCATTGTCCTTGATTGTCTGCTCGAATGTCTCTTTGGTCAGTTCAACAGTGCTCATAGGGCCTCCCATCATGAGTGGTCTACGGTCGGTCCGCAGCCTTTCACCTATCTCAACTGTGCTGTATGCACGATTATTCCATGACTGGAGCAATCAGGCTGTGAAGATCCTCGCCTCACTGTGAGTCAGGAAACTCGTGCTGAGTGGCCGTATTGTGAGTATCAGCCGTGCGCAACAGGGCAGCGCAGTATCGCGAGAGAATCGGTGCTGCCGGAGGTTTGCGAGTGTGCTCGTTCAAGCTGCTCAGCTGGAGGCAGGGAAACTTCGTCGCCAGCTACACCGACCGCTTTGAGAATAAACGCCACGACGGTGCCGATTGTGGCTTCTCGGGCATCGGTGAGGCTCGCGGCATCCTCGTCGCTTCCTGCGCGCGCGTTGTCAGGCGCATCTGCCGGTGAGTCTGCAGACGAATGTGTCGGTACTCGCACGCCGGCCAGACATGAGTGAATCAGCGCAACCAGCGTCAACAAGTTCTGCTGTGGAATGCGCCCCTGTGTCATTGCTGCTTCCAGGATGTGGAACAGGATATGCTCAACGATTCCGGCGTGGTCATGGAGGCGGGCAGTGTGCTGTGACGATACCTGCTTGCTCAGCGTGATGCTCGATGCGAGATGAAACTGATCTTTGAGATCGAGATAGGAGCGCAGATATACGGTGAGTTGTTCGATCGGATCGTCAATTCCGGCCAGCTTGTCCCTGAGGAGGTTAGCGAACTTGGCGGTGGTATCCTCCATGAATGCCAGCAGCAGCGCTTCCTTGTCGCTGAAGTGGTTATACACGGCAGTTCGACCCACTTCGGCACGTTCGGCAATCTGTGACATGGTGATGGCATCGAACGGTTCTTCGGACAGCAGTTCTGACAGTGCAGTAAAAAGTCGGCTGCGAGTCAGCTCGCGATGAGCCGCAAGAGTCGATCCAATAATCTTCGGCATAATCGTATTCTGACAGAAGCGTACTGTGTGTCGTCAAATTATGTTGAAATCTGCTGGGTGCACGAATAGCGCGGTGCCAGCGGAAAATGAGAGCGCGGATTCACCCGTGTTGGTTCATGTGCACTGGTCAACGATCGCCTGCACGATTGGAAAATCAGGATCCAGCCAGTTCAACCTCAGCGCTTCCTCGAGCGGAACCCATTGAATACGCTGATGGGAGGATCCAGCTCGCGGCGCCTTGGAACCCGGCGAGACCTGCGCCAGCCACACGGCCATTGTGCGTGTCCCAAGGATCGGCCACCATCCGTCGAGCGGTCCTGCGACCTGGGCGCCCAGTTCAATAGTCGTCCCTAGTTCTTCACGCACCTCACGGACGAGGGCGTCCATCGCGTTCTCACCTGGCTCCACTTTTCCGCCGGGAAGTTCGAACCGGCCGGCCAACTCGGGTGGATAGGAGCGTGCCGCTGCCAGGAGCTGGTGGGGCCGGTCAAGACTGTCGACGATTGCTGCGCCCACGACGGGGCGTACCGGTTGATGCTGCGTGATGGTCACGGCCTCTATGGTAGGCGTAATGCGTGTGGCGCGATTTGCGTGGGTGTCCACTTTGTGTTCTGAATTGGTGTTAGCGCTCGGAAACAGTTATCATCGTGAAGCGTCTTTGAGAAGAAAGTGACGCCATTGCGGGCGTAGTTCATCGGTAGAACGACAGCTTCCCAAGCTGTAAAGGCGGGTTCGATTCCCGTCGCCCGCTCCACTATGACGTCGAAAATGATAAGTACCCTTTTGCGTTAGCGAGTACGCCCCAAGGGGGTCAAGAAAATCGCTTGCGTTAGCGAGTGTATAGCGCGTTTGCCCTGACCTGCGGAAATGCTTTCCTCTCTTTCGACCGAGCGAGCGTTTGCGTTAGCAGGCGTTGATTTGGTCGAGGTGGATAGCGTGGTCGGCGACCTCGGTAACGAGTTCAGCATCGTGGGTGATGACGATGACGACGGCACCAGTGTCAGCGAGTTTACGCATTACTCGGGAAATCGCGACAAGGTGCTTGTAGCCAACACCTGATGTCGGCTCGTCGAAGATGTAGACCTTCTTGTTCGCGGCAAGCGCTGTAGCAATAACCAGACGTTGACGTTGCCCACCAGAGAGTGCTTGGGGATGATCAGCCTCATGGTCGGTGAGGTCGAGTTCTTTAAGGATCGCCTGGGCGTCGATGTGTTGTTTTTCGGCTCTCGTTATCCCGAGCGTGACTTCGTCAATAGCGGTGTCTGAGAATAGCTGCCGGGTGGGGTCTTGCATGACAAGGTATGCGTCCCGGTTGGTGAATTTTTGCCTATTGAGTGTGATGGATGCACCTTTGGCTTTTTCGAGTCCGCAGATGATGCGTGCCAGTGTTGATTTGCCTGACCCGCACGGGCCGAGGAGCGCTGTGATTTTCCCTGCCGGAAAGAGCAGATGGCCGATGTTGAGAACCGTGTTTCCGTGGCGGTAGGCGAAGGTGAGGTTGTCAATCTCAAGCCCATCTCCTGCCGGTTGCGGAAGTTGTGGCATAGGCACAGTCACTAGGGATCGCAGCCCAAGCTGTTTGCGCTCCTCATCCGAGGTAGCGTAGAACTCTTCGCCGGTTGCGGTGAGGGCGATGTTACCTTTATCGAAGCAGTAGACACGGTCAGCGATCCCGGAAAGGAAACTTAGCCGGTGTTCAGCAATGATGATGGTGTGTCCATCAGCTTTGAGCCTGGCGATGAGTGTGGCGAGTTGGTCGATAACGTCAGCGGACAAGTTCGCGGTTGGCTCGTCAAAGACGATCATCGACGTGTTGTTGCACATGGTGACGGCGCAGGCCACGCGTTGCATCTGCCCACCCGACAGTTGTGTGACGCGGGATTCCAACAGGTCGGCGATACCTAACTCGGCTGCAACCTCGTCAATGCGGGCACAGATCTCCTGCGGGTCGCGGCCGAGATTTTCTGGGCCGAAGGCGAGTTCTTGGCGCACGTGGGTGGTGTAGAACTGGGTGCGCGGGTTTTGAAACACTGTCGAACAGTGGTGGGCAAGCTCTGATAGATCTACTCGTGCCACGTCAATGTCGTCGACTGTGACGCTTCCGGTAAGGTCGCCGTCGTGGAAGTGCGGGATGAGCCCGTTAAATAGCCGTAGTGCGGTGGTTTTTCCTGACCCTGACGCGCCACACAGCAAGGTGACAGTTCCCTGCGAAATAGTGAGGTTGGCGCCATTGATTGAGGGGTGGTCTGCTCCT
Source organism: Pauljensenia sp. C0254C2 (assembly GCF_056583835.1). NCBI lineage: Bacteria > Bacillati > Actinomycetota > Actinomycetes > Actinomycetales > Actinomycetaceae > Pauljensenia > Pauljensenia sp. C0254C2. The sequence goes on from NZ_JBWPJO010000002.1 coordinate 205,132, forward strand.
CGATAGGTGAAGGTGACCCCAGTTGCTTGGGCTATTGTCATAGGACGATTCTCCATATCGCGAAGCTGATAACGATGAGCAGAATGACCGCGTCGATCACACGGAATTTCACGACCGTGACTGAGGTGGGCTTTGCGGTTCCGCCCAGTCCGCGTACAAGGGCAGCAGATGCCAGTTCGTCTCCGCTGCGTACCACGGTCGATAGCAGCGGGATTGTGAAGTATTGCGCCGCACGCAGGGAAAGCGCGGACATGCCGCGTAGTTTCATGGCATCTGAGATCGCTTTAACCTCGTGGCCGATCACGGGCAGCACACGTAACGCGACTGAGATCGGGATCGTGAAACAGGTCGGGATTCGTGAGCTGGCGAGTGCTTTTTGCAAGGTGGCAGGTCGGATCACACCGATCGCGTAGGCTCCCATTCCTGCGCTGACACTGAATCGCCACATCCACTGCAAAAACAGCACGAGGAACGCGCTGGCCGTTGACTTCCACACCAGTGGTATCACGAAGACGAGTGTGCCGAGAGCCGCAAACGTGGCCAGGTAGACGGCAACCCAGCTCGGGCGCACGAGCGTGTTGGGGTTGATCGTAGCGCTCGCCAGCATCACGGCGGCGAATCCGCCCAGAGCACACACGAACCACGGCGAGTAGGCACTGTAGATCGTGGTGGAGACGATGACGAGCGCTACGATAATCGTGCGCGGGTCGGGAAGTTTAGACAAGACCGGCCCGTTCAAAGTGTTTGCGCGCCACCCGGGTTCCCAACAGACCAGCAAGCCAGCCAACGATGAGCATCACGACGAAGAAGCCCAACAGAATCGGAATCGTGACAACCTGCGCCATCTTCGCGGCATACTCGGCACCCATTTGTTCGGCGATCTGCGACATATATGCGTCTTGGTTCATAAATAGCGGAATCCACGGGGAAACATAGATCGGCAGGATAAACAGTGCATATGCCAGCGGGACACGAACTTTCACGCTCTTCGGCCCCTTGGTGATCACCAAGTCAGCGAGCAGGCCGAACACAGCGGCGATCGCAATTCCTCCCACCCAGTGACCCGTTACGAAGAAGAGGACTTCGATGAGGATCAGCATGATTGTCAATGCCCCCATCTTCGGAGTGCGGGCAGTAAACAGCGCAAAGACGATGCCGTTAACGAGGATAGAAAGCAGGAAACCGGCATACATGGCAGCCGGAATGAACCCGAGCATTCCGAATGCAAACACGATGACAAACATCAAAGCGGTGAAGACGCCGATATTGATGAAGTCGCGCGTGTTTAGGCGCGAGGACGTGGGTGTGGACATAGTTATTCCTTTCATGATTGTGAACAGTGCTGTGTTTTAGACGAGTTGCCATCCGGCGGCGTTGATGCGCTCTTGCCAGAAATCGCGGTATTGACCTGGCTGGTTGACCAGCTCGTCGTGGCACCCGCGCTGGGCGATACGCCCACCGTGGGAGAGCACAATGATTTGGTCAGCTTGGCGAATGGTTTCAAGTTTGTGGGCGATCACGATCAGTGTGGAGTGCTTGCGTAGCTCGTTCATCGCCGCAACAATGTTGGCTTCATTTTCCGCATCCAACGCGCTGGTGGCCTCATCGAACAGCGCGATCGGGGCCTTCTTCACCAAGGCGCGGGCGATAGAGACGCGTTGGCGTTCCCCACCTGACAGTGCGCGCCCGCCAGCACCCGCCAATGAATTCCAGCCGTCTGGGAGCCGGTTGACGATTTCGGTCACGCCCGACAGGTCAGCGGCCCACCTGATTTCTTCATCGGTAGCTTCTGGGTTGCCAAGGCGAATGTTGGCTTCGAGCGTGTCATTGAATAAATAGACGTCTTGGAAAACGAGAGACACCTGGCGCATCAAATCTTCGGTGGTCTGCTCGCGCACATCAACCCCGCCAACGTATACGCTGCCGGACTGCACATCCCAGAAACGTGCAACCAACCTCGCGATTGTGGTTTTTCCGCAGCCGGAAGGGCCAACCAGGGCACACATGCCGCCTTGCGGGACATGGAAGGAAATATCACGGAGAACCGGGGTGTCCGGATCGTAGCCGAAGGCGACGTCCTCGAAACGAACATCACCAGGAGCGCTCACCGGTGTGGAGACATCGGGTTCGGACAGTTCGGGAGCGTCCATGATCTTGTCGACGTGATTCATTTGCTGGCGGCGTTCTTCCAGCCCGGTCATGCAGCCACCGATGTCTTGGAGCATGGTGGTGAACCGCAGGCACATGCCGATGGTGACCACAGCGTTCAACGCATTCATCTGCCCGCCGAGGGCGAGTTGGGCGGTCAGCCAAATCATTACCACGACAAGGGCTTGGACGAACATTCCGTTTATCAGGTTCGCTAATGTTTCGATCCACAATGCTTTGCGGCTTTTGCGGTCAGCCTGTTTGAATGCCCGATCAAGGGCCGGGTAGTCGTCGGCGACATGGCAGGAGCGCAGCGCGCCTTGGCAGGTGGAGAATTCGACCATGCGAGCCGCCAGCTCCGATTCTGCTGGTTCGGAAACCTGTTTGCCCTTATCGAGAAGCACACGGGAGATATGAAGGAAGGCGAGCATGATCGGGAAGGCGATCGTCAAGGTCAGTCCCAGTCGCCAATCCCAGAACCACGTGCCCACAGTGATCACCAGCACGGCTGAGAGTTTTTGGACGAGGGAGAAAATGAAATGTGCCGCCGACTCGCCCAAGTTCATCATTTCCTGGGTGACCATGCGCGACAGCCGTCCAGAACTACCCGAATCAAACACTCCCAACGGTAGGCGGGCTACCTTGTTGCCGACCGCTTGGTGTACGTCGTGAATGAACCCGAGCGCGCCGATATAGCCGGTGCGCATGCCATAAAACTCCGTGCCCACGCCCAGCATCGCGATTACCGCCAAGGCGATGAGCCAGCCCCAAAACGACAGCCCCCACACCGGCATTCCGGTCGCTAGGGCACTTGCTGCGGGAAGCAAAGTCAGCAGGGCAAAGCCGTGACACAGTCCTGAGACCGCACCCCACGCTTGACCGACCGAGAGGTCTCGCCACGAGGCGGGTTCCATCAAACGCTTAAAGCGTGGCAGCAATAGTTGATTCATCGTGTCATCTCCTCGCATGCACCTTGGGCAAGAAGTGCCTGATAGTGCGCATTACCCAACAGCTCGTCGTGTTTACCGACCACAGCAATGCGCCCGCGTTCCATGACGACGATTTGGTCTGCCCCTCTGATCGAGGCCAGTCGGTGGGCGATCACAATCACGGTTCTGCCTTTGGCAAGAGTCGAGAGAGCTTGTTGGATTTTCGATTCCGATTCCGGGTCCGCCATCGCCGTCGCCTCGTCCAACACCAACACTGGGGCATCAACCATGAGCGCCCGGGCGATCGCGATACGGGCTGCCTGCCCGCCCGAAACGTGGGTATCCTCACCCAACACAGTGTCGTAACCATCTGGCAGGCTCATGATGAACTCATCGATCTGCGCCGCCCGCGCCGCCTGCCGCACCTGATCCAAGGTTGCGTCTGGCGCGCCAAGAGCGATGTTGTTTCGAATGGTGTCGCGAATAAGCTGTGCATCTTGCAGGACAAATGCGACCGTCGAATACAACACATCCTGGGAAATGCTCTTTAGATCAACCCCGCCAATAGTGATCGTGCCAGCATCTGGATCATCGAAGCGGGCAATCAAACTCGCCAACGTCGACTTTCCCGCGCCCGAAGGCCCAACCAGCGCGGTCACCGTGCCTGCCGGAATGCTCAGGCTCACTTCGTCTAACGCTTGGGTCTCGTCATAGGCATACGACACACCCCGAATCTCGATATCATGACCCTTTGGCGTCTGCGGCATATCTGGCTGAGGCAATGCCGGTAGCTCCATGACGTTCACCAGCCGTACTGCCGCAGACCCTGCGAGCTGGTACGACCAGGCGATGGTTGCGACTGCCATCAACGCTCCCGGCAACACCAAGGCGATCAACGTGGTCGTTATCACCTCGTAGATGCTCACCCAACCGGCGTTCATCATCAACGCGCCACCGCCAAGGTTCACGATCAACAACACCGGGATCGACACCCACGAAAATGAGGCGACCGACATCGACACCAGCGGCATGCACCATGCCCGGTAGAACTTAGAAAACTCGTTAGCTGCATCTAAATAGGCTTTATGTGCTTGGCCGACCTTGCCGAACGCTTTCACCACTGAGATACCGGCAACGAACTCGGCCATCGTTGCCGAAACCTGAGCGAGCTTGGTATCCATTTGTGCGGTCTTCTCATTCATCCCACGCATCGACATGCCATACATGCCCACATAGATCGGAATCGTCGCGATCGACAGCAGAGCGAGCCGCCAATCCACCACGAACGCATAGGCTAACAAGGCGAGCGGGGATACGATCGCGTTCAGTTTCTCAATCGGCCCGTGCGCGATCACTGTGTGCACCGTGGCCGTATCATCCTGAATGGTCTTGCGGATCTTCCCCTCACCCTCGCGGGTAAACCACGACAGCGGAGCAGTCGACATGCGGGCGGCAATCTGGCGGCGCATTTGATTACGCAACGACAGGTCAATAAAATGCGTCACGCCCAATGCAACAAAATATAAGGTCAACCGGGCCATGTATGCGCTGACGAGGAGCATCACGATCCAGTTCACCCGCGCCGGGTCCACCCGGTCTTGCATCAGCGCAGCTCCCAGCTCCACCAAAGCCACATAGGGTGCGATAGCCAACACACCAGAGAGAAAAGCTAAAACCTGCGCGATAAACAGTTTGCCTTTCACCGGCTGCGATAGCTGACGGATCGCGTTCTGGCCAGCGACAGATTTTTCCTTCGCCGACTCATACTCGCCTTCAACAACCTGATCCATTACACTATCGTTCACGCAAACACCATCCTTATTAGATAAGGGTAACCTTACTTTATTTCTGGGAGGTGTACCTAACCGTGCACGTCAACTGATATGAGCATCACCCTTTCAGGGCAATCCTCACCTGTTCACCGGTGCGGAACACGAACCGGATCCCGTCCTCGTCTACGATGGCGTGGTCGATCAGTGCGCTCCACTGCGCGGGGCGAAAATCGTTCACAGGTTCGCCCGCCAGATCGCCTAGGGCTGTGGTGACGGCGGCATGCTTGGCAGTGTTCGCTGCAATATCTGCCTCTAGGCTCGCTTTGCATGCGAGTGTCTTACGGCAGGCAGTATCGAGCTCTGTGTACTTGTTTTGGTAGGCGTCTTGGTCGAGCGCGCGTTGCTGGTTTTTCGCTATCAGTGCTTCGATCTGCTCAGTGAGTTCCACGATTTTTGTTTGGCAGGCGGCGGCTTGTTCTTCCAAACGGCTCGTATCAAACATGGAGTCAAAGATTTGCAGTAGCTGGCTTTGCCGTGGCTGGCGGGCGATCAGTTGATTGAGCGCTTGGACGAAAGCGTTCTTGATATCTTCGTCCTTCACAGTCGCGCTGCTGCAGGGCTTGTCGCCTGCGTATTTATGGTTGCATTGCCAGACTGTGTACTTATATTTCGTGTTCGACGCCCACGTCTTACGCCCATACCACGACCCACACTGCGCACACTTGAGCCTGGTGGAGAACAAGCCGACCTTCGCTGAGGATATGTTGCCATGCCTGGTGGCGAGCTCGTATTGCACCTGATCCCAGATGCGTGGAGCAATAATCGGCTCGTGATTGCCTGTTACGTAGTATTGGGGTACTTCGCCCTCGTTGACCTTCATCTTTTTAGTAAGGAAATCGGTGGTGAACGTCTTTTGCAGCAGGGCGTCGCCTTTATATTTTTCATTGGACAGGATGGAGCGCACTGTCGAGGTTGACCACACTTCTTTCCCGCGCGGGGTGAGAATCTTGCGAGCAGCGAGCTCGGTTTTAATCTCACTGATCGCCATCCCGTCAAGGAAAAGCTGGTAGATCAACCGCACGGTCGGAGCCTGCGTCTCGTCGATGACGAGACTGCCGTCCGCTCCTTTCTTATATCCGAGTAGTGATGCATAGGGAACCATAATCTTCCCATCTTGAAAACGCTTCCTGTGTCCCCAGGTGACGTTCTCAGAGATGGAACGTGATTCTTCTTGCGCCAAGCTCGACATGATCGTGATGAGTAGTTCGCCTTTGGCGTCGAAGGTGTAAATATTTTCCTTCTCAAAATAGACCTCGACGCCTGCATCCTTGAGCTTGCGCACGGTAGTGAGCGAGTCGACGGTGTTGCGTGCGAACCGGGACACACTCTTGGTGAGGATCAGGTCGATTTTGCCTGCCAGGGCGTCATTGATCATGGTTTGGAAACCTTCGCGACGTTTCATAGAGGTGCCAGAGATGCCCTCATCGGAGTACATGCCCGCGAACCGCCAATCACTACGTGAGCGAATGTAGGTGGTGTAGTAGTCGATCTGAGCCTCATACGAGGAGGTTTGTTCTTCCATCTCAGTAGAAACGCGAGCATACGCCGCCACCCGTCTGCGCGCTGGTACCCCGGACGGGGTTGTGACATTCCCAAGTTTCTTTGTTGCGGGTATCGCTGTGACCGTGCGACTCATGCCAACCACCCCTCACTGGTTAAGCCCACCGGCATCATGGTTCCATCTGCGAGGTGGAAGGTGAGCTGATGCTCGAAGGCCTCGATCATCACGACCTGCTCGCCAACCTGGACAGGGTCGAAACCCTGGGTGCCGAGCATGTCTGCGCAGGCGTGTTCGAGGAGCGTTTCGCGCAGGTTGTGCCCCCTACAGGGGTTTCCGTTTCCGGTGCAGGCACTCCAGCAGCGCCAGAACTTGTATGAGGTTCCAGACTTGTAGGTGCGGGTTTTGCGTTGATAGTTCTTCCCGCACGCGCCGCAGCAGATCCGCCCGGTGAATACGCCCGTGTTTTTTGACGGGGTGGCAGCCGGGCCCACCTCACGCCTGTGCGCGATTTCTTTCTGAACGGCGTCAAAGGTTGTTTCGTCAATGATGGCTGGTAGTGCATTGTCGACCCAGTATCGCGGCAGCTCCCCGTCGTTGAGGGAGCGTGTGGGTGCTTGGATTGTGGGGCGGTACATTTTCTGTAGCATTTGGCAGCCCTTGTAGCGCTCATTTTCGAGCATGCGACGAAACACTGACCCGTAGAACCGTCCCCCTCCCCGAGAGCGTTTACCTTCAGCATTGAGCATCGTCGCGGTTTTCTCCGGGCTAATCCCGTCCAAGAAATTCGCAAACAGTAAGCGCACGATCTTGGCTTCCTCTTCGATGATGGTGAACTGGCCGTCTGCCCATTTGTATCCATAGACAACGAAGGAGTTTGTGCCCCCGCTCTTGTATCGGTTCCGGATCGCCCATTTCACGTTCTGGGATAGCGAGCGTGATTCTTCTTGGGCGAATGAGGCCAGCAAGGTTAACAGCAGTTCCCCGTCAGCGCTAAGGGTGTCGATGCGTTCGCGTTCGAACCGTACGGCCACGCCAAGGTCTTTCAGCTCACGGACCGTAGCGAGCAGGTCGATTGTGTTGCGGGCTAGGCGTGAGATTGATTTACACAACACAATATCGACACCCCCACTCCTGGCTGCGTCCATCAGATCGGCCAGGCCTTGTCGGGATTTTGTTGACGTGCCGGTGATACCCTCGTCGGTGAACACGCCGACGTAGGCCCATCCGGGTGTGGATTGGATCAGGCGCGAGTAATACGAAACCTGCGCCGATAGGGATGCTAACTGCTCTGTGCCGTTGGTTGAGACCCTCGCGTATGCCGCCACGTTGACCAGTTTCGGGGCAGGCGACCGAACTGGTGTCACCACACTGATGTGTGCCACGTTTTCTCCTTTCGCGTTAGGTCTATACACGCTCTAAACCAAGTGTTTATCCAGTCGTTTCGCCCACAATCTGTGGTTGATAGATCGGCGTCCACGCCTTCCATAACAACCGGTGAGCACGCTGATACTCTGCGGGTGTGAGCACGCCCCGCCCCGCCAGCACGCTCAACGTGTGAGAGTCCGTGATGAAGGCGAGTTCTCGGGCGAACACGTCAGGCTGTGTCATCTGATCAACCCGAGCCGTGAGAGCGTTCATGGTCGTCCGCCCCTGGTGCCAAAGCGAGCACGCACATAGCAGGCGTGACAGCAAAACTTTTGACCTGGTTTGTCCACGATCGCGAAGCGGCGTCCGCAGTGCGTACAGGTCTGCTCGCGCGCAGGCTCGGTTTTCTGTCGATGCCGCCACGCTTTATGCCTGCAGGCGGGCGAGCAAAACCGAGCCCGAGCTGCTCCCTGTATAGGGCTGGCACACCAGTGGCATACCTGCCAGGCCATCACCGGAGCGGCGTCAAGGTTTCGGGTTGTGCAGTACGAGCGGACCTGGTCACGAGTTAGGGCGCAAAACTCGGCAATCGCTTTATACCCCCAGCCCGCCGTGCGCAGGTTGCGGATACGTTGTTCATCAAGATCATTCACAGTGGGGTCACTCCCTTCACCCCACTGCCGACAAACCCCCGATTGTTAAATCCGTCCATGAAACGACGAAAAGCCCCGCCACCACCGGCTCCCCGAGGATTGGGAAGTCACAGTGGTGACGGGGCTCAGTCGCTCCGACGTGGCGCGGATGTTTAGTAGCCGAGCTTGGCATTCACGCGAGCTTGTACGGCGCTGTAGAGATTTCCGAGTCGGCGCTTACGTTCCTCACCGTTGCCGTACTCGCCGCGAATAACGGCATCGGCAAGAGCATCAATGTTCGGCCCTGCTGGCTTCGCGGCAGGTGCGTTGCCAGAGAGCTTCTCGTTCACGCGCTGCTGGACAGCCGCATAGTTGGCTCCGAGGCAACGCTTACGCTCCTCACCGTTCCCGTAATCGCCGCGAATCACTGCATCAGCGAGAGCGTCGATATTCGGCGCTGCAGGAGCGGGTGCTGGTGCACTACCGCTCATCTGGTCATACCAAGACTGTGCGCGGGACATGTAGGCAGCATGCTGAGAACCAGCAAGAGAAGCCGGACAAGCAGTCGCAGAAAAGTCCTTGTGCCCGAAGACGTTCTTGCCCCAAGCCGGGCGGCCAAGACCGTAGAACTTGCAAACGGCCGCCACGAGGTGTGCTCCGTTATCGAGGCACGCCTCCGACACAGCCCACGGGTTCGAGGACACATCCGCATGCTCGATGCCGATACTGGTGGTGTTGGCGGCAAAGTTGCCTGCATGCCAGGCGGTATCGCGATCCCACACCAACTGGCCGATGCGTCCGTCGGTTTGGACTTGGTAGTGGGCGGAAGCTGGACGCGTTTGCCACACGTCGTAGCAGCCCCTAATGGTGAGGTTTCCGGCGTTGTGGTGAATGATGACCTTATCGATCCGCCTACCATTCCTGCCGGGCGTGTAGTGTGTGTTCATGATGAGGTCGATGTCAGCCTCAAGCGTGTTCCAATTCTTCATCAGTGAATCTCCTTTTCAGTGGTTGGTGGTTCGGTCAGTGAGGGTCTTGTTTCGGCGCGGTTGGCGATCGCATCGAGCGCCCCACGCATTTGGGATGGGACGGGTAGGCCGAGGCGGGTGGCGTTCTCCACGAGGGAGATGCCTTCGTTGGATAGGTAGAAGAAGATGACCGCCGCTCGCAGCACGCCGGGTGCTCCGAGAATATGGACGTCGATCAAATGGGCGAGGCCGACGAGGGTGAAGATGAGGATTTTGCGGCTGATACCCCTAAAACCGACGGATGAGCTGAGGCGGCGTTCGTTGATGGCGGCCAGCACCCCGGTGATGTAGTCGGCGATAGTGAAAACAATCAGCGCATAGACGAGGCCGTCGAGCCCTCCAAGATAAGCGGCGAGCCACGCACCAATACCAGCGATGCCGGCTTGAATGGCGTGCCAGATGGCGTGTAGGGACATGGGTATTCCTTTCTGTGGGCATAAAAATTGCCCACACCCATCTGGGGTGAAGGCATCAAAAATTGGTGTAGCGCAGCGTGTTACATGGTCGGGTCAGTGAGGACCTCGAGAATTGGCAGGCTCAAGTCGAAGGACGCCACCTTGGGCGCTGGGAGTTCTTGGGCTTCGATGGCCTCTGCTGGTGGTGCGGGCGTGGCATCGGACTCAACTGGGACGATGGGTAGCTGTACTTCTTCGCTAGACGTTGACTCATCATCTGAAACGTCGGTCATTTCTGTGTCCTTTTCTTCCTTGTCCTTCATTGGCCACCCTTGGTGATGGCGTCGTAGAGGACGTCGTAGGCTTCCGCCGCCACGCCAGACAGTTCACCCTCATAGCCGTCAAGAAGTGCTTTCACGTCCTTGTCGTGGCCGTCGTAGGTGGGCCCCGACACTTCCGCAACAGATGCCAGCAGATTCTGACGGGCATCGAGGAATTCACTGGCTTTGTCGGGGTCGGCGAGCATGAAGGTGCCGTCATCTGCGAACACTGGGCGACCATGATCGTCGAGTGTTGCATAGTGGGTGACGAGGTCGTATTCGTCTTCCCCGAACCGTGCAATCGCTTCCTTCACTAGCGTGAGGAGTTTGGAGCGCGCCCTGGATTGAGCGGCTTTGAGCGGCATGTTCTCGAGTAGGTCGGCGATGGGTTGCAAATGGTGGTTGGCGAGCATGATCTTCATCAGGGTTTCCTTTTACTTATGCGAGGTTGGTGGACATGGCCGACAGGCCTGTGTTGGAGAAGTACCGCCACGTGATGTTCGAGCCGGTTCCGGATATGGATGTGATCCACCCTTGATTGAGTAAGCTGAGGATCGCGTTCATCCGCGACATCAAATCTTTGGTGCGATCAAAGAGACGGGTCATGTTGTAATACGAGCCGTTGGTGACGACCATGACGTCGTAGGTGTGGAAGACGATCTTCGCCAGCCCATTGCTCGACACCCACCCGGCGTAGGTGCCTTTCCCGGTGAGCGTGCAGTCTTGCAAGGTCACGTAGCGTGAGCCGGTGGTGTAGAACTTGTAGCCGTTGGTGCGCAAGTCAGCACCAAGATGAATGCCGGCCTTGCCGTAGAAGCGTCCCTTCGGATCCAGGGTGAGGCAGGTGAAGTAGCCACCGCCGGAAACCGTCTGGTATGTCCAGGCCACATAGTCGCCTTGATAGGCGACCTGGTTGACGACGCCTTGCACGTCGGGCTTGTCCTTGTGGGCACGGCGTGCCATCTCCCCGATGTAGCGGGTGCCGTACCAGAACTGCATGCCCGCGCTCGTAATCTTTCCCTCCAACGTCGAGCCGTTATACCAAGCGATCTGATACGGGGTGATGCGGATAGATTGCGTCCAGCCTGCCAGGCCTACTTGGATGGCGTTGGTCGCGAGCTTGTCGGCCGTAATCGAGCGCGCCCCAATCCGAGCCGCCGACAACGTGCCGGTGGTGATCTTCCCAGCATCCAGCGAGGCGATCTTCGCGGATGTGACCGCCGCGTCCTTGATCATCGCATTGGTGATGTATCCGTTGGCGATCGTCAACTTGTCGGATGTAATCGATCCGGCGGCAATCCGCCCAGCAGCTAAATACCCGGAGGTGATCTTCGAGGCCGAGAGCGACCCGATTTTCGCGTCGGTGATCGCGGCGTCTGCGATGTGTGCGGTGCCGATGGCGGCGTCTGCGATGTGTGCTTGGCTGATCGCTTTCGACCCGATCATCGCAGCCCCAACCGGTGTTTGTTCCCATTGGTTGTTGGTGAGGATGTATTGGCGGGCGATCACGCCGTCTACGCGCACTTGCCATAGCGAGCCCTCCGGTCGGCCAGCCGCGTCCGCTACGCTCGGGTCAACAACGGCAACCGTGAGCCGCCCATCCGAAGTCATCGCAACGTCGTGGGCATCTTGCGCCAACTGGGTAGCACCAGCGGCTGCGGTCTTGGCTTGGTCGACCTCTGCGCGTGCTGCGTCGAGTTACGCGCTGATCTGTGCATGGTTCAGATCAGTAGCGAGTGCCACCCAGTCGGGCTGCCCGGTGTCGGTGAGCCGGTAGATCCAGATTTCGGTGGTTTCGCCGTTCTGCTTGAACCATGTGTCGCCGAGCTGTGCCTTCTCGGGTTGGGCACTGCCGTAGTGGTTGGTGTTCTTCCCATCCGCTGAGGCAAGTGCGAATCCTGCCGTATCCGACGCAGCCACCGCCGTATTGATGGCGGTCTTGACTTGCCGGGTGACAGACGTGAACTTCCGAGCTACGGTTCCAAGTTCGACCGAGATGTATTGACCTGTGAGCGGGTTGTATTCGTATGCCACCACCCGTGCCGTGAGCGCGACACCAAGATCAGCGTGGCGGACGGTCACGGTGTCGCCAATTTCGACGGTTTCCAGGCGTGCAAGGTCAGCGTATTCGCGGGTTTGTGAAAGGTCAGTGAAGTGGATCTTGTACGAAGCGGACGGCTCATCCACATGCTTGGCGTTGAATTCTGCTGCCGCCAGTCGGCGTAGTTCGCCGTGTGCTTGGTCGAGTGGAAGCTCGCCTTCACGTGGGTTGTCTTTATCCGTGATGGCTTTGACTTGTCCGTAGCGGATGACGCGGATACGCGGCACCACATAGTCCCCCAATTTCGGGCTATCCACATAGAGTTCAGGCAAGAGCAGGCCGTCGTAGCCAATCGGCAAAATCCGCATCACCACCGTCGAAAAATCAATGGATGATTCGAAGCCGGTGAGGTTCTTCCGATCACTGATGACCATCCCGTGGTTGGCTCCGCGCATGGGCGCGTGATGGATATGGAAATTATCGCGGGTCAGTTCGCCGCCCCAACGCGCAGCGAACGTATTGTCCTCGCCCGCATCCATGAGAGCGGCGGCGATGGGCATGCGCACCAACCGCGCCGAAGACCTAGTCACCGTATCCGATGAGGTAGCAGTAAACCCGTGCTTAGTGTTCGCCGCCCCAAGGATCTGCGTCAGTGCGCCTTTCGCGGTTTTGTTGACCACGTAGGTGTCGGCGATGAGATTCGCCGCCAAATCATAGAAGACATGAAACGCCGTTACTTCGAGCATTCCTTCGAGGGTGGTGACGACCTCGCTAATCCGGAAACCCTGACGTTGCTCCAGCCTTGGCACGGGCGCTGCCACAATGTTCTCAAGTACGATGTGCGTGGCAGCAGGTCCATCTGCCGGGTAGGTGAAGGTCAGGGAGAATTCGCCACCCAGTTCTTCCGTCACGATCGGGTTGATGATCTCCCGATCCAAGACTCCTAGCCCGGTGGCGGTGAATGTCGTGGCGGTGCGGTCGTGAACCGTAATCATCAAAATGCCTCCAAACAGCATGAAGGCCGCCCACCACAGGACGGCTAGGAACAATTGAGCGAACGGGGTGGTTAGGGGTTGCGCCAATTCGGCACGACGACGACCTTGCTGATGCCGGTGCCGAGGGTGATCCTGTTCAACCCAGGCTTCAAGGTTGGGAAAGTTTCGGTGAGCGCATCGGTCTGCACGCGACCTGATACGTGTGCGACGAGACGCGCGCTGTCGAGCGTGATAGAGCCTGCTGGCGAATTCACGTGGTAGACGCGCGCATTGATCGTCAAAGACAACGCTCCGGTGCCAGTAACGGTGATGATCGGATCGGCATCGAGTAGGCCGGGGTTGGTGATCGTCCCCGACTCCGAGATAGTTACGGGCTTCAAGCCCTCGGTCAGGTAAGTGAAGGGCTGGCAGGTCAGGCGTGCGGTGAAGAACCCCCACCCCGACAACTCCCGGCGCAGCTCGCTCACTTCGCAGTGCTTAACCTTCCGATACACACCCGACTCACCAGTGAACGCGATCGTCTGGGCATTGGTGAGCTCGTGAGTGGCCCGCCGGTACTGGTCGAGCCCATCACGGATAGGAACGGCGAGCTCAAGCTCAAGTTCGGTGTCCTCCCAGCCCGTGAACCTGGTCAGGGTCCCGGCGCGGCCTTCGACCTCAATATCTTCCACCGCACGGACGGCTGCGGGTATCGCCACCGGGGCGGTCAAGCGCAGACCAAGCGACGTAGAGGTCACCGCGCTGTTGAGGGTGAAGCCAAACATGATCAGTAGCCTCCTGCCATCACGGTCTGCCGCCGATCAAGACGAGCAAGTTGTTTGTCGAGGGCGGGTGCGAGTTTGCCGACCAGCGTCCCATCCGACAAAGTCACCGAAATATCCAAAGACCCGAGGATGCGCTTTGCAGTCGCATCCACGATCCCAGCGACATCCACACGCTCGTCAGAGACGTCGCTGATCCGCTGAGATACAGTCACGGGCTGTGGGGTGAGGTCAACGGCAGGTACCTGCAGGTCAGCGACCGCCTCGATCGGCACGGCCAGCCCGTCCTCAAGGTCGGCGAAGGCGTCCATCGTGTCCCTAGCCAAACCAGTGGCAGCGGTGACGGCTTTGTTGCCATCGGTTTTGATCGAGCCTGCCAGGCCTTCAACGAGCATCCGTCCAGCCCAGGCCATCTTGCGAGACGGGCTGTGGATGCCGAAGAAGCCAGTGATCGAGTCCCAAATCCCGCTTGCCCAGTTCGAGACCCGATTCCACAGCCAGCCCGCCAAGCCTTGGATTCCGTTCCACAGGCCGTAGACGAGGTTTTTACCCGCCTCCACCATCTGCCACACGCCCTGCCCAACAGCAGACACAATCCCAGAAATAATCGATGGGATTGCTGCGACGATCGTGGAAATAATCTGCGGTAGGTTTCGCACCAACGCGGTCAAGAGTTGAATTCCGGCTTGGATGAGTTGCGGGATTGCCCCACCAATCGCCGACACAATCGCGCCGATGATCTGGGGCAACGCGGCCACGATCGTCGTAATGATTTGGGGCAAGGCACCAATCAACGCCGTCAGTAGCTGAATGCCAGCGTCGATGAGCTGTGGGATCGCGCCGACCACGCCGCTGACGATCGCGGTAATAATCTGCGGGAGCGCAGCAACGATCGCTGTGATGATCTGCGGTAGCGCACCAATCAAGGCGGTCAGCAGTTGGATTCCTGCTTCGATGATTTGCGGGATAGCATCCACAAGGAACGTGACAATCCCCGTGATGATTTGTGGCAGGGCTTCGATGATGACGGGGATTGATGCGATGAGGCCTTCGGCGAGTCCGGTGATGAGTTGCAACGCCGCATCAAGAAGCAACGGGAGGTTGTCCACCAGGCCCTGCACCAAAGCCATGAGCATCTCCACCGCCGCAGGGATCAGTTCTGGCAAGGCTTCACCGATACCTGAGACGAGGGTGGCAATAATCTGCACCGCTGCCTCAAGCAGACTCGGTAGGGCTTCGATGATTGCCTCGACCAGCGCGATAATCAGCGTTACCGCTGTTTCCGCTACTTGTGGCAACACCTTGATAATGCCTTCGAGCAGGGCGGTCAAAATGCTCATGCCGGTTTCAACCACCATCGGTAGCTGCTCAGCAATAAATGCGAGGGCTTCCTGTAAGACTTGGCCGAGGGCGTCGATGAGTGCGGGTGTTCCGCCTTCTTCAAACGCTGCGGTGAGTTCGTCGATCCACCCGTTGACCATCGGCAACACCGAACCAGCCAACGCCTCCGACAGGCCACCAGCCAACAACCCCTTGAGATTTTCCACCCCGTCCTGCATCGTGGCAAGCTGCCCGGAGAAGGTCTTGGATTGGGCGTCCATGGCCCCGTAGAAACGCCCGCCTTCAGCAGTAGCACTGGCGAATGCGTCAGCGACCATGTCAGCCGAAATAGCACCCTTGGCCATATCCTCTTTCAGTTCACCGATGGACTTGCCGGTCTTGCGGGAGATCTCTTCGAGCGGGTTGAATCCGGCGTTGATCATCTGCAGTAAGTCCTGACCCGTGAGCTTGCCGGTCGAGGACATTTGGGCGAAGGCGAGCGTTAGCGATTCCATCTTCACCGCATCGCCTTGGGAGATATCGCCGATTTCGTTCAGGTGCTTTTTCGCATCCTCCAACGACATGCCAAAGCTCAGGAGGGTTTGCATGTTGCCCGCGAGGTCCTCCATACCAAACGGAGTCTTCGCCGCCTGAACTTTCAGGTCGTTAACGAGTTGTTGGGCTTTGGCTTGGTCACCCAGCATCGTCGTAAAGGACGTGGAGTATTGCTCCATACGGGCGTTGTACTCCACGCCCGCTTTGAGGGCTCCGGCCATGCCGCGACCGATCGAGGCGATCGCATGCCCGATACCCTTCACCCCGGCAATGATGGCTTCGGAGGCGAGGTTGGCTTTCAACACGTCGCCGAAAATGCGGGTCTTGGAGCTGGTGGTGTCCATCTCGTCCCCGAGATCATCCACCGCGCCCTCAAGACGTCCTGCGTCCTTTGCCGCGCCCTTGGCATCGTCACCGGCACCGTCAGCCTCGTTCCCGAAATCCGACAGGGCGTCGTTGTTGGCTTTCAGCTCGCCTTCAAGCCGGTTGAGTTCAGCGCCTGCGTTATTGAGTTGGATCTGCCAATTCTTCGTCCGGTTATCATTCTCACCAAAGCTCGTGGCGGAGTTTTCGAGTGCGGCGCGCAGGGTCTCAATCTTCGACTTTTGAGCCTCGATTTCTTTGCCCAGCACTTGGTTACGAGCCGTAAGCGCTGAAGCGGACTTATCGTTCCTATCGAACTGAGAAGCCGCCAACTTCATCTCGGATCCCAAAACCCGCATCTCACGATTAATATCCGTGATCGCGCGCTTAAACTCCCGCTCACCCTCAAGACCAATCTTCAAACCAAAAGACGAATCAGCCATGAGTGTTTACCTTTCTTTCCGGTAACGACAGTTATGGGATAATCAGTGAACGAACACGTAAAAGCGAAAGGGCATATATGGCAAAGAACAATGCGCGAGTGCGTAACTGGTTAATGCTGGTAGCCGTTGGGCTATTATTTGCAGCTATCTGTTTTGCTATTTTCGGGTTCACGCACGTGATTTCACCGGTCACCGCTATCGGAAATGCTGCTGGTTTTCTGATAACTAGCCTGGTTGCAGGTTTTTTCGCGCTGCGTAAATGAGCGATGCGCAAAAGGTAGTGTTCTTGCACGGGTTGGGTGAAACCCGTGATGTTTGGAACCCAGTAATAAAACAGCTGCCACAAACCGAGTGCATATCTCTAGACGTTTTGACAACGAAACCGCCGCTGGCTTCTTGGTTGCTTGAAGACGTATGCGCCCAGATTGCTAACTCGCTGACCGAACCAGTGCACCTGGTCGGGGTATCGTTGGGCGCAGTGATTGCTTTAAATATCGCGCTCACCCATCCGGGCAAGGTGTCCTCACTGTTTGTTTCAGCTCCGCAAGCTAAACCCCCAAAACTGTTGATGAATCTGCAAAAGACACTAATGCGAGTTCTACCAACAAAATGGGTCTGTCCGCCGCAGCTTAGCAAACCTGAGCTGGTGGGTGTGCTCGATAGTTTGAAAGATTTAGACCTTACTTCGCAGCTTCCAGCTTTATCTATGCCCGTAACTGTGGTTTGCGGCAGCAAAGATAAAGCAAACCTGCCTGCAGCCCGCAAAATCGCCGGCCTTATCCCCACAGCTCACCTAGAAGTGATCCAAGGTGCAGGGCACCAGTGGCACGCCGCCCATCCTCAGCTATTCGCCTGTTATCTCACGAAACATTTAGATCGCTAAACCCCAGCAGGAATAATATCGTCGATAAACCAGATGCGTTTCGGCTGGGCTCTGCCGGTTTCGATACGCCAGCAATCCACCAGGTCCAATAGTTCACCGAATATGGTCAGCTCGATTTGCATGCGGGTCAGTCCCAGGTGGGCGAGCCCGATATAGGTCAGGCGGGTAAAGATTGCCTCGTCACTATCTATTAAGTGTCCTTTTTCTTGGTTTGCCCTTTTGGGTCTGGGGTCTCGGTCATGATTGCTCGCCGGGTGCCGCGTTGGAGTGCCTGGGCGATAGCCTCTCGGTAGTCAGCTAAATCTGCAGGCACAGTTAGTAACTCCACTGCTTCTGCGGTCAGCTCTGGGCGCTTATCGTCCGGATGGGTGAGGTTGTGTATTTGTACGGACTGGTTAGCGAGCAGGGCGATGAGCCAGATTACCTCACCGAGTGACTTATCCATATCTTCGCTAGTTTCCAGGGCTTGACCTAAATGTTCTAGCCCTCCGTAACGTTGAGCTATAAGGCGGGTCGCACGGGTAGTGAGGACAAGCTCGTATTCTTGACCTGCGATAGTGATTGTCGCGCTTTTTAAAGAGGTGCTGGCCGGGCTGGTTTGGGTTTTCGCTGTCATGGCTTACCTGCATTTCTAGTTGTTTGTCGGTTTAATGCTGGTTGTAGCGGCAGGCTCATACACCTGCCTGTACCAGCTGGAGATCGTCTCAGCTTTCACGCCGGTGGCTCCTTCGGTGACTTCGGCTTTCCACGGGTGCTTACCGGTAGCGTCTGGTTTGTTACGCCGCAGAATCGTTCCCTCAATACTCGGGGTAGAGAACGTGATCGAATCAGCTTTGGTCGCCAGCGTGGCTCCCGGCAGAGCAAATTTGACGCGGTAAAGCCAAAAATACTGGTACTTCCCGTTAGAGCGTGCAGCTCTAAAACCAATAGCCACGGGTGCGCCACCATCCTCAGAAGTACTGATAAGTACCCCGTTCGCGTCCAGTCTCGCACCAGTTAAGGCAGCTGCAGCCTCAGCCCCGAGATCATCAACCCCAAGAGTGAGCGTTCCAGATTTGAATTCCTTGACAATCTCGGATGCCCCGTCATCGGCATACAAAATTGCCTCAGCCACCTCCACAGACAATTCTGCAGATATTGCTTTAGCCAGCGGTTTAGGAACGGCATAAGTTTCCTCACCGCTAGTGGGATCTTCGCTAATGCTCGCGTAGTAGAGCTTGTCTAAACCAATAGTTGCCATGATGTTTCTCCTTTTGGGTAGTAATTTTCGTTAGATGTCATCGAGAGATAGAATTGGGGCATGAGAGAGAAAACGCGACGCTTGACCTATGCGGTGTTCGGGATTTATCTGCTCTTGTTGTTGTGGATGGTGCTGTTCAAATTCGCCACCAGCGTTGACGACATACTGAGCATGCGGCATGCGCGCTACTTAAATCTGATCCCATTTACAGATTCTGCGAATCTTTACGGGTCGAACTTCTTTGATGAGATCGTGGTCAACTTCCTTATTTTCATCCCGTTTGGCTTGTACATGAGGATGTTGTTGAAACGGCGCTCATGGTTAATTCAATTGCTCCCACCGTTTTTAGCAAGCGTGGCATTCGAGGTCGTTCAGTACGTTTTCGCTATTGGGGTCAGCGATATCACCGATGTCATAATGAACACTGCTGGAGCCGCTACTGGCTTAGTAGTTTTTGCTCTGCTAGCCAGATTCTGGCCTGAAAAGAGCGAAAAAGTCATTAACGTCATCGGGTTAGTCCTGGAGATCTTGTTCATCGGATTTTTGGCTTTCCTGATCATTGCAAACTCTTAAGGACAGGCTCTAAAACTCGAAACATCGATGGAATAGTGGTGAAAACCGGTATCCGCCTCGTATCCGATATAGCGGATTCCTGGGAGAAGCCTGTGTACTGTGAAGGGCGATAGCTAGTTCATTGGTAGTGCAGTATTTGATGTAGTCGTACCAGTTGTTTGGGAAGCTCTGGATATAGTGGATCTTCTTGTATTTATTGGAAAATCGCAGGAAATAGAGGGAGAGGCTGAAAAGCTTTGCTCTTAGCTGGATGCCTTGCGATTTTGGGAAATATTTTATGAGTATTGATGATTTCTCTTGTTCACGGGTTCGTTAGGCGTTTTCGCGAGGCAAGATTGCTATCTCTAAACCGGCGAGTACGACTTCTATGATGATTTCAAAGTATTCCTGACTCATGCGGTCTTCGTTTTTCGGGTTGGCTAGCGGAATTAAGTAGCCCTGGATGATGTCAGCCAGCGTTGTGGAGCAGACAGCTAGGGGCTGAAGTTGGGTAATCATTTGGCCTAGGTCGTGGCGCTGTTCCTGCTTGGTTGGGCTGCGCAAGTTGCGAGCAGTAATGCTCCATAGCATCGTGTTGATGATAATTGAGTATGCGATGTGAATGTACTTGCTAAAACCAGCATCCCGTAGTTTTTCGTAAGCCACCTCCAAGATTGGTATCAACGCGGCGTTCATATGTCCATACATCAGTTTGTCGGTGACTCCGGGGAATTCAAGAAAGACAGGCCTGACATTTTTTGCTAGGGAGATGAACCAATCTTTCCATTCCAGCTGCTCGTCCGGTAGTTCGATGGTGCTAGTGATCTCGCCTATTACAGAAGCGGTAATGGCGTCACGGTTTTGGTAATGGTGGTAGATGACAGAGGGAACTACTCCCAGACGCTGCGCAAGGTCACGAATCGACCATTTTTCTAGACCGCACTCTCGGGTCAGTTCCATTGCGGTGTACATGATCTTTTCCTGCGTCAGCCAGGCGCGTCTACCCGTGTTTACCCGCTTGTCTTTATTCCCCACGAAAACAGCATACCCTCAACCTCGACAATACTAGAACATTGTTCTAGTATTGTCTCAGCTTGATTGGTAGCTCACTTTGGAAAGGATGTTTTAATGTGCGCCACTAATGAACGAAACGAGAAAGTCGAATCAAAAATAGCGGGACTGTTTCCCTTGTTTTTGACGGTGTTACTGGCATATATGGGGCAGATGATTCTTAATCCAATTCTGGCTCCGCTATCGCGCGAAATCGGGCTGAAGGAATGGCACATTGGCGCCACCATTTCGTTAGCTGCCATAATGTTTTCTCTTACCTCCACCAGGTGGGGACGGGTCTCATTGCGATGGGGATCTCGGCGTATCTTGCTTATTGGCATGCTTGCCGGAATCCTGGCTCTAAGCGGATTCGCTATGGTGGTGTGGCTAGGATTTAAGGGTCTGCTCACCGGCATAGCGTTGATCATAGGAGTAGTCATAACTAGGGGAGTGCTGTACGGCGGTGCCATCGCATCAGTTTCCCCAGCCGCGCAAACCTACGTTGTGACTCATACCTACAATGAGACGCAACGGGTAAAGGGTCTGGGAGTCTTGGGTGCTGCACAAGGATTCTCGTCTATTCTTGGAGCCTTATTGGGCGGCAGCCTTGCAGCTATAGGAGGTTTCATGATGCCCTTGCTGGTGATGCCTCTGGTCATGCTTTTAGGCGTTGCCGTTTTGCTGCTAACATTCAAACCCACAGGTAGCGAAGAAAAAGTCGCTCAACCGGCAAAAGTTTCCTATTTTGATTCAAGAGTATTCGTGTTCCTGGCTTGCGGTTTCCTAATGTTTACCGCTTTTTCTACCGTGGCTACACTTTTCGGCTTTTTACTGCAGGATGTTTTGAAGCTAGCGGCCGGCGCAACAGCAGGGCTCACCGCTTTGTGCATGTCAATAATGGGTGTGGTGATGATACTGGCGCAGGCCTTGGTGGCTCCAAGGTTAAACTGGGGTGCTAAAAAACTCTTTAGAAGAGGATTAATAATCGTTCTTCTCGGGTTACTACTCTTGGTTTATCCACTAAATCTTGGACTGTTCATCGTGGCCAGCATCTTGACAGGCTTTGGTCTAGGCCTGGCGATGCCTGGCTACAACACGGCGCCTACTTTGCAAATGAAGCCCGAAGAACAAGGTGGGCTGGCCGGGTTGATTAATGCTAACAATGGTGCTGCCTATGTAGTGGCACCGATAGCCTCTACCGCACTTTACGGACTCTCTCCGTGGCTACCAATGACATGTTGCGCAGTCCTGATAGCTGCGGCAATTTTGCTGAGTTTTTACCATCCCGAGTTCCGCAAATAATCTCTTTATGATTAGAAGCAAAAACCATAAAAATTCCTGCTAAAGCGGTGTTGACTTCAGCAGAACTATGATGTCTAGTCGCTACGAGGTTCAAACAAACTCAAACGTCTCAAAAACCCCATGCAAACACGGGGTCATTCAGCTCAATCGCTTGTAATGGTGTGTATATTCTTCTTGGTAATGACCCTGAAGCTATTGAGAACACTTGGTGCTATATAGGCAAGACAGAAGACTTTGTAGAGCGCCTGCGTGATCATGACAAAAAGAAGCCGCAGTGGGAAAAGGTTGTTATTATTGCTAGCTTGCAGCGGTCTTTTAACGAGGGGCATTGGGGTTATTTAGAAGCCCGTCTGGTTGAAATCGCTAAGAATGCTGAGCGTTGTTCTATGCCTGATAACAGACAAACTCCTCGGGTTAGGAAGCTTTCTGAAGCGCAACGAGCATCAGCCGAGTCGTTCTTAGATAATGTGAAGCTGATTTTGCCGATCCTGGGAGTCAATGTTTTGCGTTCCCTAGAAAATACTGTGCAAGCAGCTACCGCTCAGATAGTTTCTTCGCCTGTTTTCCATCTGCGCAGACAAAAAGATCAGATAGACGCCTCGATGCAGCTGATTGATGGCGAGTTTTTCCTCCTCAAGGGATTAATAGTGGTTGCGAATTGGGAAACCAGTAAAGCCAGAAGTCAGGCAACGGTTAACTCGTATGCGACTATAGCTAGTCGTCACCAAAAGCTAGTTAGTGACGGTTCAATCCGTCTAGAAAATAAGCGGGGCGTGGTTACCCGGGATATTGCTTTTGCTTCTCCTTCTGCAGCAGCGGCCATAGTGTTAGGTACCTCCGCCAATGGTAGAGCGCGCTGGGTCAATGATGAGGGACAAAATTATGGAGTCTGGGAGGAAAGCAACAACTCCTAGAAAGTAGTCGGTGAATAATTCGCGATGTCGATTGAATAGTGGTGGTAGCCGGTATCGTCCTCGTATCCGATATAGCGCCTGCCTGTAATAACCAGGCGAGCGCTAATTAGAGCTTTCGTGATCTGGTCTCTTAGAGCTAAGTAGTTGGTTTTCGTGAACAGGCTGATTCGAGCTTCTTCTATTTCGACGCCTGGGGTGTTGTCGGCGAAGATCTCGAAAGAATCTGTTAACGGGGTGAATACTAGATACGTGTCTGGGGCTGGGGAATCGGTGTAGCAGCTGACTGCATAGGCGAGCCCAAGTTGTTTAGCGATGTGGCTTATGTTTTCTAAAAGCCCGCTCATGGTTTCACCTGCTGGATTCGCGCGGCTAGGGTTTGTTTCATTGCGGTGATTGCGGCTCGCCTGGTTTGTGAACGCGTAGGGGCTAGGAAGGGTCTAGCGGGCTGGTTGGAGCGCCCGTGTTCAAGAACGTTAGCGATTAGTGCGTTAGCTCTACCATCGTCTCGGTTCTCGGCGAAACCAACTTTGACGTTGTAGTCTCCGCGGCTATTGACTTTTACTGGCGCGGTTCCTAACGCTTTGGCGAGCTGACCGGTAGAGCGGGAGGGCTGTTTCGTTGAGCTGCCGATTGCTGCAGAAAGGTTAGAGCGCATACGCGGCTCCACAATATTAGCCCCGGCTTTAAGTACTTGCTCAGCGGAGTTATCAATGAGGCTGCTGGCTGAGTCGAGTGCGTCAATGAAATCGTTGGGAAGCCGGATTTGTACGCGAGCCATCAGGGTGCTCCTTCTGCTTCGGTGCGGTGAGCCAAAATCTCGACATAGCGGCCGAGGTATTCGACCGCATCAATAACGTACCTGCCACGTGCGGAGCTGATTTCCATCGCCTCGGTTATATTTATGCCGGGTATTGCTCGGATCCTAAATAACAGGTCTGCTTTGGTGTAGGCGGCGCGGTTGACCCACGCACCACTTGCGTGCCGCACTTCCATATATGCGCGCACCGAAGCAATAACCTCGTCACCAGTAGTGGCGAACCCGGCAGCGTCCTTAACCACTACAGGTTGTATTAGGTCGATGTGCTCGCTCATTTTTCCTAGCGTTGCCACAAGGCGCGTCCTTTCTTTAGATTTTCCAGTCCCGATCCAGACGAAGCAGGGTGTTGACTGCGTTCCACACGGCGCGGGCAGCATCGGTTTTGTCTGCCCAAAACCCGGCGGTTGCTCCATCTCTGGATTCGTAGAAATGGGTGGCGAGCATGATAATGCCTTGCCGGGTTGCCTGCGACATGGGCTCCGTTTGGTAGTAGCCCTCGGGCAGATGTTGGTAAGCGGTAGCGTAGGAGATGGCAGCCAAAACAAACGAGGCAATCAAAGAATCATCCTCGCTATGTTCAACCAGCAGATTTTGCTTGACTAAGGCCATGAGTTCGTCTGTTTTCATGGCTGCCACCTCCTAACTATTTTTCTGGTTTACCCGGCGGTCTTTTGGGTAAGAACCTTGATCGCTTCGGGCAAGACTAGCTTGCCGTCTAGGCGTTGGGAGGCGAGGAACCCGATCTGCCCGGTGGTTGCAAATAGCTCGTTTAGGCGTTTGAAGGAGCGGCCTTGCCGGTCAGCAATCGAATAAAAACCGAGGTCACCGAACGCTACTGTGCGCGCCCCCGCTTTAAGCTCAGGCACAAAAACACTGGTGTAGACGGGTCGGCCAAGGATCATGTCTGGATTCCCAGCAGTCAGGGCTGGCTGCCACAGGTACTGCCCGTTACCGTCCTTGAGCTTGCGTATGGTCTTTACTGTTGCATCGTTCATCAGCCACACCGCGCGCGCCCGGTAGGGGGAGCGCAAACTATAGTGCAGATCGATGAGTTCATCAGCGCTAATGTCGGTAGGCTTACTGGTGGTCACGCCTAAGTCTGCTCCGCCGGTTGGGTTGAAGATGCCGGTGGGTTTACCTTTACCATCTCCAATCAGGAAGGCTTCTTCTTCAGCAGCTCCAATACGGCGAGCAAACTCGCTGGCTAGGTATTGTTCAACGTTAAACGCTGCATCGTTGAGCAGTTCTTCGCTGATTTTGAGGAAGGTACCCAGCTTGAACGCCGACAGGGAGATTTGGGTGAAGGCTTCATCGGATTCGCTATATGGTTTGCCTTCATCCAGCCAGGTAGCGGTGCCATGGGTAGACACGACAGGGATCTTGCGATCCCCGCTAGTGGTCTGAATAACCTTGGCGAGGCTTCGCATGATGTTTTGGTCAGCTAAAGACTGCACTAGGGTGCGTTCGAACTCGTCAGGCACTAGGTATCCGCCCTCAGAATCCACCCCCTCACTTAGCGCATTCCTTACTTCCATGGGGGAGGTGTTAAGCCGCATCGCATCCCAAAACGCGCGCTTGTAGGAAACGGTGGCGCGAGCCGGTCTCGCCTTGCCGTCCTCATCAGGGCTGGCGCCGGGTGTAGCAGTGATGGGTGCCCGAGTCGCCTGCGCGAGGTTGGCTTCTGTGCGTTCGGCCCGCTCGGATCGAGCGATCTCGTTAGAAAGCGCCTCGATCTCAGCCTCCATCTTCGCGTAAGCCGCATCGTCCTCAGCGCTCAGGCAGCCGGTCTCAAAGTTACGGCGCTCATCCAGAAAAGCCTTCGCCTTATTCCAGGTTTCGGCACGGCGAGCATAAAGATCAGTAACAGTAGTCATGATAAAAAGTTCCTCTCTTAAGGGTTTAGTGGGGTTGATCAGTTAGTTGGGCGTATAAATCAACAACCCGCCGACCACAAGAGACAGCGGGCTGCAAAGAACAACGGGTATCAGGAGATGGCAGTGAGCCAGGCGGAGCACTATCTTTTCGCTGGCCAGCTAACTGCGCGACGAGGCGCTGTTCCGCGGCCTTTCTGGAAAACACCACACCACCCTTGTTTTTGGGCGGCAACGGCGGCTTCTTACGGGCAGGGCCTTGCTCGTCATCCCCGCCGGAATCGTCCTCATCCGGCTCTTCAGATTCTTCGTCCTCTTTTTCTGGGGTTGGTGCTCGTTTACCAGTCAGCAGCTCGTCGGCGAACCCAAGTTCGATGGCTGCAGTTGCGTCCATCCAGGTCTCGGCATCCATCAACTTCGACAACTTCGCCCTGCTCAACCCAGTCTTGAGCTGGTAAGCATTGATAATCGAGTCCTTGACACTCTCAAGCATGTCGAGGGCACGCGAGAGTTCGGTTTTATCGCCCATCGCCAACGTTGCTGGGTTGTGGATCATCAACATCGACACCGGCGACATCGCCACATGACTTGCTGCCATGGCGATCACGCTCGCTGCGGATGCTGCGATGCCATCAATATTGACTGTCACGGTTCCTGGGTAGTCCAGAAGCATGTTGTAAATCCTGGCTGCCGCCACGACATCGCCACCGGGACTGTTGAGCCAAACAGTGACCGGTCCTGATCCGGCATTTAGTTCAGATGCGAAGATGGCGGGTGTTACGTCATCGTCGAGCCAGGATTCTTCGGCGATAGCCCCGTTGATACGCAAAACCCGAACATCCTCTTGGGTGTCCGGGTTGGTTGTTTCTGGTGGTATCCAGTTCCAAAAACGCTTCACATTCTCCTCCTCAAAATTTGGTTCTTTTCAGGTTGTTCTTCCAGCTGCTCATCGTTAGCTGCGACAGCGTCGGCTTGTTTGGTGGCGGCATAAGCGCCTGCCATATCGAGTGGCAGCATGTTGCCGTTGACCAGGTAGAGATCCCCGCCATCGGCCTCATCGATGCGGTCGAGATTCTCTAGCTCGCGGATGTCGTTGGCGCTCATCCACCCGTTCTGCCTGGCTACCGCGTAGCCCTCCATACGCGACTGGTAATCCCCGCGCAGCAGCCCCTCAACATTGAACTTCACAAACAACTGCTGCTTTTCACGCGGGTTCAAGAGAGTTTTCGTGATTGCTTGTTCCCAGCGGATCACCCACGGATCAAGCGTGTACTTCACAAACTCCAGAGACTGCTGCTCAATATTAGAAAAGGAACTCTTTTCCAGATCGCCGATCATGTGCGGCGGAATACGGAAAATCCGGGCAATCTCGTTGAGCTGAAACTTCCGTGTTTCAAGAAACTGTGCCTGCTCCGGAGACACGCTAATAGGCGTGTACTTCATGCCCTCTTCTAAAACAGCGACCTTATTGCCGTTCTTCGCACCACCAAAGGTAGCCTGCCAAGACTCACGCACCCGAGAAGGATCCTTAATCGTGCCAGGATGCTCCAACACCCCACCAGGAGCAGCACCATTAGCAAAAAACGACGCCCCGTAATCTTCGGTGGCTTGTGCCAGGCCGATAGCATTGCGGGCCATCGCAATCGGTGAATAACCCACTAAACCGTCGAAGCCGAGACCTGGGATGTGCAGGACGTCTGCTGGGGTCAGCCGGATGGTTTTGTATTCGCCTGCCGGCTCATCCCAGGAGGTCTGGTACTCGTAATACAAAGCCTTAGTGTCCAAGTCTCTGCCTACGCTCATGCGGTTTGGCTGCAACGGATAGAGCCCTATGATTTCACCTAGGCCGTTGCGTACGACCTGGGCGAACGCGTTACCCCACAAAAGCAGATGCGTCATCAAAGTTTCGCGGAAAACAAACGACGTCATCTCGGGGTTCGGCTCATCATGAAGAAGCCGATACAAACCATGATCGGTAGCTTTTTCTTTACCGCCACCTTCCGTATGTCGGTAAACATGCAGTGGCAAACCCGCGATAGCCTCAGCCAGGATACGCACGCATGAATGCACAGCGGTCATTTGCATCGCGCTGCGTTCTGTTACCGGACGACCAGAAGACGTAGGTCCGAACAAGAACGAGTAAGACGAGCCAATCGTATGGTTTTCGGTCTCGCGGGGTCTACCGCGTAGCCAGTTGCGTATCCCCATGGAGCACTCCTTGCATGGATAATTTGTTATGTGAATAAACGTAGATCACCGGAAGAACGCATAAACGAACCAGGCTCAATGCAGTCGGAACGAATCGATGGCTTTGAGAACATAGAAACGGGTACCCCAGTCCTGTACCGGTGGATTTATGACCGAATATTTTGGGATCTCGACCATGCAGAAGTCGAGCTGACAGGAAGTCGCGTCGATTTCGCTAATCTAATTCACGCAGCTGCTCACCTACGTCTCGTTTTGGAGCGCGTAGTTACAGCTTCCTTTGCCGCTAGCAAAAGGCTTTTCGACAAGGCACAGAAAAAGATGGAAAGCGCAAAAGACTTCGGAGAGATGCGAAAACGTTTGAAGGAGCTTAATCCAAACTATTGGCCATGTTCGTTCGGATATGTTACCCATGATGGAACTGTGGGGCAAGGCGTACGACCGGAAGTTGGACTCCAGGAATCCGAAGTCGGACGCAGTTTTGGTCTTGTCAGCGCGATCCTCCATGCACCTAATCCATTCAAAAAGAATGAGACTTCTCCTGAAGAGAACTTCGAAGCACTTAGAGCTTTGTGCCTATTTTTGCGAGAGCTGCTTGAATCCCACATTGTTCAACTTGCAGATTCCTCCGAGTTTCTTCTACTTCGACGTGACGGTAACGGAGAAATTCGAGTTCAAAGTATCAAGACTGACCGACCACTTTTGTAAGTATTAGAGCACAAGTAGTCCCCGCGAGTCGTAAACCGAACCACCACTAAGTGCGTTGCCACACCTGATAGCCCGATCCAAGGCCATGATGGTGGCGACCACCCCGTCGATTTTCTCCGTGGATTTTTGCTTATCTGGCTTGATGTTGCCAGCTGGGTCGGTGCGTACGTGAATGTTATCGACCATCCAGGCCAGCACCGGGTGCCCGCCGTGCGCGAGCTTGCCTTCCAACGCCAGCTTCATCAGTTCCTTGGATGGCGGGGACATGTCTTTGAAGCCTTGCCCAAACGGCACTACCGTGAAACCAGCATCCTCAAGGTTTTGGCTCATTTGGACCGCACCCCACCGGTCGAAAGCGATTTCTCGGATATTAAACCGGGTGCCCAGATCCTCAATGAACTTCTCGATATACCCGTAGTGCACCACGTTGCCCTCAGTCGTGAGTAGGTGGCCTTGCTGATGCCATAGGTCGTAGGGGACGTGATCGCGGGCGACCCTCAGTTTCAGGTTGTCTTCGGGAATCCAAAACCACGGCGCAACCGTGTATTTGTCATCGTCATCCGTGGGTGGGAAGACGAGCACGAACGCGGTGATGTCGGTTGTGGAGGCGAGGTCGAGGCCGCCGTAACAAACACGGCCTTCTAACTCATCCAAGTGGACTGGGCCATCGTTCTTGTTCCAGGTATTCATAGGCATCCACCGCACAGACTGTTTGACCCACTGGTTCAAACGCAACTGTCTGAAGGTGTTTTCTTCAGCCGGATTCTGCCTGGCACTATTACAAGCGTCCCTAACTTTCTGGATTGGCACCGTCACGTCCAAGGATGGGTTGGCTTTATGCCACACGTCCTCATCGGTCCAATCATCATCTTGCGCCGCCCCATAGATCACCGGGTAGAACGTGGGGTCGTGCTTTTTGCCATCTAGGATGTCTTGGGCTTTTTGGTGTTGCTCATAACAAATGCTATGCGTATCGGTACCCGCTGTCGTGATCAAGAAGTACAGCGGCTGGGTGCGCGCATCCCCACTGCCTTTGGTCATCACGTCGAAGAGCGCCCGGTTGGGTTGGGTGTGTAGCTCATCGAATACCACGCCGGAAATATTGAATCCGTGTTTGGAATAAGCCTCGGCCGATAGTACCTGGTAGAAGGAATTGGTGGGGGAGTAGATGATACGTTTTTGGCTTCTAAGGATCTTTACCCGCTTGGCTAGTGGGGGACACATTCTCACCATGTCGGCTGCCACTTCGAACACGATGGATGCTTGTTGCCGATCGGCAGCACACCCATAAACTTCAGCGCGTTCCTCGCCATCGCCGCAACACAGTAAGAGTGCGACGGCGGCGGCAAGTTCACTCTTGCCCTGTTTCTTCGGGATCTCCACGTAAGCCGTAGTGAATTGGCGAAACCCGTCAGGTTTGACCACCCCGAAAAGGTCGCGAATGATTTGTTCTTGCCAATCAATCAACTTAAAAGGTTTTCCTGCCCACCGGCCTTTCGTATGCTTTAAAGCTTCGATAAACGCGACCGCAAAATCAGCTCGGCGCTTGTCATAGCGCGAGCTTTCAGCCATGAACCGGGTCGGGTGATAATCAGCTAGCTCACGCATACGAATCAGTTACCTTCTATTGGTTAAAAAATCAGTTACTACCAGCGATAACAGGCGCCCTCAAGCCTTGTGGGGCTAGGCTTCGGGCAGATTAGCTAACGCCCAGGCGAGCGCGTGACCGTCGTCAGGGAAAATCTGGTCGGCTTGCTTGATCAGTTCGAGGCCGCATTCGATGAAGGACTTACCCTGCCAGGGGTTCTCGGAGGGGGTTTCGGTCAGGTGGTAGATGCAGGCGTCGTTGCCATAAACCCCGCCCTTGTGCCAACTGTAGCTGGTGGCGATCACTAGGTTGCCGTAGCGCACCACCGCACCGTAGCTATCGGTGGCCATTTGCAGGCGTTCCATCGTTGTCGTTTCCATCGCTGTATTTCCTTTCTTCGCGTACCGTTTTGGTATGTATATACAGCCATAGACTTCGCTACTTATCCAGTCATTTTGCCACCTATTTTGCCTAATAAATAGTGGTTTACATCTCTTGGTTAGTGTTTATTAGTGGCGGGGTTTTCCACGCAGAATCACCGCTTAATGGTGCAAGTAAAATCTTGCGTACTTCCTTATGTTCTTTACCAGAAAGTCCGATGCGGTAAAGCAGGGAGCGCAGTTCATACTTCTCATTACTTACCTGTCTTGTACTGCGGGTTACGGTGCGGTGGATCTGTTTGGCGTAGGCGATCAGCTTCGTTAAGAACTCGGTGTAGGCTGTGATCTTCTCGAACTCGGGTAGCTCATCCCACCACGGGAAACTCAGCCCCTCACTACTGGTGGTGATGTCGAGCCGGCTCGCGCCGAGCGCTTTAGCGATCAAGTCTTTCTTGGCTGCAATAAGTCCATGCAGCCTTGCCAGCTCAGTCTCATCAAGCGTGGCGGGCAGGGTGACTACGAGCCCGTAGTTTTCAGCCTTTTTGGTGTTCACCATTGCTCATCCTCCTCACCATCAAACTCGATGCTTTGAACGTCCATCCATGTGCGGATGAGGCGCATGAAGTCGTGTGGGAAGTTGGACACGATGGCTTCTACCTGCCCATAACCGCGCTGTTTAGCAGCGTGTTTAACCGCATTAATACAGGTCAGGTCGACTCCGAGGCTTTCGATTTCTTCTAGATCGGCGTATAGCTGTCCCATCATCACCAAACCCTCTCTTTCTTGTGTTTTGTTTGGTCATGTACATACAGCCATAGGTTCGCGGGCTTATCCAGTCATTTTCGCCTTAAAATCCAGGAGTTTTAGTGTTCTCGGCGACTATCTGGGAAAGTACGAGTTTGGCGCACGGCAAAGCTATCCCGTTTCCCCACAGCTTGTATAACGCCCGGTCGGTTCCAGGATTGGTGAGCCAGGAGCGTACTTGGTTGCGGGTTTTAGGATTTTTCAATCCTTGCACCTTGGCCCAGCTGGCCCAGACCTGCCACCAGTAATCCAACTGTGAATCTGTAGGATCGCTGATTGCTAAATCTCGTGTCCAATCATCAGGGAATCCTTGTAGGCGGGCGCATTCGGTGGGGGTTAATCGTCTCACGCGGTATTCGGGCATTCTAGGGTCGGTGACCAGGGGTGGCTCAGTTGGGTCCGAAGCCAACAATGCTCCTGCAATATTGACGTTGCCTCGGCAGAAGAAGTCTGCCTTCGAGGCACTCACAACGTCGGGTTCGACGATGGCGATGCCGCCTTGGTTACAGGTCGGAGCTATCCCTGACGTATCGAGCGTCTTTGATACCTCGGTTGAATAACCGTACCTGCCCACTGCCGCGCCGCGTCCCTCATGTAACGCATTGAAACCGTAGGCGGTAGCGATGATGGGAGTATTGCCTCCGCCAGTGCCGTAACGAGCGGTCACGGTTGGTGCTATCTGGCATGGTCCGCCCACTCTGGCATCATGAGGATGATGGTCAAATAGTAGCGGCTCAATAATACTCTGATCGTTACTGCATCCGAGCGTGCCTGACAGATTTGTTTGCACGAGCGGGCCTTTACCACCACCTGGTTTACCTGCCCGCATTCGCAAGGCGAACACATCTAAAGATTTGCTTGCCTCGTGAGTGCCTGCTCGAGGATTGGTGGGAGGGTTTTGCTTTTCACTGCAGCCCTGCGCAAGATCCCTTGAGCTGCACGAGGGCTCAAAGAGTATGTGTCCGGCACGCTCGCTTGCAAAATCTGCGATAAGGTAGATTCTTCTACGTCGTTGGGGTACTCCGAAAAATTGCGCGTCCAATACTCGCCACGCAATACTCCATTGGTCTGCCACGATCGCTCCGGCTTTTTGCCACTTTTGTACTCGAGGTAGGTCAGCCGCTGCTTGCCCGTCGACAACCGAGATGAGGTTTTGCAGGACGCTGTGGAAGTCTGCTCCTTTATTGCTTGAGAAGGCTCCGGGCACGTTTTCCCAAACAGCGAATCTTGGATATAGACCATGACTTGCCTTTCTCATTTCTCTGATGACTCTGACAGCTTGGTGGAATAGACCGGAGCGTTCGCCAGCTAAGCCTGCCCTTTTACCTGCTACCGACAGGTCTTGGCAAGGAGAGCCAAACGTGACCACATCCACCGGCTCTAGCTGACTGCCGTCAATTTCGCAGATGTCGCCTAGGTGTTGCATTTGCGGAAGGCGCGTGGTGGTGACGAGGATCGGGAAGGGCTCAATCTCGCTTGCCCACACAGGTTCGATACCAACCTTGGTGGCGGCGAGTGGGAAACCACCTGAGCCATCAAAAAGCGAGCCAAGCCTTAAAGTTTGTCTCACGAGTTAGCCTTTCTGCTTGGGACGGTCGACTTCTTTGACCAGATCCAGGTAGGCGTATTGTTTGCCGCCTCGCTCACACGTGATCCCTGCTGCGTCTCCGGTTGCTTCGGCATAGCGGCGCAGAATCACGGAAGCGTATTTCTCATCCAGCTCCATGCAATAGCAAGTGCGGTCTGTGGCTTGTGCAGCCATTAGCGTGGAACCAGAGCCAGCAAACGTATCTAGTATTATCGCGTTGGTTTGGGTGGAGTTACGAATCGGGTAAGCCAACAGGTCTAGTGGCTTGGAAGTCGGATGGTCGCTGTTTTTGCGGGGCTTGGCGAAATTCCACACCGTGGTTTGTTTGCGATTCGCATACCAAGCGTGAGAGCCGTCTTTCTTCCACCCATAAAGCACCGGTTCGTGCTGCCACTGATATGGGGAACGACCAAGTACGAGGGAGTCTTTGACCCAAATACAACAGCCCGACAGGTAGAAGCCAGCATCAAGAAACGCTTTACGGAAGTTGAGGCCTTCGGTGTCGGCGTGGAAAACATAGGCTGACCCGCCCTTAGCTAGGGATGCCGCCATGTTGGTGAATGCAGCTAGTAGGAACTGGTAGAAGGTGCCTGCGTCTTGTTTGTCGCCTGCGATTTTCAGGCCGCTGTTCGATTTGAAGTCCACGTTGTAAGGCGGGTCTGTGACCACCAGGTTAGCCTGTTTGCCATCCATCAAGGTTTCGACGTCGCTTGGGTTTGTGGCGTCCGCGCACATTAGGCGATGCCTACCAACAGTCCAGATATCGCCGCGCTGGACGAAAGCTGCTGCTTCTAGGGCGGCGTTCAGGTCGAAGTTGTCATCCTCGATACTGTCGCCGTCAAGAGAACCTATTAACTGTTGTATTTCGGATTCGTCGAAACCGGTGAGTTCAACGTCGAAATCGGAAGCATCCAGGTCGGCTATGAGTAGGGCGAGTTTGGATTCATCCCAATCGCCACTGATCTTGTTTAGAGCAACGTTGAGCGCTTTTTCGCGGGTTTCGTCTAGCTCAACGACCACGCAGTCCACGGTTTTATAGCCCAGATCAGCGAGTACTTTCAGACGCTGATGCCCACCCACAATATTTCCGGTGGTTTTGTTCCAGATGACTGGCTCCACATACCCAAACTCACTTAGCGAGCGTTTGAGTTTGTCGTAGTCGAGGTCACCGGGTTGTAGGTCTTTGCGGGGGTTGTAGTCAGCAGGGGTGAGATCAGTTAGCGCTATTTGCTTGATGCGCATGGTTTTTCACCGCCTTTATAAGCTCACGGCTAGTAGTCCAGGTGTCTTCCCACTTGCGTGTGTAATCCCCGAA
The DNA here is from genome assembly GCF_056583835.1 of Pauljensenia sp. C0254C2. Classification (NCBI taxonomy): domain Bacteria; kingdom Bacillati; phylum Actinomycetota; class Actinomycetes; order Actinomycetales; family Actinomycetaceae; genus Pauljensenia; species Pauljensenia sp. C0254C2. Next base: position 238,977 of record NZ_JBWPJO010000002.1, read on the forward strand.
ATGCCCATACGTCGAATAGCGCACATAGCCGGGTGCTCGCAGCCCAAACTGGTCGATGATCGCAGCCGGACGAAGATTAAAGACATCTTGAGCTGCAGCCGTGAGAATCTGGTCGCTGTATTGGCCGGTGCCGAGCGTGTCCACACTGAAAGCAACCGGGTCGGCTTTGCCAATCGCGTAACTAATCGCCACCTGGCACCGGGATGCAAGATCCGCATCCACCACGGTTTTCGCGATCAGCCGCGCCATATAAGCACCCGACCGGTCAACCTTAGAAGCATCTTTACCACAGAAAGCTCCACCACCATGTCCGGCCAGCCCGCCATAGGCGTCAACCATAAGTTTTCGGCCAGTGAGTCCGGTGTCAGCTTTAGGGCCGCCCTCCACGAACCGCCCAGAAGGATTCACCAAAATAGTCGTGTTCTCATCGACAGGAAGATACGAAGAGCAAGCTGGACCGATAATCATCGAGGTGATTTCACGGCGCAACACCTCGAAATCCTTGGATTTATCGTGCTGGACGGAAACCACCACCGTCTCTACGGCTTGCGGTTTTCCTGCGTCGTTGTAGCGCACCGAAACTAGTGCTTTACCATCTGAGAAGATCCCAGTGATGGTTCCTTGCTTGCGCGCGGCATCTAGCCGCTTACAAATCTCGTGGGCTAAAACAAGAGGCAACGGTAAACGCTCAGGAGTATCAGTGCAGGCATAACCATAGACCGTGCCTTGATCACCAGCCCCCTGAAGACAATAAGCGGACTCATCGCCATGGCGAGCCTCTAAAGATGTGCTCACCCCGTCGTTAATATCGTTAGATTGACGCCTCACCCATACGTATACCAAAAATCTCCACGGCTTATAGCCAGCTGCAGTCAGGGCTGTGCGTACGCAATCACGCAAGTCCACACGAGCATTAGTGCTGATTTCACCAGTGACAATAATGCGTCGCCCAGTAGCCATGACCTCTACCGCGACGCGGGCGTTGGGATCGGCGTAGAGAATCTCGTCGAGAATCTGATCAGCAATTAAATCGCACAGTTTATCGGGGTGACCGATACACACTGCTTCAGCGCTGCGAACCATAGTCATAGGAATGCCCTTTCAGTAGAAAAATCAAAAGAAACAAAAACTCCCCACCATGACAGCCAGGAGCAGGGAGCGAAGAAAACGAGGAAAACCCGAATCGTGTGTGATACTGGAATACGTGGAAGACGAAACGAGTAAACCTAATCCGCAGGAGCAGGAGCCTTCTGGTGGCGATGGTAAAGCCGTGGCTTACGGAATGATTGCCGGGATAATGACCGCCATAATTTTTCGGTTCATTATGGACGATAATGCCTTAGCGATAACTATTGGCACGGGAGTCGGAATCGCGCTAGGGGCAGGCTTCAGCGCAACAAAACGCCCCAAATAAGCTCAAAAACACTAGGACGCATCTAGGAGCGGGCTTTCAACAACTGCTCCATAACCTCATCACCAGGAGCCGCACCCGAATAGTCACTAGTGCAGTTAGCCCGCACAATCTCAAAAATCTCATACCAATACACATTCGCCTGCTTACCAAAAGACTGGCTCATCGCAACAAACGGGGAAGCGATAGCAGCCCCCGTCGTCGGGTGCTTACCTAGCAAACCAAACTTGGAAATCGCCTGCTCACACTGCACATACCGGGCGAACGCCTGGGCGTAGGCCTCAATCAGACGCTTAGAAACAAACCTCGTGCAGCCACGCTCATCCAACCACCGCCAGGTTTCTTTGTAGACAAGGTCAGCACCCAAGGGTTTGCCATCGCGTTGAACCTCCGACAGATACTCAGACGGCTCCGGCATCACCTCACCAGCAAGCACCGCGCCATCACCAACATCTGCACCCTCAAAATCGAAAGGGCTCGCTAGCGGATCTTCCAGGCGAGTAGCAGGCAGACCCTTGGCGAGTTTCTCGTTGAGTGGGTCGGGTTTCGCGCCTGCCCTCACGCGCCGCCCACCGCGATTGGTTCCGTCTTTCGCCATGAAATCTCGCCTCCTTCCAGGCGGTTAGCCCGGTGATGGAGGGCTTGCGGGTTAATACCCTGTTTGATTCGGTCTTTTTGTGTACGGTTGGCCCCGCCCGCTGACCTCTGACCTGCGGTTAGAGATTGAGAACCCCCACCCCCTCACCAGGCTTTCGACGTTGCCCCGTGTCCGCCGAACACCATCAAGGTGGGTAACTTTGAGGTTCCAGAACTTCGGCGCAACAGTGGACAACGTGGGTGCTCGTCAGTAGGTGTAGACCCGAGGTTGTTGCCGCCATCGGTCATCATCGAGCGCGGTCTGCCTGGAGTGGCAAGGCTTGCACAGGCTTCGGAGGTTGTCGAAGTTGTGGGTGCCGCCGTGTTCGAGCGGGAGAATGTGGTGAACCTCTTGTACTGGCGTGTAGAGACCGGCCTCTAGGCAGTCTTCGCAGAGCGGGTGGGCGGCGACGTAGGCGGCGCGGATCTTGCGCCACCGTGAGCCGTAGCGGCGATTGATCTTCGGATCACGCTGATACTTCCGATACCGGGCGTCCTCTGCCTTGGCATGTTGTTCGCAGTAGCGGTCGTGGGTGAGCTCGGGACAACCAGGGTGAGAGCACGGGGAGGCTGGTTTGACCGGCATCGCTGGCTCCTTCCCCCCCGGATGTGGTGAAGCCCCAAGATTCCCGTGTGTGGGTTCTTGGGGCTTCACCTAGTTTTCAATCACTTATATGTTCTCACACTGATATGCGGTTTTCTATCGCATGTTTCGGATACCCGCTAACGCTAGAGCTGTCCATACAAGGCGGTGGCGAACCTGTCGAGGGCCCGGTTCTTGCGCCGATAGACCGTGTCACGCTCGACGTAGAAATGATCGGCTATCATCGACACCTTCTCATCTTGCGTCCCCTCGCTGAGGAAGAAGCCTTCGAGGATGAAGCGGTCGTCTTCAGCGATGACTTCCCACGCAGGCAGAAACCAGTCCATGTACTGGCGAGCCTGCAGGTAGCGAGCCTTGTACGCATCGATCCGCTCAATGCTCGCAACGATCCTGTTCTCCGAAGCGTGCAGATCACCCGAGGGTGGTGTGCCGTCCATACGCGGAGAAGCAGGACTAGCAGCATCAGCATAAGCCGCCTTGATCTGCTCGTCAGTACTCTCGATGATCTGTTCCATCACCGCATAATCCTGCAGAGCTGCGATCGCGGCTTTCCTTGTGTCGAGGTATTTCGTCATCACATGCATGAGCTTGTCCTTTCAGTGGTTGTGTGGATTTCGTGTGCGACCGCGTCGATCAACGCAGCCTGCGTAGCATCTTTCGCATCAAGAGCTTTGAGCACGGCTTCATCGAGCGTCCCTTCCGCAACCAGATGCGTGATCGTCACAGGTTCGGATTGACCTTGCCGATACAAGCGAGCGTTCGTCTGTTGATAAAGCTCCAGGCTCCACGTCAACGAGAACCACACCAGCAGATGCCCGCCTGCCTGGAGGTTCAATCCGTGACCCGCCGATGCTGGGTGGATCAAGCCGAGGGTGATCTCACCTTTGTTCCATGTCTCGATATCCGCGCTTGCTTTAAGTTCGCGAGCCTGCGGGAAGCGGGCGGTGATGCGCTGACGGTCATGGGTAAACCAGTAGGCCACGAGCAGTGGGTTGCCGTTGGCTGCCTCGATGAGATCTTCGAGGACGTCGAGCTTGCGCTCATGAACCGCCGTCCATTGACCGTTGCTGGTGTAGATCGCGCCGCTCGCGAGTTGGAGTAGCTTGCCGGACAAAGCTGCGGCGTTCGCGGCATCAATCGTCGCCCCATCAAGGTCGAGAACGAGGTCAGCTTTGAGTTGCTCGTAGACCTTGCGCTCTTTCGGCTCCAGCACCACAGGCATTGTCGTCACCGTCAATTCCGGTAATTGCAGGTGGTCGGTGGTTCTCATCGACAACGTCATGTCACCAATCACACCGTAGATCTCATCTTCGGCACCCGCGCGGGGCTTATAGGTGAACACCTGCATCCCGTTGCGTTTATCGGGTACGAACCAACGCTCCCGATAACGAGTAATAAACCGGCCCAAACGCTCGCCGCCGTCGAGAAGCCGGAACTGCGCCCACACGTCCATGAGCCCGTTCGAGGCTGGCGTGCCGGTCAGCCCGACCCAGCGTTTAACGAAGGGGCGCATTTTCACCAGCGCCGTGAACCGTTTCGCACGGTGGTTTTTGAAGCTGGAGAGTTCGTCGATGACGACCATGTCGAACGGCCAGCTACCGCCCATCTGGTTCACGAGCCAGGGAATGTTTTCACGGTTGATGATGGTCACCATCGCAGACTTGGCTAACGCCGCCAGCCGGTCAGCTTTGGTGCCGACAGCAACCGCGACGGTGAGCCCGTCAAGGTGATCCCACTTGCGAATTTCGGCGGGCCAGGTGTCTCGCGCTACTCGAAGCGGTGCGACAACCAGCACGCGGGAGATGGTGAAGTAGTCGAGCATGAGCTGCCAGATCGCCGTCAACGTGATCACGCTCTTGCCCAAACCCATGCCAAGGAGAATCGCGGCCTCGTCATGGTCGATGATGAACTCGGTGGCGGTGGATTGGTAGTTATGCGGCGTGTAGTGCATCAAGCACCTCCCGTATGCCGTCCACCGAATCAACAACGAAGGTCTGAAAACCCTGGTCGCGCAGTTGGCTCATCCGACGCTGCTGGATTGGCCTGGGTTGTTTGCCTGCTGCTTTGAGTTCAACGAAAACAACCCGGCTGTTCATCAGACATATCCGGTCAGGTACGCCGCTGGTTCCAGGGCAGACAAGCTTCCAGCACAAGCCACCGCAGGCTTCGACGGCTTTCTTCAGTTGGTGTTCTATGGTTCGTTCGTTCATGGTCACTCCTTGAGTTCACTTTTAGGGGTGACGGCATGTGACGAGTCGTTCCTAACCTTTTATATAGAGAAAAACACCATGTAATTTCACATGCGTAAGGTAGGGAATGGCTCGTCACAGCTCGTCACCATGGGGTTAGTTGCCGAACTCGGATGCGATCGCGAGCCCGTAGACGTACATGCCGTGCTTGGTCTTTTTCCGCACGAATCCGGCTTGTTCGACCGCAGCGTTGAAGTCGACCATCGGGCGCGCCCATCCTGAGGTGTTTTGCGCCCACGCCCGATACGTCTGATAGAGGTCACCAGCCCTCTCCGATAAGCCATCCTCGACGTCGCATGAGTCCTCAAGGAACTGCGAGAACCAGTCGTTATCCTCCTTATATGCTTGCGAGGCTTGAACCACCTGAGGCGGGGCTTTGAGCTTGTAGCCCTCGGCGTGGATGAGGCGCGCGCCCTCCATAATCCACGTAAGGATTGCTCCGCCCGCGTTTTCGAACAGGTGGTCGGCGTAGTTCTTCACGTCCGTATCACCTTCGATGGTGGCGTTAAACGGGATGACGATGAGCCTGCGCCAGATGCCTGCGTCCATGGCTCCCACACGCGGCAGGTGATTCGTGTAGAGCACGAGGGTGTGGGAGGGGGTGAAGGCGAAGGGGTCCTTGAACTTTTTCTCTGCCGAGATCTGATCGGTCGAGGCAAGCTGTTTGACGTTCGAGGTTGATAGGCGCATACCTTCTTCGGTTTCAGCCGCGATCAAGAGACGTTTGCCTCTGGCTTCGGCGAGTTCGGGTTTGACGTTGCGGCGCACCCCGACCGTGAGCGCGTCGGCTGAGATCGTGCCCGAATACGTCCCCAACACGCGGGCGATTGTGTTCCAGAAGGTGGATTTGCCGTTTCGCCCGTCCCCGTAGGCGATGACGAGCGCTTCGACGAAAACCTGGCCGATAGCCGCCAAGCCAACAATGCGCTGCACGTAACTAATCAGCTCAGGATCTCCTTGGAAGAACACGTCGAGCGCGTCGGCCCAGATCTGTGCACCCTCATCGCTGGGGCTGACAGCGGTCTGCTTGGTCAGCAGATCGGCTGGGTTGTGCTCGTGGCTTGTGCCGTCGCGCAGATCCCAGGTGCCTGCCGGGGTGTTGAGCTGGTAGGGGTCGACGTCAAGGTCACGGATACGTACCTGCAAGATCGGCCCGGCTTCTTTCAACGTGGCCGTGATGTTGCGTGACAAACGCCTGGAGAGAACGAACTTGTGGTAGTTCTTTGCCTCATCCCACGCCCGGAACGCGGTCGCTTGCACAGGCGTGAGCTTGGCGATGCCGCGTGCTTTCGACGAGGCGGAGGCCATCACGAGATCTGCACCGGTTGCCGTCATGGTCTCCCACGTGGACGCGATCAAGCGGTCGGCTTCCTCGAGCTGGCGGGAGGTCAATTCCTGAACGACGCCTTGTGCAGATAAGTCGTTCTCATCCCACACGCCATGGTCGTAGACAAGCCACTTGGTAGCCAGTGAGTAGCGGATCTTGTTCGCGTATTCGCCAGCTAATGTGTCTGCCTGACCGACATCGGAAAAATCATCCGGACGCAAACCCGCCAACGCCTCATAAGCCTCTGGCGGCAGATAGCCTGGATCAGCAGCGACCTTCGAAGCGAACCTGCACGCGCTATTCCAAATCGTCTGTAATTCGCCCTCGTTGAGCGGTGGTTCGCAAAGGTTGGCTTTGCGATTGAAGAGGTCTCGTGCTTGGTCGGTATCGCCGTAGCGGATGAGGACCCTGCCTGCGAAGCGCGACAACGTAGCGTTGCGCGAGCCTTCACCAATCACAAGAGTGGAAGCATCAAATGCGGCGAACACGTCCTGCTCATCAGCGTTATCGAGCCACGCATCGAGCAACTGGTCGCCCTCACGCACCGTAACTTGTGGGTTAGAGGTGCCGTAGATGAAGCGTCCTGCGTCAAGAGCGTTGCGATCGAAGAAAGCAAACCGCGACGCGAGGCGGTGTTTCAATCCTGCGTATTCGTCTGCGCCTTGTACTTCTCGGATTGGGAAGTAAACGTGGAAACGCGGCCGCGCAGACAACACACCCTTCGCCTTCATGTGATTACGAGACGTGGCGGCCATGAACTCCACGCCCGCCATCACCTCGCCAAGCTTCTCAGGCGTGACCCACTCGGACTCGGTGTCGGTGTGATCGTTGTCGATATCCATCACCACGCAGTCCGAGGCTATGAAGGCTGCAGTTGAGCGGCGATCATTCGCATAGGTTGCGGCTACGTGATCGAAGCCCGCGACTGCAGACAGGGATGCCACGTCGGCGATGGTTTGCTGGTTCGGGTAGTGGTTGTTGTTCTGCACGCCGCTCACATTCGCGGCATAGAGGGTGAAGGGCGTGGTCATGGCGTGACCTCCTTGAAATCAGAATCGAAAAACTTAATCGGCAACTCGAGGTCGCGCGCCCACCCGATCTCTAAGCGCATACCAAGGCTGACGCGTCCCACGTATGCCCAGAGGGCTTCGCATTTAGCGAGCAGCACCCTGTTGAAGAACATCGCCAGCTCCCGCTGATCAGGGTCTGCGTCATCCATGAACTGCGGGAACAACAGGTGTGGGGCGAATGGGATTTTGCCCGCGCTCACTGCGAAGGAGCAGAATTGGCGGGCGAGCTCAACGTTCGCTTGCACGTCGCCTGAGTAGGGCGAGCAGATATAAATCAAGGGCCGGTAGCCGAATTGTTCGCGCTGCAGCTTTTTGAGCGCGTGGTAGCTGGTTAGGTCCAGGTAGCCTTCGGTGTTCTTCTTCGAAAACCCAATATCGAGTGTCGTGGCGGTCATGCTTGCACCTGACCTTGACGCTCGATGACAGGCAGAATGCCGAGCTGGTTCTTGAGCAGGTCGTAGATGAACAGACGCCCCTTTTGCGTCCAGTACATGTGGGTGCGGGTCTGCCCCTCGCCGTATTCGTGGGTCTTGGACTGGGTGTATCCCTGCTCGGCGTACTTCGCGTACAGGAACCACCGGTCCGACTGATGGAACTGCACGTGAGCATCACGCAGGATCCGGTTGAGTTTCTTCGCGGAAAGTCCGTAGTCCTTCGCAATCGCGGTCGTCGTCAACAACGAATCGGACTGCAACACGAGGTCGTAGTACGAGACTTTCGGTGCCGCCTCAAGTAAGGCTTGCTCTGCTGCCAGGCGCTTGGCCCGCTCAGCACGCAGCGTGGCGATGGCATGCTCGAGGAACTCATCATCAGCGAGCAGTTCGTCGTATGCGTACATGCCGTGGCGGCGAATCGTCGGCAACACCTCATCGAACACCCAGGCTTCGAACTTCTGCGCTGCCGGGAGCTTTGAGGAGATGATGAGGCGGTACAGGTTGCCCTCGGTAATGAAGCGGACCTGCTGGATTCCACCAGCGGTCTCAAGGGGGTGGTAATTTGCCACCCCCTTGCAGTGTAGCTTCACCGCGTTCGTCGGATCCTGGTAGCCGAGCGCGGTGGCGACGTCCTTGCCGCAGAAAAGGATCTGGCCATCAGTGGTGATGGTGCGAATGGTGCCGAACACGTCGTTGGTGAATGTTTGAATCTGGTTTCCCATGGCGGGGTTCCTTCCCGAGACCCCGTCGAGAAAAAATCGTGCCGGTCGACACAAGGAGTTAAGGGCCTCACCCCACTGCCGACGAGCCCGAAAGTGTTAAATCACGGGTACTCAATCGCTTCTCGTTCTGGCACGATTGGTGTTGAAGCCCCGGTGGAGCGCTATCTGTTAGAGCAATCTGGCAGGTATTCTCGCCGGGGCATAGACAAATTTCTCGAGTGCTCTGTGTGGAAGAACCATCATTCTCTTGCTACAGCGGTGCCGACACGGTGGTCTTTTAGACAACATGACCGGTTCCGCTGCCCGCCTCGGTGGGAGCGCAGGGTCGGTTCTCGTTTCTTAGCGGTCTTGGATAAGCTTTCTTCTCTGATGGTGATACTTCGCCGAGTTCTTGATTCTGTCGCTGTTTTCGCGGTATAGTGATTACCACTAGTATCGGCTCGCTTGTATCGGTTTCCGAGACAGGTCAGAGCCGGTCTTCATGTTTTTGGAAGCAGGTGGGCTGGTGGTCGATAAACCGTGGGCCAGTATCGATGAGCAGATTAATATTCTCACTCGTCGTGGCCTATTGGATGCCGGTGATTACCGCCGCGAGTTATCTACTGTCGGCTATTACCGGCTTTCGGGATACTCCTACCCGTTGCGTCAGATCGCTCCATCTGATTCGCCGCAACGGCGTTTGGACCATTTCGTTCTCGGTGCACGTATGGGGCATGTGGTAGAGCTGTACGAGTTTGATGAGCGGCTACGCTTGGCTGTGTGGCAGGCGCTATGCAAGCTGGAGGTGTGCCTGCGAGTTGACGTGGGGCACGTGCTGGGTGAGATCGATCCGTTCATTCACCTCGACCTCGAACGGATTTGGCCATCGGGGGCGATGAATCACAGAGCAGCATTCTTTACGCAGAAGCTCACCCAAACACAGTCGCGCTCTACAGAAGATTTCGTCAAGCATTACAACCAGACCCACGACGGTCGTTTGCCGGTGTGGGTGGTTACCGAGATTCTTGAGTTCGGACAACTCGTGACCCTGTTTTCGTTGGCTCCCTTCGAACAGCGTCGTCGCATTGCTGACAAGTACTTGGCACGTGCCGACGAGTTGGAATCGTGGATGCGCACTGCGAATTACATTCGTAACATATGCGCTCACCACGCCAGACTATGGAATAGGCAACTCGTTATCCGTCCACTGGTCAAACACCGCCGCAACGACCAAACGCTATCGGCCGTGACACATTCTTCAGGACGTATGTACACCGCGCTGGTGATCACCGCATTCCTCTTGCGACGAGGAAATTTCACCGCTGAAATACAGGCCATCAGCGACGTCCTAGACAGTTTCCCCACCGAAATTCCTGGCGTCGATCTAACGCACATAGGTGCCAGCCCCAGCTGGAAACAAGATCCCATCTGGACAATCAACAGCTAATCCTTACGGTAATAGGCGCACTCATACCCATCCGCGTCCAACGGCAAACCTTCGGCCCAGGCTGGGAGCGTCGACATAAGAGCACATGCATCAGTCACGGTGAAGCCGGAATTTTCGGGTTCGTCGATGACGATTTCGTCGTGAACATGCATCACAATCTGGTGCCCCGCCTTGGCGACTGCGTGCATGCCAGTGACGAGAAGGTCGCGAGCGATCGCCTGGACGATGTTCTCGACGAGTTTTCCACCGTAGGTTTCTAACTGTCCCCAGCGTCTGGCTGTGGTGGTTCCGGTGTAGGTGACGCTGGTGCCGCCCCAACGGTTCTCACCCAGACGCGGCTGCACATAGGCAAGCCGTCTACCAGAGGGCAGTTCGATGAAGAAAATCCCAGACTCAACGCTAAAGCGCAGGTTGCGTAGCCGGATCGGCTGGCGCGACGAGATCGCAGCGATGGCTGCTTCTTCGACGTCCGCCCAGAGCCCAACGATGTGCGGGTTAGCTTGCCGCCATGCGTCCACGATCGGTTTGAGTTCGTGCTCAGCGAGTCCCATATTGAGGGCTCCCATAGCTTTGAGAGCACCGACCGAGCCGCCATAACCACAGGCGAGCACCGCAATCTTCCCCTTCTGACGAAGCTCACCATTAACGCCGTGCTTTTCGACTGGGACGCCGAACATGCGCGACGCGGTCTCGCAGTAGAGGTCTTTCCCCTCACGAAACGCTTCAAGAGTCGAGGTTTCTCCTGCGAGCCATGCGATAACGCGCGCCTCGATTGCAGAAAAGTCCGCGACAATAAACCTGTGGCCGGTACTAGGGATGAAGGCGGTCCGGATGAGTTGGCTGAGCGTGTCGGGCACGGACTCGTAGAGCAGCTCAAGTGCGTCCAGGTTGCCCGCTCTGACGAGCGTGCGCGCTTGGTCGAGATCAGGCAGGTAATTCCTTGGCAGGTTTTGGACTTGGACGAGGCGTCCGGCGAAGCGCCCGGTACGTCCTGCTCCGTAGAACTGGATGAGCCCACGAGCCCGGCCGTCACTGCCTGCGACGTTTTGCATCGCCTGGTATTTCTTCACCGAAGATTTAGCCAGATCGCCGCGAAGTTCGAGGACTTCCTTCACCGCGCCAGTCGCGGTATCGAGGGCGGAATCGACCTCGGCTTTCGCTAGCGATTCGAGTTCGCAACCTCTGGTGGCAAGCCATTGTTTGAGCTGGATCGGCGAGTTAGGATTGTCCAACCCCGTGAGCTTCTGCGCCCGAGCAAGCGACGCGTTGCGGTGGTGCTCGTCCACGGCAACGGCATTATCGACGAGCGTGTGGTCGAGAAGAATCCCGGCATCATTAATGCGTTGGTCAAGAGCGTAGGTGTCCCATTCGGACTCTGGCATCGGAAAACAAGCCAGTCTGTCGTGGATGGCTTGTTCGACTTCGACGTCACGACGGTTGTAGTCAATGAAATGTGCCCATCCGGTCGGATCAGCCGATGGTGGATTCCTGTGTTTGCCGCCATTCAAGACCGAGGGCGTGGCGGGTGTACAAAACTGCTTGATCAGCTTGCGTCCGGCGCTGTCTTTCTGCACGTCAAGCTTCAAAACCGCGGCTATCGCGTCGAGGCTCATCGGCAACCCCAAATAGGCGCTCCACACCATAGTGCAGCGCCACTGCCTTGGGTCAAGAAACCCATCACCGAGAAGCTCGGAATGATGGCGGTGTAGCCATGCTGAGAGGCAGACTCGTTCGAAGGCGGCGTTATGCGCCCACTTGACCACATCCGGATCCACCAGTGCCGCCAGCACCTCGTCGGGCATTGATTGTCCGTTGGCGAGATCCACTATTTCGACCGGGCCGCCGTCGACCGAATAGCTGAAGAGCAACAGGTCGAAGTCTGGGTGCTCGCAATACGGGTAAACACCCGCCTTGGCGAGCTGAACAGGACTGAAAGTCTCGATATCGCAGAAGAGTGTTCGCATGACGGGGTTCCTTTCACATCAGAGGAAAAGTGGAGGGAACCAACAAGATGTGCTGATTCCCTCCACGTGTGGGGATGGTTAGTTCAGGAAGTCGTCATCAGCCGCGAAGGAACCGAAGTCGGTCTCAGCGGAAACTCGTCCACCGCCAAGGCTCTCGCCGTCACGGGTCTTTTGGATATTGCCCAGTGCGCAGGCGATGCCACGGTTCCCGTTCGTGTTGAACGCATAGAAACTCAAGGAAACGCGGGCGTAGCAGCCAGAATAAACCTCGGCACGACCAAGAATCGGAGCCACGTTCATATCAACAATCTGTGGAGCAGTCAGAGAATTGGCATTCAAGAAGTAGGCGCCCTTGTAGGCTTCGTCGTCACGCTCAATATCTCCATCGCGCAGCGGGAGCTTGAGGGCTGCCTTGTTGGGTCGCTTGCCACCAAACTTCCCGATACCTGCTTCGATGGCTGCTTCCACGGCCTTCTCGATCGCGGTGATAGTGGCGGTGTCGGACTTGGGGATAATCAGGGAGACGGAGTACTTCGGTTTGCCTCCTTGGATGGAGTTCGGCTCCCAAATATGGGCGTAGCTGAGTCGTACTTCGCCGGTAACAATGCGAGTTGGGTTAGTAGCGGTTGTCATGTTTCTTTCTTCTTTCTTCTAGTTGTCGTTACTGAAATCGGTGGCCGCACTCACCAGGTCGAGCGCTGGCCGTTTATCGGACGCAGGAACCAACGTGGGTTTGCCTGCAGGTTTGGTGACGTACTCGCTGAGGATCTCGTTGAAGGCGGGTTTACCCATCAGCTTTTCCATGGCTGTGAGGGTGATGAGCTTGCGATCCCAGATGTCCCTATAGCCAGCAGCCTCAGCAGCCTTCGCAACATCGGTTTCGGAGGTGTATTTGCGTACCGACCGTCCGGCGACGAGCTTGAACCCCTCAAAGACCACGCCCTGATTGACGGCCTTGGACAGCGCGTAGGCTTCCACGTCCGACGCCCAGGTTTTGAGCTGCGGAATCCGTGTGAGCACGTCAGCAATCTCTACGTCCGTTAGTTCTGCTGGTGGGGCGAATTCGAGCTTGGCAAGTTGAAGATTGGCTTCGGCTCGTGCCCGACACGTGGGTGTGATCTTGCAGAACTGGCACCACGACCCTGGACAAAACTCGCCCTCGCCAGCCGCTGCCAGCTCAGCCTTCGGTTTCACGTCCGTTTCAGCCCAGTGTTCGAGCTCGGCGACGGAGGTTTCCCAGGTGTCGACGTTGCCCCGGCGAGGCTGGTAGATCGTGACCGCCACCGTCTCGATGTCATACAGGCTCCCGAACGCATGGAGCGCTCCGAGGGCGTAAAGCATGAGTTGCGGGTTCTGCTCGGCTTCAACCAACACGCCTTGCCCGTACTTCAGATCAATGATCTGGAGTGTGGGTTCAGCGATGATAACGGCGTCGCCGGTACCGAAACCGCCCGGCACGATGTGGGAGAAGTCGAGACGCTGCTCGATCAGCACCTGCGGATCACCACAGGTTTCCCGCGCGATTGAGATGTGTTCCTGGACAAAGGCGACGTAGTCGTCGGTCAGGTGTTCCATCTCGGTATCGATCCAGTCGGATTCCGGTTTGAAGGCTGGTGCCTGGTGGAGGGCGCGCCGCAGTTTCCACTCTGCGAGGGCGTGTGCTGCGGTGCCCTGTTCGGCAGCCGCCGACGAGGTATCCGGCTCGCGTGACTCCAGGACTGCGCTGGGTGGGCAGTTCAGCCAACGGTGCGCACCCGACGCCGAGAGCAGCGAGTGCTGGTCAGGCATCGGACAGCTCCTTCGCCTTGTCGAGCAGCCACGAGTATTTGGCCGGGTCGACCACCGACAACTTGTCTGCGCCGGTGGCGACGATCAGCTCACGTATCTGCTCGGTCAAGCCTTGGCTGGAGAGCCCGGCGAGCACCCCACGCACCTGCGCCAGCGACACCGGATCCGGCTCAGGTGCGGGTTCGGGTGACTGCTGGTGGGTGGCCTCGTACTCGGCGGCTGCTTGCTCAAGGTCGGGTTGGGCGAGCCCGGCGGCGGCGATCGGACGCGCACCAGGCATCTCGGCATGATCCTCAAATGAGCCCCACGCGGTCTCCTCGATCGCGGCCGCGAGCATGGTCACGCCTTCGGCGATCCGGTTGAGTGCCGCGATGTGCTTGTTCGCGTCGGTGACATTCACGCCGCATCACCGCCCTTGTGGGTGACGCCGACCGCGTCGGCCAGCGCCATCAGATCGTCGTCGGTTTCGGCGATGTCGATCTGTTTGACCGAGTTGCCGGGCACGACGATGGTGACGCGCTGCTTGCGGCCCAGGAGCTTGCGCATGATGCGTTCGCGCAGGGTGACTGTGCGGGTGCCGACGATCCCCGGATCATCGGGGATGTGCTTGGCGATATGGAGCTTGAGCCGATGCTGGGTCATCTCCTTCACCTGCCTTCCTTACTGGTGGGAGTGGCCCGGGTGGCTGCTCCCTTCACCCCACTGCCGACACCATCGGAAGTGTTAAATCGCGTCGCCTCCACCGCTGCGCGAAGGACCGCAGCTGCTTCCTTGAACAGTTGTGAGACCCGGGCTCGCGACAGGCCCAGGGCGCGGGCAACGTCAGACTGCTTCATGTCCGCGTCGGCGAGCATCAGCTCCATCACTTGTTTGTGCTTGCCCTCCAGGCCAGCGATCGCCTCCCGCAGCGCTTGGAATTCGCGGGCCTTCCGAGTGGTGTCTTCAGCGGCGATCAGTTGGTCTTCGGGCGACGCGGTGATATCCTCGACAACCGCAGATGGATCGTCGGACTTGTCAACAACGAATTCCGGTTCACGGTCGATCTCCATGAACCAGTCGAGCGACCACGGCGCGTTTTTCGGCACCCGGCAGCCACGGCGCGGACCGCACCCGGCACCGCAGCTGCACTTGCGAGCGCCGGGGCCACGATCACCCCGATAGGCCTCGTGGAAGACGGCCTCTTCCTGCCGAGCCAGTTCATCGAGAATCTGCTGCGGATACCTCGGCTTGATCTCATCGACCGGACGGCCTGCCTGTTCGGCGCGTTCACGCCGGTCGGTTTCCACCATCACGGCAAACTCACCAGAGTCGATCTCGTAGACGTCGGTGACGGATTCATGCTTGTTGTTGTCGGCTTCGTGCCTAAAGCGGATTGTGAGCGCAGCGTTGTTGTTCTGCGTTTCCTGCGCGTCCGTACGCTTGGACATTGGGGATCTCCTGTCGGATTGGGATCCGCAGGAGTCCGCAACGCCGCAGAAACGGCAAGACGGGCAGGTTCACGCGCCTCAAAGTCGAGGTGATGCGTGATCCTTG
Organism: Pauljensenia sp. C0254C2; assembly: GCF_056583835.1. Lineage (NCBI taxonomy): Bacteria > Bacillati > Actinomycetota > Actinomycetes > Actinomycetales > Actinomycetaceae > Pauljensenia > Pauljensenia sp. C0254C2. The sequence continues at coordinate 254,141 of NZ_JBWPJO010000002.1, forward strand.
CCCGTCTAGCGGTTCTGCGGATCGAACTGTTTATGTCGGTATTCAGTTGTGTTTCAGTGGGTTATCGATAGTGCGGTTCAGGTAGGGGCCGTCGTTCGTGACATTGATGAAAGCCCCCGCAGTCGTCGAACCAGAGCCGGGAGAGGCATCCCTTATGGACGATCTCGATCTGCCTACGCTCTAGGTCGACACGGCAAATCGTTTTGCCTCCCGCGTTCTTTACTGTTTCCATAACACCTCCTATTCACTAGTTAGCTAAGTTGCTTACAAAATGGGTAAAAAAGAGAACCCGACTCGTAGCGAATGAATTACGCGGCGAGCTTCAGGTTCTTGATGCGGATTGCGGCAGCCTGCTTAGAAACCTCGAAAGTCCTAGCGAGTTCCCGGACAACACGGCGCTTGCGTCGCTCATCCAATGATCGCCAGCCTTCGGGGGCAAGCTCGGTGAATGCCTGCGAGAACGGGTCGCGGGGCATGAGCGGCGCAGCCCCGAGGTAGTTGGCTTGGAACTCGGCGCGGTCTACCTTGTTGTCGGCGCGAACGCCCTTCGAGGTAGTAGTGAACGGGCGATACCCTGTTCCTCCCTTGCACTTCATCCGAGGGTCTCGGTAGTAGATATGCCGATGCAGGAGGAGGTGAGCGCACTCATGGGCAATCGTGAAACGCAGTCGACTGTCCGGGGAGTCACGCAAGGCATCGTCGTCGATAACGATTGTTCGTTCTGGAAAAACGATGTCAACCCTTGCGCCGGTAGACTCGAAGACAGGGATGGACAGCTCCTGGAAGATCGACATTCCAAGCACGCTGCCGTCCGACGAAAGCCGCTGATAGTCCAGTGCCGCTCCCAGGTGAAACTCGGCGAAGCTGTCGACGTCGAGCGGGATAGGCGCCACCAGTTGAGCGCCACCGGCGAATTTCTCGAGCTCCTTCTCTGCGCGAGCCTCGAGTCGCTCCTTACTGAGGTATTTGGGGTCAAGGCTCACTGGTCAGCTTCCCCGCCTTCAATGATGTCGATGATGTCCCGCCACTGCTGGTCACTCAGGTCATGTTCTTTCGCCCGGCGAAGAGCGACGCGAGCCATGTCGGTTTGCATAATGTAGCCCGACAGGTCGGTAGACACCTGGTTCTCGCGAGTCAATGCTGCCAGGTCATACATCCGCTCCCTCTCGGAGCGGGAGAGTCGCAATGTCTCGGCGATGTCCCCCAGCTTGCCGTCCGGGGCAGCGCGGCGCCCTTTCTCGATGTCACTCAGGTATGGAGCGGTCACACCGATGGCGTCCGCGAATTTGCGCATGGTTAAGCCCTGCGTCTTCCTATGTGCTTCCAGGAAGGCACCGAAGCTCTCTGATTTGGTCATTGGAACAGCCTCCTCACGTCTGTTAGCAACTAAGCTAACACGTGAAGTTAACTGGTGCAAGTCTACGGATCAGGAGCCGTCTCGCTGGCTGTCCTTGTGCCGGGGTCGGTTGAGACGGTCGTGGATGAGCGGGAGCAGGATCGCGTCCACGTCGGCGCGGAAGGCTTTGTCCGACAGGTACTTCATGGAGAAGTCGTGATTCTGGGTCATCCGCGCCAGCATGACGTCGGGCATCTTCTCGTCGTAGATGATCTTGAACAGGTCGAGCGGATTATGGGCTCGCAGCTGGATCTCGTTGTCTTGGGCGAGGTCGTCGGCGACCTGTTCGAGCACTTTGTCCATGTTGGTGAACTCGGTGCCCCATCGTTCGTTGAGGGAGTCGAGGATCTTGGAGAGTCGCTCGCGGTCGTCTTCGGTGGGCATGCCCAGCTTGGGCGAGTTGTTCAACTCACCCACCTGGTCTTGTAGGTCGATGGAACCCTCGTAGGCCGACTGGAGCCGGTAGTACTGCAAGGTGACCTCATCATCCAGGTGTGGGGCAGGGTCGCCGTCGATGTGGAGCTTGCGGGTCAGCAGCTTCGCGTATGCGGCGAACTTATGCAGCTGCTCGTCGTCGAAGCGGATGATGTGGGTCAAGAACTCGTAGTTGCGGTTGAACTTGTTGAACGCCGAGCGCACCTCGAGCTTTTCCTCATCGTCAAGCGCGTCGAAGCGGCCGACCGCAGGGTCGAGGTAGGCGTTGAGCCTGCCGAAGTCGAGGTTGGTCTGCTGCTTTTGCTCTCTGAAGAACACGGTCGCGAATCCGTCGATCTCTTCGTCTCGCCACAGCTGGTAGGAGGCGATCAGGTGGTAGAGGTCGTAGACGATGTTCGGGTCGGTTTCCTCGCTGATCGAGGTCGACACGTAATAGTCTTGGAACGCCGCCTGAATGTCGTCAGCGCTGTTGACGAAGTCCAACACGAACGTATCTGATTTGCCCGGGCACATCCGGTTGATCCGCGACAGGGTCTGCACGGCCTTGACCCCGTGGAGCTTCTTGTCCACATACATGGTCTGTAGCAGGGGCTGGTCGAATCCGGTCTGGTATTTCTCGGCCACCAACAGGATCTGGTACTCACCGGTGTCGAACCGATCGGGCAGCTCGGCTTCGGGGAAGCCGTTGAGTTGCTCCTCGGTGTAGTCCTGCCCATCGTCTTCGACGGTGCCGGAGAACGCCACCAGCACACCCAGGTCGGTGTAGCCCTTGGCTTTGATGTAGTTGGCGAACGCGAAGTAGTAGCGCACAGCGTGCAACCGGGAGCCGGTCACCAGCATTGCCTTGGCTTTGCCGCCGATCTTGTGCGCCACGTTGCTGCGGAAGTGCTCGATGATGATCTCGGCTTTTTGCCGCAGATTGTGCGGATGCAGGGCTAAGTATTTGCCCAGCGCCTTGTTGGCCTGCTTCTTGGCGTACTCCGGATCCTCAGCGGTGGCCTTACCAACCTTGTAGTACGTCTGGTAGGTGGTGTAATTTGCCAGCACGTCGAGGATGAATCCTTCCTCGATCGCCTGCTTCATCGAATACACATGGAACGGGCGCGGCGTGCCACCAGGAGTCGGGGTGCCGAAGATTTCGAGGGTCTTCTGCTTCGGGGTGGCCGTGAACGCGAAGAACGATAGGTTCGCCTGCCGTCCATGGGTCGCCATATCCGCCGCGATCTGTTCGTCAACCTCGAGCTCCTCGGCCTCTACCTGAGCCTCAGCTCGAGCGTAACGATCCAGCAGCTCTGCCTCGGACTCCTGACCCGCTTGGGCAGTGTCAGCCAGCACCTGCTTGAGCCGCTCAGACGCCTGCCCGGTCTGCGACGAGTGTGCCTCATCCACAATCACCGCGAACCGCTTCCCAGCCGTCGCGATGTTGGACACGTCAACGAACGGGAACTTCTGCAACGTCGAAATGATGATCCGAGCACCCCGACCCAGCGCATCAGTGAGCTGGCGGGCGTTCTTATCAACCTTTACGACGACGCCTGCTGTGTGATCCATCGAAAACACCGTGTCTTGGAGCTGCTTATCCAACACGCGCCGGTCGGTGATCACGATGATCGAATCGAACACCACCCGCTGCTGGTCGTCGTGCAGATTCGATAAGTGGTGAGCGAGCCACGCGATCGTGTTCGACTTGCCCGAGCCCGCCGAATGCTGCACCAAATAGTTGTGCCCAGCACCGTTCGCCTTCGCGTCCGCGATGAGTTTGCGGACCGCATCGAGCTGGTGGAAGCGCGGGAAGATCACCTTGTCTTTCGACTTCGCCGGACGCCCCTCAGGGGTCTTGCCGGGCACGAACTGCACGAACCGGTGCAGAATGTCGAGCAACGAGTCTTTCGCAAGCACCTGCTCCCACAAGTAGGACGTCTTGAACTTGCCCTCCACCGGCGGATTACCAGCACCGTTGCTGAAACCACGGTTGAACGGCAGGAACACCGTATCTTGGCCGGCAAGTTTCGTAGTCATCCACACCTCATCGGTGTCAACCGCAAAGTGTACCACCGCGCGTTTACCCAGGGCGAAGAGCTTTTCCGACGGGGAACGGTCCATCTTGTACTGTCGGATCGCATCACGATAGGTCTGCCCAGTCAGCTGATTTTTCAACTCGAGTGTCACCACTGGGATGCCGTTCACCAACAGCACCGTGTCAACCGAGTTCTCGTTACGCGTTGAATACCGTAGCTGGCGCACGATGCTCATCTCGTTCGCCCAGTACTTTTCAGCAAGAACCTCATTCAAGTCGGTGCCGGGAGCGAAGTACACCAGCTTGAACCGAGCACCCACATCCTCAATGCCACGGCGCAGCACGTCGATCACACCACGCTGATCAAGCTGCGCAGCGACACGCTTCAGAAACTTCTGCTCCGCGTTACCCCGGTAAGTGCGTTCCAGTTTGGCCCATTGATCCGGTTGCGTTGTTTTCACGAACTCAATCAAGTCAGCTGGATACAGGCACAGCTCGCGATCAAAACCCTGCGGGTCACGCGTCTCAAACCGGTCAAAATCCGATCCCTGGGTAGTCAGCCAGTATTCGATCTCGGACTCAAACCTGCGCTCCGACGTATCCATCATGCCTCCTCACTAACGCGGACCTTGCCCGTCACCACATCGTTAATAACCTGCTTGCGATACCGCCTCAACAACTCAACCTGACGATCCAAATCGGTAATCAAACCATCGATCCCTTTCAGCCGTTGAACAAGGTAATCAACGATTTGCCTTTGCTCTTCCACCGGAGGAACAAATAGTGGAATATTTCGGAGCGCCTGTACCTTAAAGTCCCATTGATCTGTGCGAATTCCGTAAGAATCCCTGCCAAAGAAGGGAATATATGCTTTTGACCGTATAGCCCAGTTGAAGAATTCAGAATCCACGGAAGACGCTAAATCGAAGGTGTAATACGCAGGACTGACAATCCCGTCATACAGCGACACTCCATATGATCCTTGCCAAGCCTTCATTTTGTTCATAACAAATTGACCGTTCCGAACTACCAAATAACCACTCAAATCATCTGGTAGACGGTTGTTGTTATCTGGCGACCCTTCAAGTTCACGATCTACAACCCCACGCTCACGTTCAACAGAAAGAACTCTCCAGGAAGGCTCACCCTTACGCGATTTACGGGTCAACAGAGATTTCAGAGAACGAGAATGCCAGCTATTTGGAATCTTCCCAATCCAGTCAATACCGCTGTCTTTGTAGTGTTCGTAGGCATCCATTTAGTTCACCTGCTCGTTGAATAGTTTGGCGATGGAGGCTTGGATTTCGGCTCCGAGGGTTTGGATTTCGGCCAGGGTTTGGGTGGGGTTGCCGAGTTCTTCGTACTGGTAGAAGTAGCGGGTGAAGGGGATCTCGTAGCCGATCTTGGTCTTGTCGGGGTCGACGTAGGCGTCAGCCGCGTAGGGGATGACTTCGCGTTGGATGTAGGCGTCGATGTCTTCGGCGAGCGGGATCTGTTCGGTGTCACGTAGCGCCGGGTCAGGTTCCGGGTTGCCCTTGGCGTCGCGGCAGATGTCTGCGGTCGGATCGGTTTCACCCAGGGCCGTCACGATTGCTTTTAGCAGCGGGGCACGCACAGCCAACCCAGCGCCCTTGAAGGCACTCTTGAGTACGGCCGTGAACTCGTCTCGGTTCTTCCACACCTGCTGCCCGTCGAGGGTTTCGAGGGTATCGATGATCGCCTGTTGGGTCTTCTTGCCGTCCTTGATCTCTTGGCTACGGGCGGGTTCGCTGCGTTTCTTCGAGGTGGCCAGATTCTTGAACGGGGTCTGCTCCCAGAGTCGCTCGATTCGTTCGGGTGTGGCGGTGAAGTTCAAACGTAGCGGACGTTCCACCGTGACTTCATGGAAGCCGAACTCGCAGGTGTCAAAGATCTTGGAGTGCTCGTCCTCGGTGAAGTCGCCGTAGATGCGCGCGATCTGGGCGATGTTGTCCTCGGTCAAGTATTTGCGTTTTTCGCCGAGCGGTTTGCGCATCCTGGCGAAGAGTCCGGTGGCGTCGATCAGTTGCACCTTGTTTTTGCGGATTGACGCTTTACGGTTGGAGAGCACCCAAACGTAGGTGAGGATACCGGTGTTGTAGAACATCTGGTCAGGCAGGGCGATGATGGCTTCCAGCCAGTCGTTTTCAAGAATCCAGCGGCGAATGTTCGACTCACCTTGCCCAGCCGAGCCGGTGAACAGCGGCGATCCATTGAACACGATCCCGATCCGAGTGCCCGGCGCGTTCTGGATATCAGCCGGATCGTAGGGCTTCATCTTCGAGATCATGTGTTGCAAGAACAGGAACGACCCGTCCGAAATACGCGGCAGACCGGCACCGAACCGGCCCTTCCACCCTCGCTTCTCGGCTTCGTCTTTGATCGGGTCGGCGTACTTCTTCCATTCCACGCCAAAGGGCGGGTTGCACAGCATGTAGTTGAACGTTCGTCCAGCTGTTCTGTCAGCGGTCAGCGAGTTGCCGAAGTAGATGCGTTCGGCGTCGTCACCTTTGATGAGGATGTCGGACTTTGCCACCGCGTAGGTTTGCGGGTTGAGTTCCTGCCCGTACACCTCAATCCGCGCCCCTTCGTTGAGCTCGTGGGCTCGTTCAATCGCGGCAGAAAGCATGCCACCGGTGCCGACCCCTGGGTCATACAGCGATGCCATGAAGCCGGGCTCGCAGATCGCGTTCATGTCTGGGTCGAACAGCACCTCGACCATGAGCTGGATGACTTCACGCGGGGTGAAGTGCTCACCTGCGGTTTCGTTCGACAGTTCGTTGAAGCGCCGGATCAGTTCTTCAAAGATCGAACCCATATCCTCGTTGGAGACCGCTGCAGGTGAGAAGTCTACGGCTGGGTCGGTGAAAGCATCGACGATTTGGTAGAGCAGATCGGAGCGATCCAGCCGATCGATCACGGTGTAGAAGTCGTAGGACTTCAGCACGTCGCGGGCGTTCCGCGAAAAGCCCTCCACGTAGGAGCGCAGGTTGCCCTCCAGGTTGTCAGGATCGTTCTTGAGCGTGTGCAGCGTGAACCTGGAGGCGTTCCAGAACGGATAGCCGGTAGCTCTCGCGTATTGGATGCGCTTGACCTCAGCCGGGACACCCTTCTGGTCACGGATTGCAAGCACGTCGGTCTTCGTGTCAACGAGCACGGAGTCGAGTCGGGTGAGCACCGTGAACGGCAAGATCACGTCTCCGTACTCGTGCTCCTTGTAGTCACTGCGCAGCAGGTTGGCGATCTTCCAAATGAAGCTGACATAGTTCGTTGTTTTCTCAGTGCTCATTCGGGTCAACTCCATCTTCCATCAATCGCTCGTAACGCTCATGCGACATGACCACCACGAGAGGCTTTCCGTAACGCAACACGTAGGCCACATCGTCACCATCAGCCACTTCCTTGAGCAGCTTCGATGCCTGACCACGTCCAAGGTCGCCGATGTTGATGTGCTTCATCGACTTCTTCGCCGTACGCTTCCGCACCATCGCCTCCTTCACCACGAGTTACCGTCAACGCCTCATTTTACCATAAATGCATGCAAAATATCGTCACAATATGCGCGAGATACTACATGTAATTTTGCATGTGATTCTTCGTGAAGATGGAGACATGCGCGCGAGCCAGGACGCCCCACAAGGTCGAAGGTGGGAACGGTCTTATCAATCACAATTGAGGGCACGCCCCCTCGCCAGATATCCGCTAACGCAAGCCCACCAGCAGACCCCCTCAACCAGAAATATGCACCAATCCAACGGGAAGATCGGGGACGAGCACCCGATTACTGAACCTCCAGCACGCCAGCGAACAACCCCAGAAACGACAAAACCCCTGCTCAACAGGGATTCAAGGGCTAAAGTGGTTTTTATCATTTTCGACGTCTAAGTATCCACGTTTCTTGCGTAGCATCAACGAAAAGGCGTGATGATGCGCTGCTGTTTCCGGCGTCCAGCAGATAGGTCTGCATCATGCAACTCTTGACTGGCATACCGAATGAATCAGTGTGGGGCGCATTGTGCGGATGTGTGACCTCCAGAAGCTACGAATCATGATCTGCAGATATGAAAGCCGGGCTCGCTACCGTGAAGGTAACGAACCCGGCGGATATTGAGCGATGCCGTTGAGGGGCGGTCAGTTGACGACGCCCTCGGCAACAGCTACTTGGACGAGCGGCGGCGAAGCGTCAGCGTCGCGCCACCTGCAGCCATCAGGGCGACGCACGCAGCTGCAAGATCTGCAGCGTTGGCGCCTGTATTCGACAGGACGATCTTTGTGGGCGGGGTCTTCGTCGGCGGTGTTGGAGGCACTTCCGGCGGAGGAACCGATTCGGGGTTCTTGACTGTCACCGTCGGGGTCGACACAGTCTGGTCGTCAGATGTCTGCAACGGAACATTGAACTGCGTCCACGCGTTGTCGATGCGGTAGGGATCGGGAACAGCGACCTCCTTGAGCAGGTAGGTGGCATCAGACGCCAGTGACTGTTCAGGTGCCGCATAAGCGCCCTCAGCGTCAGTGATGATCTTGCCATCAGTCATGTTGTCCAAAGTGATGCGGCGAACCGTCTTGCTGCACTCGGGGGCAGTGTTTTCAGCGCCGTTCTTGAGCGGGCAGATATTCACCGTACTCGTATCGGTCAGATCCGGTTGCACGCCGCAGGCACTGACCGTGGGATCGATAACCTGGTAGAGCTCAAACTCAGCTCCGGCAATGGGAGTCTTATCGAGCGTGCTCACCTTCGACAAGTTGAAGGCTCCCTTGATCTTCTCATAGGTGTAGTAGAAGTGCTGAGTCTTTTCATTCGACTTGTGATATCTGGACGCCACGTTCGGGCCGTCCTGGTATTCAGGATAACCTTTACTGGTCAGGCCCTTATATGCGCCGTCTTTCATCGTCGGCAGGTCGAAGCCGACATACTTGTATCCCGGAATGTCGGCAATGAGGGACTGCGGCGTCGGCCTATATGGGAAAACAAGCTGATTACCATCTTTATCGGTGAATGGCTCAAATTCCCCTGTCTCAGAATTGAGATTCATGTACCTTTGCCCCGAAAGGGAATCCCACGTCCGTCCGCCGGTGAGGTAATACTGGTAGGGATATCGTGCGAAGAACGCAGTACCCGGCGCTGCCTCGAGCGGAACAGCCGCGTCAGAATTCAGGTTCGGGTAAATCTTGTTGATCGGCACTGAATTGGCAAGCTCGGTAAGCTGCTGACCTTCAAGGCAGTCAAGCGTTGTGTAGGTTGAGCCCTCGAATTGGCCACCCCATCCGGCTTGTGGGCGTGCCGTATACTGGTTCTTCAATACTTCGTCTTTGCCGGCAATTTCGTTCGGAAGACCTGCCGACTGGGATTCATCGGTCGGGCTGCTGGATGCCTGAGGAAAACCACGAGCTGCACGATACTCGGAGTCGAGGACGTAGCGTACATCCATGCTCGCAGCGATCGGCACAGTCATACCGTTCGCCTTCGCGCCGATCGATCCGCCGTGTGTGTCGCCCGTGGACCCGGTGCCAAAAGTCATGCCGCCCCAGTCAGCGTTGTACGGCAAATAGACGTCGTATTGCATGGTGTGCTCAACGCCCGGGCCGAAGGTGTCTTCAAAGACAAAGTGAATAGGCTCGTAGAACCCCTTGCCGTTGTGCATACGCACAAAATTGCCGTTGCTGTCCTTGACCACCGGATCGTCGGCCTTATAAATGTCGGTTGGCTGCCCGTCGTAGAGGAAATTCTCCACGGGCTTCCAGATATACGCATTGGAATCGGGATTATCGACCTGCGTGTACTGCCACGTCGTGCCGAAGCGGAATTCGAGCGTAGGAGCAGTAGTTTCGGAATCAAGGCTCTTGTCGTAGAACCACCGAACTTTTACGCGCATGCCGTCACACTGGTTGATGGCGGCCGATTCGAAGCCAAAGAAGGGGAGGGGCGCCAGCTCCGGATTTGCTGAGTGAATGCATCCGTCACCCTCATCGGTCTCAGGATTGAAATTTGGATCTTTCTGTCCAACGATGCGTTGGTACGACAGCTCGTAACTAGGGAATGGTCGCTCTGCAGCCTGGCTGCTCTGCTGTACCGGTACAACAAACGCTGTGGCAGCTACGATCGACGCCCCGAGCAGCGCCGCGACTTTTCTGGCACGCACTGTGAAGTGAGATTTCATGGCGTTTTCAGCCCTTTCGTCTGTTGCGTTGCCGACTGCTGGCATCGCAACGTCGTAGGTCAGTGAGCACGAGACGGGATAGTCGGGCGCTCACAGTTGAGTTAAAGAATCTGTTGAGTCCCATTGCACCCGATGGGCATTGTGTGTGAAGCGCCACGGCGTCTTATCGTCCTTGTGCAGTGACGAGGGCGTCTGTGAAAACCCGCACTGAATGTCATCAGGTCTAGATGAGATGCAGAAAAATTATACCAGTCTGCGCAGATTCTGGAGAAAATTCCCTTATTTTCGATCGTCTGAAAAGTAAGTGAACGGTAAGTATTGCTGAGTGTGAGTTCACGTAGGAGCGTATGCGTAGGAACCAATCGTATCGCAGTGCCGAGGAGAGCAGGTCGGCCAGAGAGACCTCGTCATCGACAATCAGGGCTCGGAGGCCTTCCGTCGGCGTGGAGATGGGGCTGTGAAGTCATGGGGTCATTATCGCAGCGCGCGTCTCAGTCGCGTGGTCGATCGTCGCCACCGAGCACGAACCGTCGTGTAGCGTGAGCACTGATGGTACAGGAAACTGTGGTTGTTGCCGGCGCGTCAGGCCTGATCGGTCGAACCTTGTCGCGATCGTTGCACGAAGACGGGTACCGGGTGATTGCGCTGGTCAGGCGTCCGGCGCGCACCGCCAACGAAGTACAGTGGGCACCCAGCTCAGCCCCGCTTGACCCTCGCGTGATCGAGGGTGCTCGAGCCGTTGTCACATTGAACGGCGCGAGCATCGCGTCCTTCCCGTGGACGAAACGGTACCGTGAGACGCTGCTGCATTCGCGTGTGGATCCCACCCGCACTGTTGCTCAGGCATTGGCGCAGATCGGGCAGGGTGCGCCACAGTTTGTGGCCGGATCGGCCGTGGGTATTTATGGGGATCGTCCCGGTGAAGAACTTGATGAAGAGTCGAGTAGCGGTGACACCTATCTGGCGTCGATTTGTCGCGCGTGGGAAGACGAAGCGCGCCAGTCTGAAGACGTGACGACCGTGGCGAGGTGCCGCACATCCTCGATCATCCACCGTGAAGCCCTGTTGAAACCGCTGATTCCTCTGACGAAGTTGTGCGTGAGTGGGCCACTGGGAGATGGCCAGCAGCATATTCCGTGGATCTCTCTGATTGATGAGGTGCGCGCATTGCGATGCGTGATCGACCAACGCCTTGGCGGACCGATCAACCTGACGGCGCCCGAAATGGCAACCATGAATGACATTGGCTCTGAGCTGGCTGATCGGCTGAGCCGCCCCTTCTGGCTCCCGGTTCCGAAGTGGGCGCTGCGCATGTCGCTCACGCGAGATGCCGCCGATTCCTTACTGATGGCCGACCAGCGTGTGCATGCGCGCGTCCTGGAAGAAGCTGGCTTCACCTTTGTGCACACGACCGTGTCGCGCGCAATGTCCTTTGCTCTGTGACGGAGGTCGTCGAGGGTATCCTCGCCCCGCGGTTGAGTCGGTTGCAGATTGGGACCGGGCCGCTTATGGCGCGAGCGTGGTGTGATCATCTCCGCCTCGTGCACATACCCCTAAAAAGTAGCGCTCGCGTGCACATACCCCTAGATCTAACGGCTCCTCGTTATGGCATTTTTCTATTTCTGCTGGTCAGAGTGTGTACGGATTTCACTGCTCGCGGCTCGAGGTCTTAAATCTAGGGGTATGTGCATACAAGGCCTTAGAACTAGAGGTATGTGCACAAAGCGCGTATGAATCTAGGGGTATGTGCACGCCAGGGGTTTAAATCTAGGGGAATGTGCATAGCGGCGGCGGTGGCGGAGTTGCACCGGCGGAGCGGCACAGAATCGAAAGCTACTGCCGTGGCGAGTGCGAGGCTCAGATGCCCGCTCGCCGGAGCGTGGATCGCTCCTGAGTGCTAGTCGAGTAGTCGGATCAGCACGCCATACGGCGGCAATTCATCGGGACGAGGGCGTTCACTCCTAACCGTTGACCCCAGTGATGTCATCACAGTTCGGCCGGTCAGCCGGCTCACACTCACGGAACGCCTGATCGTTCGCTCTGACAAGTTGACCTCAACCAGGTAGTGCCCGCGCGTCCACGCTGCATAGTGCCCGCTGCGTGCGAGCAGCGTGAAGTCATCGTGTGCAAAGTACTGGCGCGCACTGATCAGATAGCGGTAGAAGTTCAGAACTGAATGCTCATCGTCCAGCTGTTCGGCGGCGCTCCATCCCGCCTCCATGTCGGTCCCCGTAATCCATGGCTGGCCGGTCGTGAAGCCACCCTCGGCAGTCCAGCGCATGGGGACGCGCGCATGATCGCGTGAACCCGCGAGAATGCGGTCCCAGGCCTCATCGCGCGCCGCACCGCCGTCGATGAGTTCGCGGAAATAGTTCAGTGATTCGACGTCGCGAAGCTGGTCGAGGCCGGTGAAATTCTGGTTGACTGCGCCGAGCTCCTGCCCCTGGAAAATGAAGGGCGTGCCGGGCAGGGTCAGTGAAATCGCGGCTATCAGTTTGGCCGCCGCGCCGCGCCAGCGCGGATCGAGGGTGATCTTGCTGACGATGCGCGGATTATCGTGATTCTCCGCGAAAATCGCCATCTGGTCGCTGGGTCCCAGACGGCGCAGGTAGCGCAGATAGAAATCCAGGAAGTAGGCGGGGGGATAGCGGTAGTCATCCCAGCGGATCTTTCCGGGCGGCTCAAGGACGTCGAAGTTGAAGATCAGATCCATTTCGCGACGCTGCCGATTGGTCAGAAGGCGGCCCACCTCGATGCCGATCCCCGGTGTTTCGCCCACCATGAGGGCGTGGGAGCCGTCCGGTCGTGTGAAGCCTGCCGACCTCAGCTCACGCAGGTATTCGTGCAGATGAGGCCCGATGAAGTAGCGCTCGATGCCGGTGAAACCGACCAGCTCACCCACTGCCGGCACGCCGTTGGGCAGGCCCGCGGTTTTCGAGATGTAGTTGATGACATCCATGCGGAAACCGTCGATACCTCGAGCCAGCCAGAACTGCACAATGTCGGCAACTTCGCGCCGAACTGCGGGATTGTCCCAGTTCAGGTCCATCTGCGAGGGTGCGAATAGGTGCATGCCCCAGCGCTTGATGTCATCAAACCAGCGCCAGGCCGACCCGGAAAAGAACGACACCCAGTTGTTGGGCGGCGCGTCGGGAGAGCCTTCACGAAGGAAGTAGTACGCCGCCTTGTCGCCGTCTGGATCACGCAGCGCTTCCTGGAACCATTCGTGCTCGGCGGAGGAGTGGTTGACAACCAGGTCCAAAATAATGCGCATATCGCGCGCGTGAACCTGTTCAATCAGCTCGTCCAGATCCTCCATCGACCCCATCAGATCCATGACTGCGCGATAATCTCGCACGTCATAGCCCATATCATCGTTGGGTGAATCGAAAATGGGGGAGAGCCACAGGCAGTCGACGCCCAGTGTTTGCAGGTAATCAAGTTTGCTGATGATGCCGCGCAGATCACCGATCCCGTCGCCGTTTGAGTCTGCGAAACTGCGCGGATAGATCTGGTAGAAAACGGCGCCCTGCCACCAGGGGGGCTCGGACTGTCCCTCGGTGTGGGTGTCGGCGTCATCGAGCCGGTCGGGATTCATCTCCAACAAATCTGTGAGCGCCTCGACCAGCCCCGGCGCTGCTCGCCCAGCCACGCGATCCAGAACCGTCAATGGGATCCGGCGCGTCAGCGGGTTCACGATGAACGAGGGCGACACTCCGATCTGCAACGCGATTTTGTCCAGAACGTCGCGTCCAACAGGGTGGTCGTACACATCGCCGAGGGTGCGCACAGCGTGTCGCGTCATCGTGCTTCCTCCTCGGGTGTGCTGGTTTTTTCACTGTCTTGCAGGCTTGCGACAATTGAACTGTATGTGGCTTCGTCAATGCGATAGCCGTGCCGGAACACCAGGAACGCCGCGACGGTCAGAATCAGGGGGACAACCATCATGAACAGTCGGAAAATCCACGTGCCCGACTCGGTGACATCGGCAGGGCCGGTGGCGCTCTCCACACCCGACCAGATCAGGCAGATACCCATCAGGCCCGAGGAAATTGCACCGGACAGCTTATAGATGAAAGGCTGCAGGGAAAAAGTGATGGACTCGTTGCGCCGCCCCAGCTTCCATTCGCCGTACTCCACACTGTCCGCGATGTACATCATGAGCAGCACCTGGAACAGTGCCTCCCCGAAGAACAGGAACAACCCGGCGCACAAAATGACGACCATGCTGCTGCCGGCAGAGATGAACACCACGTATCCCACGACGGAAGCGCCGCATCCCAGGGTGAAGACCTGTCGCCTCGGCATGCGGGCAGAAATCAAGGGGAATGCCAGCAGCGTGCCCAGCTGGGTGACGCCCAGAACCAGCGCGAAAATCGGGTACTTGCCTTCGTCTCCCACCAGGTACTTAAAGTAGTGCAATCCCAAACTAGTCAGCAGCGTGTACCCGGACATATACAGCAGGAATGTTAACGACACCCACAGCAGCTGATCGTTCTTGAAGATGACGCTGACGAGTTCACGTAGCGGCGTCGATTCCGACTTCACATGCACGGTTTCGTGCGCAAAGATCAGCGTGATGGACTGGAAAGCGATCGCAATGACTGACAACACGATTGCCAGCAGCTGCCAGGCACGCTGCGCATCCCCCAGCACACCTGTGAGCCACTGAGTCACCGGCACGATGCCGACAACAATGGAGAACAGGCCGATGTTCGCGCAGATACGTGTGACCACTCCGATGCGTTCACGCTCAGCCTTGTCGCGGGTCAGTGATGGCATCATCCCGTAGTACGATATGTCGTTCATCGTGTAGGCGACCTCGAACACCAGGTAGACCACGACGAACAGTGTGATGAATTGCCAGCCTCGCACTCCCCAGTCGGTGAACAGCAGCACCGTGCCGATGCACCATCCGCATGCGCCGATCGTGATCCACGGTTTGAATTTGCCCCAGCGTGTGTGCGTGTTGTCCACGACGTAACCCATAAACGGATCGTTTACGGCGTCGAAGATCCGCATGAGCACCAGCACGACGGTGACCGCTGCGAGCGCACCGGTCGACAGGTCCAAGACGTCGGTGAGGTAGAACATGAGGTACATCGACACCATTCCGTACATCATGTCGCGCCCCAGCGTCCCTAAACCGAAACCCAAGGCGTTCTTCATGGCGTCAATCCTCACTGTTTGATGCGCAGCCTGCTCGCGGCAGGTAGCGCCACCATTGTACTGAGTGTGCAGACCGCGTGGCCTTTAATGGGGCATGTCGCTTATGAAGTGTCCCCCGGAAGTTGGACTGGATTATTCAGTTTCTTTTTCCGGGGGACATTTTCATGCTTTCTTCTTTATCTTCATTGACTGAGTCTGATCAGACGTTTTTAGTTGCTTTGTTTGAGCAGGGGTGTGGTGCCGCAGCGGCTGCTTCTTGCCTTGGCTTGAGTTTCAAGCCGTGCGATCGTTTCTATAATCGGTGGCGTATTCATGGCAGGCTTGTTCTTGTGAATAAGTCACATAAGCGAGTTTTTACCTTTGAAGTCAAACGTGATGCTGTTCAACGCTTTCTGGCCGGCGAGACCCGGATGAGTATCGCGCAGGACTTGGGATTGGCTTCTGTCAACGTGGTGACGAGCTGGGTGCGGATCTATCGCGACCAAGGCGAAGACGCTTGCGCCCTAAGCCTAAGGGCAGGCGACCTAAGACCGGTCCCAGGGTGTTATCTCAAACTGAGGAACTTGAACAACGGATCAGGGACTTAGAAGCGGAGAACGCCTACCTAAAAGCATTAAGGGACTTGATGAACAACGAGCAATAGACCGAGCTCGAGTAATCGTTACACTCAAGTCCCACCATGATCTCGATGTTCTTTTGCGGGTAGCGCGATTGGCCAGATCAACGTTCTACTACCATCAAGCCCGCCTAGGACAGCCAGATAAACATGCTGATCTTCGAGCCACGATCAGAACAATTTTTGAAGCTTCGGGCGGTCGGTATGGTCACCGTAGGATCCGACTCGCCCTACACCGCCAGGGCCTGGTGGTCTCTCGTAAACTCGTCGCCAAGCTTATGAAGCGTGAAGGACTGACCTGCCTGGTCCGTCAGAAGAAACGCTATAACTCTTACCGAGGCACACTATCGACCATTGCCCCAAACGTGTTAGCCCGCGACTTCACTGCTACTAGCCCGAACCAAAAATGGGTCTCTGACGTTACCGAGTTCCGTCTCGGATCGTCCAAGATCTATCTCTCACCAATCATCCACTTGTTCGATCACTCAGTCGTTTCCTACACGGTCGGGAAATCACCCAATCTTGAACTGACCAACACCAGTCTCCGCAAGGCTTTGAACAAGGCTAAGCCGGGCCCGGGTCTGGTAGCCCGCACCGACCAAGGATTCCAATACCAGCACCACTCGTGGCGAAAGCAACTCAGCCGTTCCCACGCAGTCCAGTCAATGTCTCGCAAGGCAAACTGTTACGACAACGCCGTAGCCGAGAACTTCTTCGGCCACCTCAAATCAGAGATGTTCTACAACAACACCTTCACATCCACTGAGCACCTGGTCAACCAGATCAAGGCATACATCCACTGGTACAACAACAAACGCATCCAGGAACGACTCGAGGGCATGACCCCGAACGAATATCGGAATCATGCCCTCGCAGCCTAAAGGACCGTAATATCGCCTGCATAATGTATACACTCGCCTGTAAAGCCGTTGCCCGCGAGTGGTATAGTATAGGGGGCTCCACGGACGAGAACGAAGTCATAGCGCGTCGGAGTATATGGGCGGCCACAAGACAATACTGACTTCATTGGGGCCATTGAGACTTCCAGAATGTCCCAGGACTAGTTGGAGTAAGGAAAATACATGCGTATGCCACAACCCGCCACCGAACCAAAACGCGCTTTGCGTCGTTCTTGGGTTACGCTATCAGTCGTAGCTTTGGTAGGAAGCGCGCTTGGAGTTGCACCAAGCTTTATCGCCCCGCAGTCAGCTGCTGCGGCAACATTTACCGGCGGCATCCTCGAAAAATCCGGAGCGATTGAGAAGGATGCTCAACTGGCCTCGGATTTGCCGGCTGGCTCGTGTGTTGTTTCTGCAGAAGACAAAGAAGCTAGTGAGGGTAGCCAGGCTGGTTTCAGCTGGTATACTTTTGAGCCGGCTGTCGAAAGCCCCTCGAAAACCCGGTGGGGTTTGAGCGTCGCCTTCGATAACTCACAGGACCGCACGTTCGCTGATTGGGGCTTTACCAATTCAGGCTTAATGGGTAAGTACCTCGACGCGGCTCAAATTCCCGCTATGGATCCCGGTCAGACCCTTGTTGACAAAATTGTCACTCACAAGGCCGACGAAATCCTCGTAATTGATGGTTATAGGCAACAACGGAACTTGAACCTTGTCGCAGAACTGACCGATCAGAAAGTCAAGCAGTTCGCTGAGGCCACAGCCGCTAACCCGGTACGTTACGCCTGGCAGGGCGACTATAAGCAGGAAAATCCTCAGGGACCAAGGGCTACCACGGGAAGCAGCGTAACCTTTACGGCCATCGTGAACCCCTGGCCGAGCGAGAACATCGAATGTAACCCGATCACGGTGTCGTGGGAGAACTTCGAAAAGCACGTGATCGTCCCTGGGGTCGAGGGCGAAACCAAGGTCGGTACAATCAACATCCCAGCTGTGACCGGCCAAGGTACGGATGACTCGATGGCCCGTATGGTTGTGGAGGCCTACGACGGCAACGGCAAGTTCATCGGCACCTCGGACACGGAGGCATCCGGCGGCACTCAAAACCTGCGTATCGACGAAACGACCGGCGACATCTACTTCACGTGGCCTGAATACCGTGGTACCGACCTGGCCACTGACAAGAACGTGAACTTTTCGGTAATCGCGAAGCCGCGTACAGTAGAGCAGCTTCAGGCTGCCGGAGAAAACAACGATCTGTATGGCGCGCCAAAGACGTTCGACAGCTCCAACTCGCTGACCCGTTACAACAAGGCGAACGTCATCGACTCCAAGGCGTTCTCCCTGGACGACACCGAATACCACAACCCGCAGTACGACAAGACCGATGCCTCGATTATTTCGGGTGTAGATAGCCCAACCGGCCCGCTGGCCACCGAGCCGCAAAAGGTCACCTTCACTCAGACCGCTGACTTGATCAAGGAGCTGGCAAAGAAAAAGACCGAGGGCGGATTCGAGGCCAAGGTCGAGCTGGACGAGAAGTACGTCTATGAGGGTTGGACCGTTGAGATGGACGGTGACTACAACGTCACCGTCACTGCTCCAGAGAACCCGAAACCGGGTGCTTTCGCGCAGCCGAAGATCACGGTGGAGTACTCTAACGGCTCCACTGACGTGCTACAGCTTATGGTAGTTGTTGATCCGAACAACACGCAGGTGACCGACCTGGTACGCCCGGGCCTGTCCAAGGGCAAACTCAACCAGGAAATCACGTCCCAGGTGGGCACTAGGTCCATCATGAAGGGCCACAAGCCTGTCCACCCGGCCAAGTTCGAGATCGACCCAGCCACCATTCCAGCCGGCTGGACCGTGACCGTCGATGAGACCGGTAAGGTCACCGCGAAGGCAGATGACACCGTTGCATCGGGTACGATCATCACCCCGAAGGTGAAGGCCACCTACCCGGACCAGACCACAGATGAGATCGAGGTCCAGTTCCAGGCGATCGCGGACATCAAGATCCCGAACTATGACACGGTTACGGGGCAACCAAACGCGAACGTCAGCCTTATTCCGGAAATCCCGGAGCGCGGTCTGAGTGGTAACACGTCAGATGAGGCGCCGCAGCGCTACACCTTCGAAGACGGCACGAACAAAACCACTCTTACCAGCAAGGACGGTAAGACATGGACCGTTTACGTCGACGAGAAGACTGGCGAGATTACAACCACGATTCCGAAGGGAGCGCAGGAAGGCGACATCCTGAACGTTCCCGTCCAGGCCCACTACAGTGAGGAAGGCAAGCAGAAGCCGCAGACGGTTATAGGCACTGTCGTCGTCATCAAGGGTGACTTGAAAGCGTCATACGACGTCCAGGAGACCGGGCCGAATCAGGCCGTCGACCACCATGTTGATGGTGCTCCAGACGGCTCCACGTTCTCGTTCGGCTACGCGGACGGCAAGCCCGTGCTGACGCAGACCACGGATAACGGCTGGAAGTACACTATCGATCCTAATACCGGCGTGGTTTCCTCCACTCCGCCGGCCAATTCGAAGCCGGGTGACAAGAACACCGTTACTGTCAAGGTGAATGCGCCTGGCGGTCTGACCACCGAGGTTCCTGTAACCACAGTGGTGAAGTTGATGAACAACTGGGAGTCCAACCCGGTTATCCCGCCGAAGACGGTGTACCCGGGCGACACGGTGACATCGCCGCTGGCAATCGAAAAGCCGGAAGACATCAAGGTTGCTGAGAACAAGCCTTACGAGATTGTTCCGTTACCGGAGCACATCACTCCGACCGGCGACACGAACGAGTTTGGCAACCCGACCTACACGCTGAAGACTGATAACGGCGACTGGATCGTTAGCCTGGATAAAGATGGCCACGTCATCTCCACCGCGCCTAAGACCGCGAAGCCGGGCGACCAGGTCAAGATTCCCGTAACCGTGACTTATGAGGACGGTTCTAAGGACGTCACATCCGCTGTGGTCAACGTTGTTAAAGTTCCGGAGCGTGAAGTCCCGTTCAAGGTCGAGTACAAGTACGACGACACCATTCCTGCCGGCGAGTACAAGGTTGAAACTAAGGGCGTGCCTGGCGCTGAGAAGATGAACGCGGACGGCACGTGGGAGAGCACCAAGGCGCCGGTCAACGAGGTTGTCCTCGTCGGTACCAAGCCTGCTGAGAGCGCCAAGGACGTGACCTGGACGGTTCCGATCCCGTACCCAACCGAGGTTCGCGAAAACCCGGATCTAGCCCCTGGTGAGAGAAAGGTTGTCCAGGAAGGTGAGAACGGCGAGAAGACCTACACCGCTAAGTTCACCGCTAAGGGGTCCGAGGCTCAGGTTGCAGAGGAAGAGACCACTAAGGAAGCGAAACCTCGCATCATCGAGTATGGTCCTGGCTTGAATCCTTCAGAACTGGTAACCAAGACCGAGAAGCCGATTCCGTTCGATACTCAAGTTGTCTTCGATGACTCCTTGGAAGCGGGCAAGCAGGTTGTTGATCAGAAGGGCGAGCTTGGCACTGAGGTTGTGACCTCGACTCAGAAGATCGTGAACGGCAAGCCAGAAGGTGACCCGGAAGTGACTACTGAGCGTACCAAGGAGCCCACCAAGCAGATCATTCGCGTAGGCACCAAGACCACTGGTACTAAGACCTCTGAATACGAGGTAAATGTCCCGTTCGAGACTGTAATCCAGCTTGATGACACGATGGACGCCGGTACGCGGGAAACTGTGCAGAAAGGTAAGCTCGGCAAGGATAAGGTAACCACCACCGAGACCATTGAAAATTCGAAGGTTGTGAACACCAAGACCGATACTGAGCGCGTGACGGAGCCAGTCAACGAGATCATCAAGGTTGGTACCAAGGGCAAGCCTGCCTCAACCACGGTTGAGTGGACGGAAAAGACTCCGTTCGAGGTCGAGGTGCGGGTCAACCCTGAACTGAAGCCTGGTGAAACCAAGGTTGTTCAGGAAGGCAAGCAGGGCGAGATCAAGCACACCGTCACGGTGAATGTTGAGAACGGGGAGGTCTCCAAGAAGGATTCCTCCGAGAAGATCAGCGATCCGGTTAAGCACATCGTTGAGGTTGGCCCTGCCAAGACTCAGACCACGTTGACGGACAAGCACACGGAGAAAACTCCGTATGACACTGAGATTGAGTTCGATCCGAACCTCGAAGTTGGCAAGATTGTTGAGGACCAGGCCGGTGTATTCGGCGAGAAGGAAATCACCAAGACCTGGAAGCTCGAGAATGGAGAGCCGGTAGGCGATCCGGAAACGTCCGAGAAGATCATCAAGGATCCGACAACGCGCAAGCTACGCGTTGGCACCAAGTGCGTCTGTGAAGATCCGACGGACCCAGCTAACCCGTGTGACCCGACGGACCCAGCTAACCCGTCTGACCCGACGGACCCAGCTAACCCGTCTGACCCGACGCAACCTGGTGACAACCCAGGTGAGACAACGCCGGGCACGACGCCAAGCGACAAGGTGACTACTCCGAGCACTGAGGGCAGCAAGTCTGCTAAGTCGGGCGTTCAGAGCGGTTCATCACTGGCCCGCACCGGTGTGAGCGTCGAGGGCACACTAGCAGCGGCCGCAGCGTTGCTACTGGCAGGCGCAGGCCTCACCGCGATGCGCAGGCGAAACTCCCAGCGCTAAACGAGCAGTAGCGAGCCTTAGGGTAATAGTGACCGGAGTGTACGGCATAATGCCGTACACTCCGGTCACTATTACCGCCGACTACAATGCAACGGATAAGCCGGCTGCGCCTGGCGTAACGGTTACTCCTGCGTTTAACGGTGACCTGTCAGCTCTGCCTTCGAAGGTTGAGTGGCGTGACTCCAAGGGCACAGTCTTAAAGACCTGTGAACTTGACCAGTCCAAGGGCATCAAGGCTCAGGTTGCAGCTAGCACCTTTGATATCCCCGAGACTGCCAAGAAGGGCGACTACTTCAACGTGGTTCTAGTTTCTGGTGGTAACGATGTGTCCGCATGGACTGTTCTGGTGACCAAGGAATCAGACGAATACGAGCCTGCGTATGAGGGTAAGTTGGTTGTTCCTGGTAAGGAGACCAAGTCGTCCCCGACCTTTACTGGTAAGGATGGTAAGGGTGTAGATGTTCCTGAGGGTTCGAAGTTCTCGATTGGTGATTACAAGGCTCCTGAGGGCTATGTAGTGACGATCGATGAGAACACTGGTGAGATTACGGTTACGTTCCCGGATGGGTCGAAGCTGAATAAGGACACTGTTGAGGAGTTTGATGTTCCTGTTGTTGTGACCTACCCGGATGACTCGACGGACACGGTTGAAGTTACTGTGACTGTTGAGAAACCTGACACCAAGACTCCGGACTGGAAGGACGGCTCTGGCGAACCGGGTGGCAAGGTCGTAATCCCGAACGATGGCGGCCCTGTTGAGGACGGTACGACGGTCGACACCGACGGCCCCGGCAAGGCAAAAATCGATGGCGACGGCAACCTCGTTGTTGACATCGACGGCAACGCTAAGCCTGGTGACAAGATCGTAGTTATCGTCAAGGACAAGAACGGCAACGAGATTGATCGCGTGACGGTCACCGTTGAGAAGCCTGCCGCTGGCGATATGACCACCGAGCCGGGAGTCAAGAAGTTTAAGCTTGTACGCACCGGCGCGCAGGTATCAGGACTCGTTGGTATCGCAGCCGCAATGGGCGTAGCAGGCCTTGGCCTGGCGCTCGTGCGACGCCGTCGAGAAGGCGAGGAGAGCTAATCGCCTAGCCGACGAAACACCGGCATAACAGTACGGGGGTGAGACCTTAAACGGTCTCACCCCCGTCGCCAATTTCTCCTATAGTCCGAACAGTGCTGAACGAAATTGCGGTGAGGCACCAAAACAACGTTGTTTGCTCCGCCCGGCCAAATCCGTGATATGTACGAGCGCAAATCTGTAAGACCTTCGTCTCAAGTGAAGTTAAAGTACAAAAGTAACCTTGCCTGTTTTGTTTTGAAAACCAAAACCTTCATTTATGGCACCCTAGTGGACCACGACTACTTCACCGGGCAGCCCTTTGGCTCTTCCAAACCCCAAAATGTTCGCGGTATGGATCACCCCTCAACGGCAATCCAGAACGTTCGTGAAGAAAAAGGTAAGAACGCCGTGCTGCTTCTAGACAACGGCGACGCTGCGCAGGGCTCATGAATCGAAATGGTGTACCACTCGAACCGGACAGATAGCACTGTTGACCCGATGGCTAGTGTGTTCAACTACTTGAAATACGATGCGGTGGGTGCTGGTAACCACGAATTCAACTACGGCCTTGAAGACCTAACCGCCTAGAATTAAACCAGTCCAACTTTCAGGGGCTAGTTCACTTAACAGGGCATGTCGCTGCGTGGTGGAGCACTGGCGGGGCGTGCCAGGTTGATCTGTCTTCGGCTCTCACGCCCGTCCATATAGTGAAATTCCAGTGCGGAAGCCAGAAACGCCCGGTTCGATGTGGCTGTTCTTGATGTGGTCGACTTCACGATGAGGTGTCGGGGGTGGGTGCGTGAGGGCCTGCGGTTCCCCTCCTCAATAATCGTAACGCTCGCGCGCGAGGTAGGAGCGTAGATGTGTGTTCTTCCTCGTGAGAGAGGTGCCCGCGGACGTGGATTATGCAGCCCGGTGGATGCTGGAGGCGGCAAGGTCTCGCTCAGTGTTGGCGTGATTGACGAGGGCGGCCGACCCGCTTGTGACGGGCGCCTGAAAACTGCTCACATTCTGTTTACCCACTGTTTAATCTGAATCCCTAACCTAAGTGCGGCAATCGAAGAGTTGGCGTGGCGCGTTGGTCACGACGTATCTGCGATGAGACATGTAAGGGGATCGTATGGGCGATCTGAAATGGAAGCAGGATCGGTCGCAAGCAGCGCAAGGGCGATTGAACGAGGCGAACAGCACGTTCGCGGGAGTGAATTTTGGGGCACCGCCTGATTTTGGCAAGTCCACGGCAAGTGTGAATGCTGTACTGAGCAAGTTTACTGAAGGCCTGAAAGCCCTAGCTGATGGAACAGCGAAGGTGAGTGGCAGTCTGTCGACCGCTGATCAGAATTTCGAAGCTTCAGAAGCTCGAATCTTTAGCGAACTTACCTCGGTTTACCCCCAGGGCGGGGTTTACTACCCCCAGTCAGGAGGAATGGGTAAATGATTGACACCAAGCTCGATATAGAACCCGAAACGCTCTCCTCCTGGAAGAGTGGAGTCCTCCTGCATGGCAGGGGCCAAGTGTACGACGGTATTAAGGACCTCGATCGGGCCAATAGCATCGTGCAGTCTGAGCTGGTGGGCTACACGGCAGCTGAAGCGTCCGCGGCTATCCAGTCTGCCACTAAATCAGCGCAGGAGATCCATGATGAGATCGAAACTTTTGCTGGTGCCGTTGACTCATTTGTGACGTTGATTCGTTCATGTAAGACCCGCCTCAAAGACATTGAAGGTCGGGCGGCAGCAGGCAAGCTGATTGTTATCCCCAAGACTTCAATCGAACTGCCTCCGCCTCCGCTGCCGGTTCCGGCGGATCCGGTGACGAATGCGGCTCTCATCCAGGCGTGGACTGAGTACATGGAAAAGCAGGCCCTCTATTCGACCCTCGCGGGAGAGGTGAGCATCGTCCGCCGCGATGAGGACGTTGCTCACAGTGAGCTGCAGAACGCATGCAGTGCCGTTACTTCCGCCAACTGGCTGGTCAAGGCTTTCACTGGGATGTTCTCAGGTGGCGGTACGACGCTGGGCTTCCTGAAGATGCTGAAGTCCCGCACCGGCGATGCCGTCAAGCTTATTAAGGGCATCAACTTCAAGCTCAACGGTGCCACGTTCGATCCGAAGAGACTCGGAAAGCATTTCAAAGATACGCCAGAGGTTCAGTTCCTCAGATTTAAAGACAAGGTCAACCTTGGTAAGGGATGGGGAGATTCGCCAGAGATCCTCGACAAAGTCAGCAAGGTCACGAAGCATGCTGGGCGTGTGCTCACCGCTGTTGATGCTGGCACCACCGCTTACGACCAGTGGAAGACGGACAGTGCGCTCAATCCTGGTATGGGAACCGGAGAAAAGGTTGCACGTGCCGGAACCCGAACGCTGCTGGAAGTCGGCGGTGGCTGGGCTGGCGGCAAAGCTGGTGCGATGGGTGGCGCAGCTATTGGTATGGCTGTTGGCGGACCGATCGGAGCGGCCGTTGGCGGCATCATCGGTGGCGTCGCGGGTGGTGCCGGCGGTAAGTGGCTTGGCGGAAAAGCAACAGATTTTACCTTCGGCCTGTTCGATTAGCGCCAGCAAGACCGATACTGATGTGTGAGTGTTGTGCATGGTGATTAACGCTGCGAGGCGTAGTGACCTCAAGGTAATCTGACGAGAGCCGAGGATTTGGATGTGGCTGCGGACTGACGGCGAAACCACTTCTTGCGTTGTCCCGCCGCTGCTCCGGCCACGGCAGTACAGGCTCTGTAGCTGAGGATGAGGAAATCGATGGATGATTTTTCGAGTAGTGATACCTTCTGGATGATCACACTGGCATTCCTGTTTGGGGGCCTCATCCTGGCTCAATGGGCTCTTGCGATGTTTTCAGACTCCACGCTCGGAAAACTCGCCCGCTCAGTTGGGAACATTTTCGGATGGTGGAAAAACTCCGAAGCACTCACCACTCCTGCCATCGGTCTGGCGTTCCTGCTTTTCGGAGTTGCATTTACTGCTGGAACACTGGGGATGAGCAAACAGGGAATGCGTATCATCGTCATCGTTGCAATGGCCTGTATGGTTGTCGCGCTGATATCAGTGATCCCCTTCCGTCTGCCTGACGCGATGTATCCGGAGAAGCGGTTGGAAAAACGTCAGCAGCAAGCCCTGACTCAAGTCGATTCGGGCTCATACCCGGCCGATCGCCATTTTGCTGAAGGTATCGTCCCGCCTTCCCACAGTGATCCGACTACTTCCCACAGTGATCCGACCCGCCTGACCCAGCCCGAACATCAAGAATTTAAGTCCGACAATAACCACCGAAGCGATGGAGGATTTTGATGAGTCCAACGAGTAGTGACGCTGAGTTCGTCACTCTTCCCGCAGACTGGGAAGAACTCAGCACTGAAGAAAAAGCGCAATTCACCCAGCAAGTGCCGGAAGAAGGCCCGACTCAGCAGATGCTCCAGGAAGTTGAGAGCACCTTCCCGCTGATCGCACTTGGTCCTGAAGCTGCATCAGGGTTCCGCCCCAGCCTCGTCGTGACGAAAGCCGCGACCGGCTCGGACGATCCGATCGACTGGTACGACGGCACGTTGCGTCAACTCGTCGAATCTATCCCCGGATTCCTGGTGCTGGAAAACGCAGCATGGGAAAACGAACACCTCAATGGTGTAGCCCGCATGGGGGTCTACATGATGGAAGATCTGTCCGTGTCGTCGTGCCAGTGGCTGTGGGTGAACGGCGAGGCCGGACTGACCGCCACCCTGACATGCGCGACACGCGAATTTGACCCGATGTACGACACGTTTGTTGAAATGTCGAATAGCTTGAGGAACCCACAATGAGCCGTTTTAACCCGGAAGAATCAGCTGCAATTCTCAACGAGGCCGACTGGGAAGCCCTAACCGATTTGCTGGACGGCAAAGCTGACACGAATTCAGACGGCTGGAAGAATCTGGTCGACCTGGGATTCATCAGCGATGAGGAATCCCTGACGGACGGTGCCGAACGCCTTTTCGCCGGTCTGTTTCAGCGTTCCCACATGATTCAACTGACCCGCATCGCACCGTCGGAAGACGTCAAACGGATCACCCTCACCGTGTGGATTTCTTCAACGGACGTCACGTGGATCGTGCCCGAGGGTGACTCGATGAACCTGTTCCGCTCCGACCCGGAAGAAGTTCCCTCACTGATTCTGCGTTGGCTGGTTTTCGGGCCGCACATGAATGTTTTCGACGGCCCACTTCACCTGCCCTCCGACGTCATTCGTCTGGCACACCAAGGTGATGTCGATCAGCTGCAACGCGTCATCGCCAGTGAATGCCGAGATCACGACGACACAGGATTTGGCAAGGCCGGTCTTGAGGGAACCTGGGCGATGAATGTGTTCGACATTTTCGTCGCGGTGGACGAGCAGATGGCGCCCGCTGGATCCCTGCTCTTCCTGAGTACTCCGACGTGCCTGTACGCGATGGACGGCACCAAGGCCGATGAACCGGAAGTGGAGTTGGCAGGGCTGACATCGCCGCTCGCGTGGCAGATGATCAACCCCTACCTGTTCGCCTGATCGATCCTGCGGCCTCCACGTGAGGCCGCAGGTCTTTGCTGAGCTGCCCGCCATATCTCTGGGGTGGCAATACTGACCGGGATCACTGTCTGGGGCCGGACGTCTTCACGTGGTGCTGGGCGTAGCCCGTGTCGCATCCACTGAACGGCTGGCAATGCGCACTGTTGCAGGAACGGTGAGTGTCACGCTCAGACCACCCTCGTCGAGTGCGGAAATAGTGACTCTGCCGCGGTGAGCTTGAGCGACAGCCTGCACGATTGCGAGTCCCAGGCCATGTCCGCGCGTGGTACCGGCTGTACGTCTAGATCCACGCACGAAAGGCTCACACAGTGAGCTGACGGTATCAGCATCGACGAGGGGGCCGGTGTTGGTCACGTTCAGCACTGCGCAGGAAGCACTGGCATCAGACGAATGGTGTACCTGCAGGGTGACGTTCACAGATCCATCCGCCTGGTTGTAGGTGACGGCGTTGCGCAGCAGGTTCGAGACTGCCTGGCGCAGCAGCACCTGATCTCCAGTAACTGCAGCGGGAGTGATGCTCGTATGGATGGCTATACCATGGTCTTTCGCCAGAGATTCAACTTCATGGATGGCTTGGCGAACAATTTCGGCTAGATCCACCTCTTCGCGCGCCAGCATCCCGCCTTGAGCTGCCGACAGATCCAGCAGCGCATCCACAGTCTGAGCGTTGGCGTGATTGGTTTCGCGTACCCGTCGCAGAAGGTCCCGCAGTTCCTGAGTGGTCGCATCCGGATCAGACAGCGTCACATCAATCATTGTCTGAGTCGTGGCAAGAGGAGTACGCAGCTCATGCGACGCGTTGGCCGCGAACTGCTGCTGGGAGCGCAGTGATTGATCGACCGAATCAAGCATCGCGTCGAACATAACGCCCAGCTCGCGCACCTCATCATCCGGTCCCTTCAGGTTCAGGCGGTAACTGTAATCGCCTGATGTTGCCAGAGCTGCAGCTTTCTTCATGTCAACCAGCGGCGCCATCACGCGTCCCGCCACGATCCACCCGACCAGGCCGGAAAGAAGCGTCAGAATCGTCAGAACCAGAAGCGATGTGACCAGCATGGTGTTGAGCATGGAGCGGGCCACTGGGATCACCAGGTCAAAACTGGCGCTTTGCCCGTCAGGCGCGGGAGGAGCGAACGTGGTGTTCAGTCGCATCGGCACCAGGCGCATATAGGCGTACACCAGGCCAATCATCACCAGGCCCACACCGCCCACCAGTCCCGCATACGACAAGGTCAGGCGCATTCGCAGGGTCAGGCGGCGTTCCCCGCGCGGTGTCCTCGTCATCTGTCTGCCTCCCCAAAGCGATATCCTGCGCCCGGCACGGTTTGAATAACCCAGGGGGATCCGAGGCGCTGCCGCAGATGTGAAATAGTGACGCGAATCGAATTGGTGAAGGGATCAGCGTTCGCGTCCCATGCGCGCTCCAGCAGCGTTTCCTGGCTGAGGACCCCGCCGTCAGCCTCCATCAGCAATTCCAGAACCGCGAACTCCTTGGGGCTCAGACGGACGAAGCGCCCATTGCGGTAAACTTCGCGACGGAACGGGTCCAGACGCACTCCGCACGATTCAAGGACAGGTTCTCGTGCCGGTTGAGAGCGGCGGCCGAGAGCTCGCAGTCTGGCAACCAGCTCCGGGAACTCAAACGGTTTGACCAGATAGTCGTCAGCTCCCAGTTCGAACCCCGTGACGCGTGCGTTGAGCGTGCGGGCGGCAGTGAGCATCAGGATGCGCACCTCAGGGTAGTGGTGCGCGAGAATCCTGCACACCTCGTCACCATGAGTTCCCGGCAAATCACGATCCAGAACTATCGCGTCGTAGGAAGAACTACGCACCATCTCCAGCGCGTCATCGCCATCGAAAGTCACGTCAACAACCATTGCTTCGCGCCTCAGCCCCTGGGCGATTGCCTGTGCGAGATATTCTTCATCCTCGGCGATGAGAACCTTCATAGTGGTGTGCCTTTCATTCATTCCTCTTGACGAGGGCGACTCAGTTGAGCCCCTTCCGCTGGCGACATCTTAACGATGTCAGTGTTAGCAAAACATAAACAAAAACCGCAACGCTACGGCAACGCATGATGCGTTTAAATCTCTTCAGACGCGTGGAGTACTGATCCGGGTACCTCGCGCAAACTGCAGGACCAAATACGTGGAGGAAATTGACGATGCAACTGCGCATACATGGTAGGGCTTCGAACGTGACGGCAGAGAGCTCAGTTGGAGGCGTGCTGAAAGCTTTCAGGGCGCGCGCGGTGACTGGAGCTGCGCTGATGAGCCTGGTCGCGCTTGCAGGCTGTTCGAGCAATATGCCGGTCGGAAGCGACGCAGCCGGATCGGACGGCAACGCTGCGGGCAAGGGCGCTGGCGCATCAGAGTCAGAGACCAAAGCTGTGGAAGAATACAATCTCAAATTTGCTGCCTGTATGCGTGAAGCCGGTGTGAATGTGCCCGACGACCTTCAAAATTACGGCCCGGGCGAAGATTTTGGTGTCGATGCGAACGCGTGGAACACCGCCGTGCAGGGCTGCTGGGAAAAAGTCGGTGACAGCCCAACGGCAGGTGCGGACAGTGAAATGACTGACCAAGAATTCGATCGGCTTGTGCGTGTCGCTCAATGCCTGCGCCAGGACGGCTATCACGTGGAAGATCCAGTGCGAGGCCAGGGAATCCGACTCAACGACGTGCCGCCAGCAGCCATTTCTCAATGCTTCGACAAGGCTGATGCGGCCAATGCCTCCAACACCGGGACGGAGAACACCAAGTGAAAGCTATGACGAAGCGGCGCACGCTTGTCATCCTCGGCATTGCGGCAATCCTGGTTGTGGCGCTGGTGGTGGCAAGTGCCATCTGGCTCAGGCACGGCGGGCAGGCCAATGCCGCACAATCGGGTCAGAGCGGTGCAACGGGGCAGGCAGGCTCTGCAATTGCCACCGAACCCGTTGTGCGCGAGGATCTGCATGGCAGTGTGAATGTTGCCGGCACGTTACATTACGCTGATTCGCACCAGCTTCGTGCCGGATACGACGGAATCGTGACACAGCTGCCTGAACCGGGCACTCAAATCAGCGCCGGTGCACAGCTGTACCAGGTAGGTGACGACCCGGCCTACCTCATGCGCGGTGCCACCCCTGCGTGGCGTGACTTTGAAGACGGTATGAGTAACGGGCAGGACGTTCAGCAGCTCGAACAGTCCCTCAAGGATCTGGGCTATTTTGCCGATGAGCCAGATGAGCGCTTCGATGCGCAGACGATCAGTGCGATCAGGAACTGGCAGGACGCAGTCGGACTGACACGTAGTGGTCGCCTGCAGCTGGGACGAATCATTTTTGCTCCAGCTGACCTGCGCGTCGGAACACTGTCTACCCGTGTGGGAGATCGAGTCACGCTGGACACCAGCCTTTTCACCGTGTCCTCCATGCAACAGGTCGTGGATGCGAACGTCTCGCTCGCACAGCAGGACCTGGCTGAAAAGGGCCGCGAGGTGACGATTCAGCTTCCCGACGGGTCAACAACGCCGGGCACTATCAGCTCAGTTGGCACCCCGGTTGAGCGTGGCGCTGGAAACGGTCAGGACAGCCAGGCCGACGGGCAGGGCTCACAGGCAAACCAGGCAGGCCCGGCTGCGGGAAACAAGGAACGCATCCTTCCCATCACCGTGACCCCCTCCGACCCGGAAGCCACATCAACGCTCCAGGAAGCATCCGTGACAGTGGCGCTACCGTCCCAAACCCGCGAAAACGTGCTGACCGTTCCAGTCAACGCCCTGCTCGCCCTGACACCGACACAGTTCGGCGTGGAAATCGCACGCGAGGACGGCTCATTTTCACAGATACCTGTTGAAACGGGACTGTTTGCAGCCGGACGCGTGGAAGTATCCGGAGACGACCTTGCCGAAGGCCAGCACGTGGTGGTGCCATCACGATGACCGACGCATTGGTGCAACTGGATGACGTGACTCGTTCGTTCGGCTTCCCGCCCGTCAAGGCGTGTGCGGGCGTGAGCATGACGATTCACCGCGGCGAATTCACGGCCATTGTCGGACCGAGCGGATCAGGTAAAACGACGTTGCTCAACATGATCGGCACACTGGATACTCCCACGTCGGGACGGGTCCTCATTGATGGAATCAACGTCAGTGAACTTGATGATGCAGGTGTGTCAGCGGTGCGCGCCCGCATGATCGGATTCGTCTTTCAACAGTTCCATCTCTCACCGGGAGTGAACGCCCTGGACAATGTGGCTGACGGATTACTGTACCTGGGCGTAGCGCGCTCGCAGCGCCGCGAGCGGGCACGAGCAGCGCTGGAACGCGTCGGACTGGGGCATCGTCTGGAGCACAGACCCCACCAGATGTCAGGTGGAGAACGCCAGCGTGTGGCGATTGCACGAGCTGTTGTCGCTGAACCGCCGCTGCTGCTGGCAGACGAGCCGACAGGCAATCTGGATTCACGCTCGGGTGAATCAATCGTCCAGCTTCTCCACGACTTGAATGAGGCGGGCACAACCATCGTTGTCATTACACACGACAACGACCTGGCTGCGCGCCTGCCGCGCAGAATCGCCATCCGTGACGGACGGATCGTGGCTGACTCGGCCGACGGTGCGGCAGGCGGCGCGACAGGCGGTTCGACTGAATGCCCGGCGGGCGGCGTGGCTGGAAGGGAGCACCATGACTCACACATCTGATCACATTCGTTCAGCGCCGGCCGCGTCAACGCTTCTGGCATCAGATGCGGTGCGGCTCGGCACAGTGGGGCTGCGCTCACGCCCGATGCGTGCCTTCCTGTCAGCACTGGGCATCGCGATCGGGATCGCAGCAATGGTGGCGGTGATCGGAATTTCCACCTCCAGCAGAGCTCAACTGACTCGACAGTTGGACGCCCTCGGCACAAATCTGCTGACAGTCACTGCCGGAAGCGACATGACGGGAGCCGCTGCCACACTGCCACCAGACGCTGCAGCGAAAGTGGCGCTCCTGCCGGGTGTTACCGATGCGACCAGCACAGCTGCCCTGACCGACATCAAGGTCTATCGCAGCTCGCTGATTCCTGCAGAAGAAACAGGTGGGATCGCGACCGTCTCCACTGATCTGACACTGCTGGACGTGGTGGCAGGCGAAGTGGCGCATGGAACGTGGCTCAACGAAGCGCTCGCGCAGTATCCGACAACCGTTTTGGGGGCGAGTGCAGCCCAGCGCCTCGGCATTGTCACTCCCGGAACACAGATCTGGATGGGCAACCAGCTCGTCACGGTGGCCGGTATCCTCAAACCGGTACCACTGGCACCGGAACTGGACTCCGCGGCGCTGATCAGTCGCACAGCGGCGCAACGACTGTACGGCCATGATGACCATCCCACCACAGTGTACGAGCGCAGCGCCGATGACCAGGTCGCCCGGATCCGTGACCTCCTGGCACCGACCATTTCACCGCAGGCATCAGGTGGTATCAAAGTGTCGCGACCTTCAGAAGCGCTCAGTGCGAAAGCCGCTGCCGATCATGCATTCACGACGCTGCTGGCCGGCGTCGGATCAATTGCTCTGCTGGTCGGCGGTATCGGCGTTGCCAACACGATGATCATTTCAGTCCTCGAGCGCCGCCAGGAAATCGGCTTGCGTCGGGCCATGGGAGCAACGCGCGCTCACATCCGTATCCAGTTCCTGTCTGAAGCACTGCTGCTGGCCGGTATCGGCGGAGCACTCGGCTGCATCATCGGCACACTGATCACTGCTGTCGTGGCCACCGTCAGTGGATGGCTGTTCGTCATGCCGCTGTACGTGGTGGCCGCAGGTCTGGCCGTGACCGTGGTGATTGGCGCTGTCGCCGGCCTGTACCCGGCAGTGCGCGCCGCACGCACACCCCCCACAGCTGCCCTGAACTCGCAATAGATCCAGAACTGAGGCTGCAGTCCTGCCCGCGTGGCATGTCCTGCCGGATGTGCCTGTCATCTCTTACAGGCACATCCGGTTGGCTGTGCCGCCTGTGTGGCACACTGGTACTGTGAACTGCTCAAGGCGGCGACGCACTCACTCAGATGCAGATTCCGCTGTGCTCGGGCGCAAGCTGCTGGGCACCGCAGTGCTCCTCGGCCTCGCACTGGGCGCACTGATCGTCATCACGGGACAGGACATCCGCATGCCCGGTCCCGAACTCCAGTTCGACTGCAATGACTTCCCCGGGCAGTGCCGTGACTACCCCTTCCCCTACGGCTACCTCATCGCGATGCTGCTGCTCATCATCGCCGTTATCGGGTTGTGGGTCGCGCTGGCGCGCCAACTGACAGACAACTGGTCGTGGACACCGCTTCTTGACCGCTCTGCCGGATTATCGGATCAGTCGCGCAGGAGCCCCACGCGTTCACGGACAACCAGCCAATGGGTCTCCCTCGTCGTTGATGTGGCACTATGCGTCGTTGCGCCGCCGATCCTGGCAGTCGGTGGCCTGGCGCTGACCTTCGGTGGATACGCCGCGGCACTTGGATTTGCGGGCGTGGCCGGCGTGCTGCTCGCGTTGATGTTCGCCCTCACGACCAGTATTCAGACTCGCACAACCCGACCAGCCTGGATTGCAGGCGGAGCCGTCGCGCTCACAGCGATCATCGCAGTCTTCATCTCCGGAATCGCGCTGCTTTTCACTGGGCCGGGCCTGTTCGCGGTTCCTGTTATCGGGATTGTCGCCATGCTGCTGGCTCGCGCCGCCGCCTACGAGAGCATTCGCGAAAACTCTGCCGTCGAGTATGAAGGCGGTGCTCCATCCTCGGCAATCATCATCGACGAGGGTGACCCGACCACTGCTGCGTGGCGTCCTATCGCCCGATGCGCGGCGGTGGTGTGCACGGTGGCGGGGATTGTCAGTGTGAGCGCCCTGATGATTCTGCCTGCACCGGCTGACCGGTCGACCCCGATTGATCAGACTCCACCTGCTTCGTCTTCGGTGCCGCCGGAAGAAGCTGAGTCTGGAGCTGCGGTGGCTGTTGAATCTGGGGCGGTCGCTGAGTCTGGAGCGGTCGCTGAGTCTGGGGGTGAAGCGATGTCGGCGGTGGAGCCACTGTGCAGCCCGGACTCTCTTACTGCCGTGCTCGGTCCGGTGCAGGGAGCGCTGGGTGCTCGAGGCGCGATACTGACAGTGATTAACAATGGTGACACCGCGTGCTCTGTGAGCGGTGTGCCCGACCTGCAGATCACGATGAGTGGAGCAGACCTAGCGGTGAGCACTGTTGCATCGCCCCGCGCCTCGGCGGCCGAATTTGACCGGGGAGTGGATATTCCTGCAGGTGCAAGCGCCGCGATGCAACTATCCTGGCGCGGAGCGGGGACGGAGGAATCTGACACGGTTGATATGACACTGGGCATCGCAGGTGGTGAAGTGCCGGTCGACGTAGCACAGGGCCAGGATGGCGGCAGTCTGGATATGGAGACCGGAACCCAGATCACCTGCGAGCCGTGGCGATAGGAAACGCTCATCGTGCCGATCAGCAGCGGTCAGCACGACGCCTGAACCAGAGGCAGGGCCCCTCGGGCCCCTACGCAAGCCCCGCGGGCAGTCCCTACAGCCACCCGTTGTCGCGGGCGCGGCGCGCGGCATCCATGCGGGATGAGCCACCGGTTTTCGCCATGGCACTGGTGACATGGTTACGGACGGTGCCTTGAGACAGACCGACTTCACGCGCCACATCAGCAGTGGTGCCGCCGCCCTCGGCCGCACGCAGCACATCGATCTCACGCGGGGTGAGCGGATTGATCCCCAGGCCCAGTGTGCGCGCGGCAAGCTCCTGATCAACAACCTGCTTACCGTCGTTGACCGCGCGGATCGACGCGGCCAGAGCCTCCGCCGGCTGGTCCTTCAACACGAAGCCGGCCGCCCCCAGCGACAGGGCACGCGCCACCCACCCCGGACGGTCAAACGTTGTCAGCATCAGCACGCGTGTATGAGGGCTCACCTCGCGCACGCGCGGCAGCGCCTGCAAACCATCGATACCGGGCATCTCCACATCCAGCAGCATCACGTCAATCTCTGCGCCCATGGTCTCGGCAAGGTCAACCGCTTCGCTGCCGTTCGAAGCCTGAGCGACCACCTCAATGTCAGGCTCCAAACCGATCAGCGCGGCGATACCGGCGCGGACAACTCCCTGATCATCGACAACTGCGACCCTCATGAGAGTGCTCCTTCACTGACGGGACGAATAGTGTCGCCCACCATTGACAGGGCAGGAGAATCCGCCCCATCGACCGGATCTACCGTGAACGTCACGTGCCATCCGCCCCCGTCAGCAGGCCCCCAGGTCACGGTGCCCACACCTTCGGCACGTTTTTCCAGCGACTCCAAACCGGTGGACATGCGCTGTCCCGCGTGAGCGCTCTGCTGACTGTCCGCAATGGTTTTCTGGCCGGCAGCGGCCCGGCTTCGACCCGCGGCAGCCGGCCTGCTGCCCCGACCGTTGTCATGTACGCTCACGCGAACCGGACTGAGCTCCACCCATACCCGGTCAGCACCGGAATGGTGGACGACATTCGCCATCGATTCACGGACCAGGTGAGCGGCAACCTGACTGGTTTTGCCCTCAGGTGGATGCCCCTCATCGCTCAGCGTCAGCACGATGCCCGCAGCGTCCGCCAGGTGCGCGGCCTGCGCCAGCTCCTGATCCAGATCCGCTTCACGCGTGGCGGCAACAACCTGTCTCATCTGCGCCAGGGCGTCATGTGATAATTCCTGGAGCTGTTCAAGGTAGGGGACGCCCTCGTCCATCTTGCCCAACTGGGCGAACCGGGCGACGACCTGCGCGTTGACGTTGATGGCGGTCAGGGTCTGCCCGAGGACGTCATGCAGATCCGCGCTGATGCGGCTGCGTTCTTCTGACTGGGAGGTCTGGACGCGCTCGGCCTGACGGATCCTGTCTTCTCGGTCATTGTCGATGGCGCGACGAGCCATGAACGTCATGAAAATCGTGCACAGCAGGATCGCCAGCCCAAAGGACGCCTCATTGATGTTGGCCAGACGCAGAATCACCAAAAGCACTGCGAGCAGGACTGAGCCGATCAGCAGCGCGCACGCCCACCGCGTGTACAGGTGGCGCGGAAGCTGCAGCACAATCACCGCGCTGATGTACGGCAGAAAAAAGAACACCGACACCGCATCCGAAAACGGCATCATACCTGCGAGCAGGACGCTCATGACGACGATCGTCGCCACCACCCACGGGTCCGTTGACCGTGAAACGGGGGCAGAGTCGGAACGGATCCACGTGGAAACGTACACCAGGATGAACACGGTGAGCCAGGCGAACATGGGCACAGCCTGCTCCGGGCTGCTGCGCACTCCCAGGATGATGCCGATGATCATGAAGATCAGGTACGGCAGTGCCCACGGCAACGAGCTGAGGCGCTCGTGCAGCGAACTTGAAGCCGCCGGTGAGTGCCACAGCCAGCTCCAGCTCATCGCTGTCAGTTCCTTTCAGTACGGCTCGAGCGAGTAAACGTCCAGACAGCTGCGGCCAACATTGCGAGCGACCAGACCGCGATATTGATGACCCAGCTCCATTCGAACGCGGTATCCCAGCCAAGCTGCGGTGCCCGAACAAGATTGATGATCCCATACATTGGTGTGTACTTCGCGACTTTCTGGACCAATGAGCCCATCTGCTCCATCGGTATGAACATGCCGGACAGGAATGCACTGACCAGCACCGTCATTGAGACGATGAAGTTCGCGGCGTTCTCACCGACAAGCTGGCCAACCGCGAATCCGAATGCCGCCAGGGGAAAACTGCACACGACAATCAACGCGAACGTCACAACCCAGGTAATTCCTGACATTTCAGCGCCGGTGAGTGCCCCTACACCATAGGTCACCAGTGCAGCCAGAGCGCCGACCAGGATTGCCGCACAGATCTGAGCCCACAGGTATGTTGACAGGCTCATTGGAGTCAGTGCCAGTGTGCGCCACCATCCGGTTCGACGTTGCAGCGCGGTGTTGCATGTTGCGCTCGCAGCCGATATGAGCGCTCCGTAGCATGTCAGACCGGCCAGAATGGCTGCCTGAACGTTCGCGTGCCCCACGCTGGTATCTGAGTATTCCTTGCCAACTGCGAACAGGAAATACATCAGAACGGGGATGCCGATGGAACCGCCGATGAACCACGGGTTGCGCAGCGTGTTATCACGCAACGCCATCATGAACTGTGCACCCAGTCCTTTGAGCGGCGGGGGAACAGGTCGGTCTGTCAGGTCTTGTTTCGTCAGGGTATGTGTCGTTGCGGCGTGCGTGCTCATGAATCTGACTCCTCCGTGTTCGCGCCGGTCAGGCGGGTGAACATTTCATCCAGGCTGGTTCGTTTCATTTGGAAATCCTTGATGCCTGCGGTGTTCAGCACCGCAAGAGCAGCCGGTTCAAGCTTTTCTCCGTCGATCGCGATTTGCCCGTCGTCGAATTTGTAGGTCCACTTGTCGGCCCCGGGCAGCGCAGTGATCTCATTGACGAGGGCGTCCCTATGCTCTTCTGAGACGGTTGCGCGAATATGGGCACGCTCCGTGTTCAGCAGAGTTCGGGAGCTTTCATCTGTGACAACGTGACCGCGATTCATGATGATGATGCGGTGAGCAACTGCTTCAACTTCTGACAGATAGTGAGTTGCGAACACGACGGTCAAGCCGCCTGTTGTCAGTTTCTCCATCGTCTGCCAGAACTGCATCCGTGAATCCACGTCCATTCCGGCGGTCGGCTCATCCATGATGAGAAGGCGCGGACGTGAAAGCAGGGCGATCGCCAGGCGTACGCGCTGCTGTTCGCCACCTGAACACTTGCCGATTCTGCGCGTTGCCAGGTTGGTGATTCCGGCCAGCTCCAGCACCTCACCCACAGGTGCGGGATCGACGTATGCGCTGGCCAGTGTTGACACTGTTTCACGAACGGACGGTTCGGGCGGCAGTCCGCCAGTTTGCTGAATGACTCCGATCAGGCCGCGCTTGATTGCGTCATGAGGAGCCATGGCGAAAAGCCTGGCTGTGCCCGAATCCTGATGGCCCAGACCCAGAGCGATGTCAATGAGTGTGGTCTTGCCCGCGCCGTTGCGTCCCAGCAGTGCGACGAGTTCACCTTGTTCAACGCACAGGGTGACACCGTCGACTGCGTGGACTTGACCGAACGAGCGGTGAATGTCGACGAGGTCGATTGCTGGTGGAGCGGATTGTGGTGCGCGTGTAGGCGCCGCCGATGATGCCTGCGATGACGTCTGTGCTGTGTGAGCGTTTTCGGATCGCACTGTGGAGCCACGTGTGGTGGCAATCTCATCTGTGTTCATGTCTTCACAGTACAAATGATTA
Organism: Pauljensenia sp. C0254C2; assembly: GCF_056583835.1. Lineage (NCBI taxonomy): Bacteria > Bacillati > Actinomycetota > Actinomycetes > Actinomycetales > Actinomycetaceae > Pauljensenia > Pauljensenia sp. C0254C2. Next base: position 292,457 of record NZ_JBWPJO010000002.1, read on the forward strand.
CCCGCATGTGGATAGAGCGATTGTCACGATCTATCTATCACAAATGTCATGGGGTGGGTGCGGACACTCTCGTGCCCTGTTTTCGCCACCGTGCTTCCTGGTGGTGTGCACACTTGTGCCTGGCAGCGGTGAGCGTGGCGCTACTTCCAGCGTGAGAACCCGCCTTCAGTGTTGATCACCTGACCCGTGACCCACTGAGACTCATCACTGAGGAGCCACACAACCAGCCGTGCCGGATCATCAGGGGTGGCCATCCGGCCACCGGGGAACTGCTCGAGCACATGCTGGCGCACCTCGTCCGTCATGTAGCCGGTGTCAACAGGGCCAGGATTGACAGTGTTGACGCGGATGTTCCTGGCCGCAAGCTCATCTGACAGTGTCAGCGTGATGCCTGCGATTGCTGCTTTTGAGGCGGCGTAGGCAACTTCGCCGCGCATCGGCCCCATCGCCTGCCCGGATGTCATGAACACGATCGACCCCTGGTCGCCGGCAACGGCCGCAAAGGCCTGCGCCAGCAGGATTGACGTGCGCGCATTGACACGCCAGTGGGCATCAAGATCGTCCGCTGTGATGTCACTGAGCGCGCCGTCATTGCCAGACAGCGCCTGGTTGCACACAACAGCATCAACGCGGCCATATTCGCTGCGCGCTGTATCGATCAGTGCCGCGGGGGCTCCCTCGTCAGTTAAATCACCACCGACGTCGATCATGCGGGCGCCGGACCGAAGGTGGGATCGGATGCCGGCGCACACGGCTGCAATGTCATCGCTGCCCCACGGCTGCTTGTCGTCATGGGTGCTGAAGTGGTGGCATACCACGTCAGCGCCCCATTCGGCGGCGCGCCGGGCAATAGCGTATCCGATCCCTGCCCGCCGGCTCACTCCCGTGATGACGATGACTCGGCCGGCCAGCGGGAACTGATCACGAGGCATTTACTGCGCTTTCTTGTCTTTCTTCATGGTGATCAGAGCCAAACCGATCGCCAGCATGAAGACGTCCTTTGAGAGCATCAGGCCTTCTTGCGAGGGGCGGATTCCGTCTGCTTCGGTCATCGCAGGGTTGCGGAAGTACATGGTGAGCATGCCCGAGGCGAATGCTGTCAGCGCCAATCCGGCGAGTTTGCGAGGAATAAACGGTGTCAGAAGCGATGCGCCAATTCCGATTTCCGATGCGCAGATGAACTTGCCGAATACCTCCGGGTCAAGTTCACCGAGCTGGGGAATGCCTGTGGCGGCCATTTCCTGCAGTCCGGCAGCGGCCTCGGCATCCAGATGCAGTTTGCCGATACCTGAGTTCAGAATGTAAGCGCCGGTGATGGTGCGCATGATGCCGGATGCAAGTTTCATGGGGGCCTCCTCGCATGAAAGGATCGTCTTGTTGGTGCTCGATCATTGCCAAGTCGACACAGGAGTGTCGTGCGTCCAGTGTATCGAAGGGGGTGAACAGGCATTGCCCGAATCGATAAGCTGACCCCATGACGATTACGCACGAGCTTTCGACAGATCGACCCATTGCCCTGATCACCGGCGCAACGCGCGGTATAGGTGCAGCCATTGCCCAGGAACTGTCCCGCACACACACCATCATCGTTGGTGGCAGTTCGGACGAATCAGTGGCGGCCGCCTGCGACAGGTTCATCGCAGCACGCCAGGCAGCTGCCACTGGCAGTAATACGGACATCTCCAGCCGAGACGCAGCAGCCACGGTCCGTCCATTTGTCGCAGACCTCAGTGATTTCGAACAGATGCACCAAGCCGTCGAAGACCTGCACCTGGAGCGCCTCGACATACTGGTGCACAGTGCCGGAACAATGGCGCCTTCAAGTACAATCGCCGAAACCATGCCTGACGAGTGGCTCCGAGTCCTGCGCCTGAACGTGGTTGCCGTGGCCGAGCTGACACGCCTGCTGCTGCCGGCTTTGCGCGCTGCCGGTGGCCAGGTCGTTGCGATTAACTCCGGAGCCGGTTATCGCGTGGGCGCTGACAACGCGGTGTACTCAGCCTCCAAGTTCGCCCTGCGTGCCTTCACTGACGCGTTGCGTGAGCAGGAGCGCGGCACGATTCGCGTCACTTCCGTGCATCCGGGTCGTGTTGACACAGATATGCAGGTGGACATTCAGCAGCGCGCCGGCCGCTCCTACCGCCCCAGCGATCACCTGCGCCCGCAGTCAGTTGCCGCCGCGGTGCGCATGGCAGTGGACGCGAGTGAGGAAGCAATGGTGGAGAACCTCGAAATTCGCCCGGTCGTGCCGCGCAGCAAACTGGGTAAGTAGGCGGTCCACTAGTCACCCTCGTCGATGGTGGGGGCGGTGGAATCTGGTCGCACAGGCTTCGAGTTCTTCCTGATGAATTGACGAGGGCGCCTTGGCCTCCACTGCTTGAGGCGGTGGATGAACAGGCGGGGACGCACCGACTGACTGCGCTCGTAGTGCTGTTCCTGATAGTCGAAGACAGGCAGGTGCCAGCTGAAGCGAATCGCGAGAATGCGGAAGACGAAGGTGACGATCAGCGTGATGGTCACGGCCCAGTCATCGTGCACGCCCAGTTCGGAAAGTGTGACGTACGTGCAGGTGGCGAGGAATGACACCGCGGCGTACAGCTCTTTCAGGAACACCAGGGGGATACGGTCGCACAGGAGGTCTCGCAGCACACCGCCCATCACGCCGGTAATCACTGAGGCGACGCAGGCGAGGATGAACGCCTGGGCGGGGCCTTGCTGGATGCCGACGTCCCAGCCGATGCGTGTGCCGAAAATGGAGAACACCGCCAGCCCAAGTGCGTCGAGACCAAGGAACAGCTTGCGGAAATGCTTCATCAATGAGGGAATCAGAACCGAAATCACTGCGGCGCACACGACAATGACCACGTAGTGGGGGTTCTTCACCCAGGTGAGTGGGTAGTGTCCCAGCAAAACGTCACGAATGGAGCCACCGCCAATGGCGGTCACCGCGGCCACCATCATCACGCCGAACAGGTCCATGCGCTCGCGGGCCGCTGACAGGGCGCCTGTCATGGCCTCGGCCGTGATTCCAATCATAAAGAGCACCGTCAGCCACATGCAATGTACTCTAACAAGCCTGCCTGTGAGTGCGAGGCAACGCCTGCTGGATACTTGCGCTCCTCACCTGCTTTATTCCTCCGTGCATATCTTGAAAACATAGTTTTTCCTTCTTGGAAACTGGTCGGAGCTATAACCCAGAAAGGGAGTAGGGACGCTGATGGAGCAGATCGGAACAATCTTGAGGAAATTATCTGGAAGACCCAGCGCCGTGCGTTCCTCGCTAGTAGCATGTGAGTAGTCGCTCACTGATGAGTGTCATTCAATGATGAGTATCAGAGGATGGATATGGCACGCACAAAACAAGAGGAAATCCGCGAGGCAGTCACGCGCGCACGGGAGTTCTTCTTCACTGGGAAAACCCGTGACCTCAGCTACCGCAAACGCACGCTGGCCGCATTTGAAAAATCAGTACGCGCCCACGAACGCGACATTCTGGATGCGCTGCACGCTGACCTGAACAAGTCGGACACCGAAAGCTTCATGACGGAGATTTCGCTGGTCCTGGACGAAATCAAGTTCATGCGCCGGCACCTGTCATGCATGGCAGCGCCGCACTACAAGATTCCCGCGCTTTCGCAGATGCCCGGCGTGCTGTCCGTGACGTATGAACCATTTGGCGTGGCACTGGTGATGAGTCCGTGGAACTATCCCTTCCAGCTGACGATGTGTCCCCTCGCCGCGGCGATCGCAGCGGGCAATACCGTGGTCATCAAACCGTCCGCCTACTCGCCGGCCACATCCCGCCTCATCCGGCAGATGTGCAAGGAGATTTTCGAGGACGGCTACGTGAGCGTCATCGAAGGTGGGCGCGAGGAGAACTCGGCACTGCTGGATGAAAAGTTCGACTTTATTTTCTTCACCGGCTCCCCGAACGTCGGCAAAGTGGTGATGCGCGCCGCGGCGGAGCACCTCACGCCCGTCGTCCTGGAGCTGGGCGGCAAGTCCCCGTGCTTTGTCGACAAGACCGCTGACATCGAAAAGACAGCGAAGCGAATCCTGTTCGGCAAGCTGACCAACGGCGGGCAGACCTGTGTGGGCGTCGATTTCGTGTATGTTCACCGCGACGTCAAGGACCAACTGATCGAGGCGCTGAGGCGGGGGATCGACAGCGCATTGCCGACCGAGGAGTATCGTCGCAACTCCTTCGCCAAGGTGATTCACCCCAAGCATTTCAAGCGTCTGTCCGGATTGCTGGAAGGGCAGCGCCTGATCACGTCGAAGTCGCGCGACGCCAAGCCGGCCGATGTGACGCTGGAGGATACGCAGCAGATCATCCCGGTGTTGGTCGACGACCCCGAATGGGACAGCCCCGTCATGCAGGAAGAAATCTTCGGTCCCATCTTGCCGATCAAGGAGTTCACGGATATTGAGGACGTGCTGACGGACTACCAGGATCGCGACAAGCCTTTGGCGCTGTATATCTTCACCAGGAAGAAGCGCTTTGCTCAGCGC